>CAZIYV010000020.1:0-34980 GCA_964543575.1 uncultured Pelotomaculum sp.
AAGAACCAAATTAAAGCGGCTTTATCCACAGTTTAAGAGTTAACAGACTACTAGTGGGATCCACATCGTCTCCCGGCAGCAAACCTCCCTCTATTTTCTTGCACTCTTTAATGATATCTGATAAATTGATTTAGAGTAAAATGCAGTTGTAGATTATCTCAGTAAAATAGTAAGTTCTACTGACCAAAAGCCACTTCTATTTGCAGTTAAATTATTATTTGTCTCCATATTTTACCTCAAACAGGTACTCTGAAAAAGTTTTTGTACTACCCTGAAAAAATCTGAAGTGTTTTATTTATTCCAAATTTAATATCTGTCTTTGCCAGCCATCCTAGAAGTTCCAATTTAACAGAATCCAATACTTGACGCGTTACAGGTGTAAAGCCGCTTTTTTCCATTTCAGTTGGTTCTGAGATAATTACTTTTTGTTTCCCCATCTCAGCAATTAAATATGCCATTTCTTTAATTGAGATAATTGAATTTTTGTCAGATATATTATAAGCATTACCAATTTCCCCATTTAAGAGAACAGTCAAAATCGCTGATACAGCGTCTGCAACATAACAATATGATCTAATTTGATTTCCTTGACTCTTCATTACAATATCCTGACCAGCCAAAACATTTCTCAAAAAAACTGCTACGGCCCTACTGTCTTTCATTGTCATGGTTGGACCATAAATATGACAAGGTCTTACAACAGCAACATCAAGACTGAATTGTTTTACGTAGCTAGAACATAATGTTTCAGTTGCCCTCTTGCTACTCGGATAACAAGACCGTGCATTCATTGTGTTAACATAGCCACTGTAATTTTCGTCAAACGTTTCAATACTCGGTTCGGGTTCCCCATATATTTCGCCGGATGATATATATATAACTTTAACTTTAACTTCTTTGCATTTTCTTGCTAATTCAAAAACATTGTACATACCATAAAAATTAGACATCATTGTTCCTACCGGATCGGATGCAAAAACTGCAGGATGAGCATTACTGGCTCCATGAATAATGTAATCAATTTGTTTATTAATCTCAATCTTTTTGCAAATATCTTGCTTAATAAACACAAATTGTTCTGAATTATAATAGGATAAAAACCTGCTTCTTATTGCAGCTTCATTTCTTCCCAAAGCATATATTGTTATACAATCATTATTGCAATGATTTCTATACATAAGAAAATCAATAATACAAGAACATATAAGCCCTGCTGCGCCAGTAACCAATACACTTTTCCCTTTTAATTCATCCCAATTCAAATTACTGCTTGATATATCTTTCAAATCCGTTCGATATATTTCATTGTTTATTAACATTTTCTCCCCTCACTTAATCCATGCCTCATTTTTAGCACTTAGCAACGCTTTAAATATTTCAATATCTTCAATTGTGGTTATTTTAATATTTTTTTCAGAACCAGCAGAAAAATAGATACTTTCTCCTAACGCATTCATCAAAGAACAAGTTGCCGCAGTATTTGTAATATTTTTTAATTTAGCCTGTTCATGCGCCCAAAGTAGTTTTGACAACTTATATACGTGAGGCGTCTGCGTTCTATATAATTGCTCTCTTGGAATAGTCAAATCAGATGAAACTCCATCATCGCTTTTAAAAACTGCCTCTATACAAGGTACTGCAGCTACTGCACAACCGTATTTTTTAAATTTAACCAAGCTGTTAGTTATCACATCTTGTGATACTAAAGGACGATTGCCATCATGAACCAACACTATATCATCGCCACTGCAATTCAATTTCAGTTCTTCTAAACCGTTTCGAATCGATTCTTGTCCGGTAATACCTCCCGGTACAATCCATTTCAATTTACTGATATTGAACTGTTTTGCGTAAGCCCATAATATTTCCAACCATCCCTGCAGTCCAACAGTAATAATGGAATCAATACTTGGATGCTTTTGAAATGCTTCCATTGTATAAATGATAATAGGTTTATTGTTTACATGCAAAAATTGTTTTGGTATATCTTGATTTGTCCTTGTCCCGCTACCAGCGGCAGTAAGTAATACTATATTCATCATTTCCTCCATCTCCCATTTATAAATTATCTTATATTGTCCATTATTCAACTAATCAACAAACCTTATTTTTATTTACTCAATATATACTCCACTACTTTTTCGGACGCCTTACCTGTTTCAAAAGTTCCATAAAAATCAAGTATCCCTTTGCAATTCTGGGGAATACTATTCCAATCTATTTCTTTAATCATTTTTACTAAGTCATCTTGATCATGCGCTATCATGTACGGAGATTTGTTTAAATCAAAATAGAATGTTCGGTCATTTTTTATATAATCGTCAACATCATTATGAAAAAGTATAATAGGTTTATACAATAATGCAAAATCACCAGCACTGGATGAATAATCGGTTATCAGCAAATCAGATATCAGCAATAAATCACTGATGTCCTCATAGGATGTCACATCAATTATTTTAGAGAAATCGTTTGGGATTCCCGACAATCCTTTTACAGCGCTATGCGCTCTTACTAGACAGATCCACTCATTGGCTGTCTTTTTCTCTAAAGCCTTCAGTGTTACAAACCAATCAATCTCACCCATCGGTTGCAACGTATAGTGACTGGCAGCCTCTCTTCTTAAAGTTGGTGTATATAATAAAATTTTAGTATTTTCGTTAATATTCAATTGCTCTTTCAGCGCTAATGCTTTTTTACAATCATTTTCAATTAAGACATCATTCCGTGGGCAACCATATTTCAGTATTTCGCCTATATAACGGAAAGCGGTTTTGTATACTTTATCTGCATAGTCAGAACCTGACAATGCTAAGTCACAAATCACACTTTCAATATATTTCGTTTCTTTTGAAATAAAAGGTGAATCATACAAAACTTTTTTAAAACCTCTATCCCCGTGCCATGTTTGAATGTATACTTGTTCTTCATTCTTATAAGTTGTAAGAGGTTTGGTGAAATTATCTACCCAATATTTCGCTGTTGCCAGTTCTTTCAAAGCTCTGTATGAGCCAGCTTTAACACACCGTACATAATCAGGGACGATTTTTCTTTTTTCTTTTGGATTATTAAACAACCAAACATTTTCAAATTTTGGGTTCATCTCATGCAATTTTTCTGAGATCGCTCTTGGATTGTCAGAATAAGATTTACCTCCGAAACTTATAAATACTGCCTTGGTTTCATTTACCCCCATAATTTTATTAACCAGATACATATAGCATTTATTAACCATTCCTATAATGGACAAAAGCTTTTTTTGTATTTTAGGCCTTTTTTTGATTTCTTGCATTAACCATTGCATTATAACTGCCTCCACAACTCTTGCTAGATAAACTTCATTGTTAAACTTTCCCTTAAACTCGTTGAATCGAGTATACTATCCTTTCTGACCTTGTTTGACATGCTTTTTTCTCCATAGTAACTCCTGTATTTTCCCTGACTTTATGATTCTGTCTATCATTCTCCTATTAGTCAAATATAAAAAAGCTAAATAGGCAAATAATACTCCTAACTTATAAAGAAGATTTGTCCAACTAAACACTATCATGTACCTTGTATAACTGAAATACAACCCAGCTCCCATGAATAGTAAACTCGGAACTACTATTCTAAACATTTCAGTAACCCGATAGCCGATATCGTTATACCTTTTGCTCATCACAACCACAATTGTCACTACAATGATTTTTGCATTTAAAAACGACACAGCAGCGCCATACATCCCGTAAATCGGAACTAATATAGCAGCAAATATGATATCAGCAAGACTGCCTATAATTGTCGCTATGAATATTAACCTCGCCGCTTCCACGTAGTAAAAAAGTACATTGACAAAGAAGTAGTATATTGATTTGACAGAGAAAGCCACTACCAGTATCGGGATAGCTGTCCACGCCATTATATATCTTTCGTTAGTCATGATTATGATAGCTTCCTGCGAAAAGAGACCAATCACCATGTACAGTAGCGAGTATAGTATTAGCAGGGAGCGTGATAGACTAATAATTTCTCTCCTACCGCCATCATCACCATTATTCATCATATCATAAAACCATGGTGCAAAAGCTCGGTTTACAGACGCTTGCACCGTATCTATGATAGCACCAAACTGCGATGCTACGCTATATATACCTACTGATGACAGACTTCCGCTATTATTGATAAAGACACGTGAAGCAAAGCTAGCGATATGGGTAGATAGATTGTGGGGCATAAGAGGTATGGAGTATCTTAGTGCTTCACGCAATACCGTTTTATTTATACAAAAGGCTACCAGGTTGTTCGCTTTTAAGTCGATTACCATATATGCAAAATAGCTAACATTTATAATCAACGTGGCAAGCAAGACACCGACCGCTCCCAGTTTGAACACACCAATGAACAGTAGGTTAAGCCCCACTTGGAGACCGAAAACCGTAAGGTTGACAATCGTCAGCTTTTTACCAACCTGCATGCCCTGCATGATGCTCTGATGCACCGTATGCAAGCTGGTAAATGTTAGGCTAAGTAATGCAATAACAACATATGGATAAAATGCAATCCCTTCAAAGAACCATCTGATTAATAGTTCTTGCAGGATAAAACCCAGTCCGACAAAAATACAACCTGAACAGAACACAAAAGCCACAACAGTTCCATAGAATTGCTTCAGTTTCTCCCTGTCGTCTTTATAATCGGCATAGAAACGGATAACTGCCGAGTAAAGCGAAAACGCAACAACATATGTAGCAAAACCATTAAAACCGTTGACCAGATTTGTTATGCCATAATCCTCTGGTGACAGAAACAAAGTATAAACCGGCAATAACAAAAACCCAATCGCTCTTACCAGTAAAGAACTGAAAGTATATAATCCCGAATTAAATAGTACTTTCCCTTTTTCACTCATTCCACATGCAATTCTCCCCTTAAGCCTTCGAGTACCCTACATTATGTATAACGATTGTATATTTTGTACTTGCATTCTTCTAAAGTAACTCAATCTATGTAAGATTTAATCACTTTGCACACAGCTTTAACATCCTCTTCAGTTAGATAAGGATGCATCGGCAGAGAAAGTACAATATCTCTCAGCTCATTGGTCACTTCAAAATCATTATCATCAAACTCTAAATTGGCAAACGCCCCTTGTTTATGCATAGGCTTAACATAATAAATCATGCTTGGAATGCCCTGTTCTTTCAGCCTAGCTTGCAGGCCATAACGCTGCTCTATATCCTTCAGCTTGATCGTGTACTGAGCAAAACTAGAACAAAACCCATCAGGTATTACTGGTATTTCAACAATACCGCTCAGTCTTTCATTGTAAAGCCGGTATACCCTGTTAATGTCTTCCAGCTCATGGTTGATAAAGGCTTTCAATTTAACTTTTAAGACGGCGGCTTGAATGGTATCCAATCTCGAATTAACACCAATCCTCACATTGTCATATTTATCGTCTCCCTTACCGTGAACCTTGAGGGATCTGATAAGCTGTACCAACTCGTCATTATTGGTAAACACAGCTCCACCATCTCCATAGCATCCTAGCGGTTTTGCAGGGAAGAATGATGTGGTCGCTGCGTCACCAAAGCTGCAGGCTCTTCGTCCATTTATATTGCCACCGAAGCCCTGAGCGCCGTCTTCCAGCACCAACAGGTTATATTTTTTCGCTAATATCTCTATTTCAGGGTAGTTTGCAGGCAAACCGAATAAATCAACAGGAATAATAACTTTAGGAGTTAATTTCCCTCCCGCTATAATCTTTTGAATGGCTTTCTCCAGTTTCACCGTATCTATATTGAATGTGTCTCTGTCTACATCCACGAATATTGGAGTCGCCCCTTCAAAAGAAACAATTTCACCCGTTGAGAAAAACGTGAAGTCGGGTATGAAAACCGCGTCTCCTTCTTTAATACTCCACGCCATCATCACCAGTGTCATCGCTTCAGTCCCATTCGCACAGGAGATGCAGTGCTTCACACCAACATATTCAGCTAGCTGCGCTTCCAATTCACTAACCTCTTTACCGCTGATGAAGTTTGTACTTAATAACACTTCCTGAATAACAGAATCAATCTCAGCTTTATACTTTTGGTATTGAGCTTGTAAATCTCTGAATTGCATTTTATTCTCCTTAATTAATAATTCTGAGGTTTATCCTTCAATATTTACTTTTCAATTATAACACTTCAACATTGTCTCTATTTTCTATTTCTTTCATCGCATTTTTTGTATCAAAAATTATTTTGGCATGTTTTTGCACCAGGACGTAATCGACGTTAGAATGTGCTGTTGTAATCACAACCAAATCAGCACTTTCAATCAGCTCTGCGTTCAACTCCGGCTCGCCTTTCACAATCTTTCCTTGCTTACGGTACTCGGGTACGAACGGATCAAAGTACACGACATATGAACCCTCTTTTTCCAGCCCTTCAATCATTTTAATAGCGGGGCTTTCCCTATAATCATCGATGTCCTGCTTGTAAGCTACGCCAAGCACTAATACCTTAGAACCATTCAATGCCTTCTTGAAGCGATTGAGAATCTTTGCTGCTCGTTCTAAACAGTATTCCGGCATGCGGTCGTTTACCATCATGGATGCCTCTATCATAGAGGTATGGAAACCATATTCACGAGCTTTCCAGGATAAATAGTAGGGATCAAGAGGGATGCAGTGCCCACCCAAACCTGGGCCGGGGTAAAACGCCTGAAAACCGTATGGTTTTGATTTGGCTGCATCGATGACTTCCCAAAAGTTGATGCCCATCTTATTGCACAGGATGGCTAGTTCGTTGACGAGGCCGATATTAATATTGCGGTATGTGTTTTCAAGTATCTTCTCCATCTCGGCAATTGCCGGAGAAGACACACGGTGGATACACGCTTCCAATACACTCTCATACAGAGTAGCGGCTATATCAGTACACTCTGGCGTTATACCACCTACAACCTTAGGCGTATTCTTTGTTTTGTATATGAGATTACCTGGGTCAACACGTTCCGGTGAAAAGGCGAGATAAAAATCCTCTCCGCATTTCAAGCCGGATGTTTCAAATATGGGTTTGAGTAGTTCTTCAGTCGTGCCCGGATATGTGGTTGACTCCAGGACTATCAGCATTTCCTTGTGCATATAAGGAACGATACTATCAGCAGAAGCCTTGACATAGCTGATGTCTGGTTGCTGATGAGCATCCAGTGGTGTGGGTACGCATATGCACACGCAGTCTGCCTGCGCCACCTGTGCAAAGTTAGTGGTGGCTGAAAGAAGTCCCGACCTGACGATGGCTTCGAGGTCTTCGTTGACTACATCCCCGATATAATTATGGCCGGCGTTGACCATTTCTACTTTGGATTCTTGCACATCAAATCCGATGGTTTTAAAGCCAGCCTTGGCTTTTTCAACAGCCAAGGGAAGTCCGACATAGCCGAGTCCTATCACGCCAAGGGTTGCTGTTTTGTTCATAAATTTTTGCTTGAGTTCGTTCATTATGTTCTACCTCTGTCTTCTATTGCTGAATAATAGCATTTGGTTAGTCGCCCCTTCGACTCTGCGTCCATGTAATATTTTTCCCTCATTCTTTCAAATTCTCCAACATCAATTCCCAGTGTGCCTCGCATTCGATATAATTACGTATGGCAAGTCGTTTTGCGGCGTTATACCGCCCTTTACTCAGCCTTCCACTGAACAGCCAGCGGTCAATCCTCCGCATCCATTTTCCGAAGCCCGCAAGAGCATAGAAGTAATAATTCTGCTTACTCTGAGCAAAATTCCTGAACTGCTTTTCAATAAAGCCTATTTCCATAATTTGCGCAGACCTATGGCCAAACTGCTGCAATATGTAGTCTTTCGCCTCTCCCTGGGCAAGCATAACACACCCGTCTCTCTGGCAGATGGGAAGGTACAAAAGCTCTCCGCTTACACAATTTACTTTCACCAAGAGGCCTGTATTTTCACGCTCCGCCGCGAAATGGCTGGATAAAAAGTCACCCTGCCCATATACAATCGCAGCCCCTTTATATTCTTCCGCGCATCCAACACAATGGCTATGTTGACATACAACCAAATCTGCGCCTTTATCCACCATCTTGCGGCAAGTTTTTTGCAACAATGGTGATGGATAAGGATAATACTCATAGCCTCCATGATATAAAACAATCACTTTATCGCACTTTCGTTTTAATTCTGCAATATGATCGAAGCTTTCCATAGGATCATACGGATTGGCGCCCGCGCTGGTATCCGTTGCAATAGAAAACTCATGCTCCGTGCAGGCATATATGCCTATTATCATGCCGTTTTGTTCAATAAGACAGGATTTTGTAGCAACTTCAATGTTACGGCCCGCACCTACATGCCTGATTTCAGCGTTTTCTAAAGCGTTTATAGTATCAAGCAATCCGTATTCGCCTTGATCTAGTACATGATTGTTGGCGAGACTAACTACATCCACCTTTAGATGCTTCAATCCTAAAACCGCTTCCGGTGCGTTTCTAAAGCTCTTTCCCTGCTTTACAATTGGTGTATTTCTCTTTGTCAGCGGTGTTTCTAGATTAAAAATCCGCACATCTGCTTCTTCCAAGTAATTTATTACTTTTTCATCAATGAGGGTACCGCTATTGAAGTCTGCCAGTCTATCACTTGGCGGTACAATATCGCCGCCAATAATTATTGACAACATGTATACTGCCCCTTTCCAGTTATTGGAGAGGTAAGGTAATCCAACATCCTAGTTCCAGATCATCCTCGTAGCGCGCAAAAGTTGAAAAACCGGAGGTAGGATAAAGTGTAATTTCGCCGAAAAACACATTGTTGTTCTGTTCAAATAAATCAATCCTTACATAAGGCATATCATGGGAAAGGGTTCTGGCTATCTGCATCATAAGATTAAACTGTTTTGGTTTAGGTGCATCAGACTCTGCATTATGTGCATCTATGCGACAAATTTCCACTTTATTCCATATAATATTATAATAATCCAGCGAGTAGTCTGATTCATAACGATTACGATGCACCTGTATTAACTTTGGTTCACCATTAAAACACATGAACTTATAATCCACCGGCGCCTTTCCATCCGCAGTCCCTATAAACTGCTCACAGATTATACGCGGCTTAATATCTCTATAAGACCATTCTCTGCCAAACCAGTACCAGCTCTTTTTCATCCAATGATGTAGCTTCCTTTTGGATTGCTCAATATCCAGTACGCCCTTGTCCCCACAGATGATATTACATCCTGATCCATGGGTGCATTTGAGAACAAAGCGATTAGGAAGCAGGTCCCAATTTATCTCTTCAACACTATCGTATACTCCGATCAATGGAATTAGGTATTCTTCGCCCAATACTTGCGTTATATGAGCACGCACCGCATGCTTATCCACATACATAGTGTACTCTGGCTTACGGTCAAACAATTTTATCCATTGCAGTTTTTCATTGTAGGTCAAGGGATTTTTGAGGTTTAGCTTATAGCCTGTCTCAGCTTGAAAGACCATTTTTAAGTAAAGCGCGTCCGGTAGGAAATTGAGTAAGCCATTTCCCGCAGCGGCACGAATTATTTTTTTCGGTTTTTTTAGTACCAGCCGCAATGCAGTACACAATTTAGTCATTGAAAGTGGTCTCCATCTGTTTATTTAGCAAGTAACCGCTCGTAAAGCGCAATCACATTTTGAATCTGCTTTTCAGCATTATACTCTTCTTCCACCGCCTGTCTTCCGTATTCGCCAAAGCGTTTGCATTCTTCAGGGTGGTCTATCATCCAGTCAATCGCCCCCGCGATTTTTTCCGGGTCGTCAGGTTTCGCGCATATACCGAATTGCAGGCGCTCGCACAGTGCCCGCAGTTTTGGGAAGTCTGATATCAGCACCGGCAGACTTAAACTCATGTACTCCCACAGCTTGACAATATTCTCGCCCGGACAATATAGATACGCATCTATGGGTTGCAAAAGAACGACACCTGCATCTGCGTTGATAAGGTGGTGTTTCAGTTCCCGCCACGGTACCCGGCCATGCCAAATAGTTTTTGGCGCTTGCTCAATGTACTCAATCAACTTCCTGTCTTTTGTATCACCTATGATATGGAACTCAACATTTTGATATTTAGTTTTTTGAAGCGCAACTATCGTCTCTACAATTCCACGATCCCACGAAAGTGTTCCGACATAAATTAAACGGAATGCATCATCGGTACGCGTACGCTCAGGCGGTGTTTCATAAAACTCCTTGCCAGGCACATTGGGAAGCAGCGCCGTGTTCTTCCCATATTTTTTAAGTACCGTTTCATCTGCTGCAATCTTGCCGCTTAGTAGGCTGACACAAGCCTTCTCGTAAAACCACCAGAGCTTTGCCAGCACACCTTTATACGGCTTTAGAAAAGGCAGTCTGTACTCAATACGCGATTTTATTTTTTCTTCGTAATTTTCGTGCGCGTCAAAGATGACGGTTTTTCCATAGATTCGAAGCAACACACCAACCCAGAGCAGTGATGGGTCATGGAATTCATACAAATCACATTTTTGTGCCATACATTGTTTAAATATGCGCAAATGCCCTTTTGCAATTGATTGCAAATTGACTAGATGGATTTCTCCTTCTTGTTCACATAGGCCCAAAATTCTTACATTATAGCCCGCCTTCACAATATTTACCGCCTGCAATTCAAAAATACGATTGTCGTCAGTTCTATGTTTAATAGTAAAATGGCAAATATTCTTTTTCATACGGCCTCACTGCATTTCATTAAATGTATAAAAACCAGTTGGGAAAATTATACCGTTTTCTGTTTCATTTTATTTGCACCTGATGCGCATTTGTTATTCTCTTTTTAAACTGCTTATACCTTTTATAGTGAAAGGCCCACTTAACGCTTGCCTTGATTCCTGGAAAACATATACTATTCTTAAAATAACCTAGTATGGCTAGTTGCCCTTTCATCAGGCGAAATAATGCTTGATTGCTGTTAATCCAATAGCGGTGCGGCAATTCTTCTGCGGGAAGTACCTTTAGTTCCGATTCCCCAATATTCCTCCGTACCAAGGCATGATTTGTCAGACTGTTTATCAGCCCGTGCTGCATCCAATAACGCGGATTAAGCTCAATAACCTTATACACGTTTTCATTTAAATCGAATACGAATTCAAGCTCAAAGGGACCCGCATAGTCCAATGCATCCAAAATGGTGCTAGTCGCGCTCAACAATTCCTGTGGGAAATCAGCTATCGTTTCCACAACATCGCCATTGCCAGTTTTGGGCGGATGCTGCACCAGTTTACGCGTAACCGCGTACTGCCGGAACCGGGCGTCGCGCCAGCCACAGACAGATACATTATGCTTGTCCGAAATGCTGAGAAGTTCCTGGTAGCACCACATATCCCGAGTATAGCCATTCTCGGCATACTCCTGCTCCAAAGCCTCCAATTCCGCTTTCCCGTTAACTATGCTCAAACGCGGCAATTTCTCTGAGCCCTGCCAACTGCGCTTCATCCGCACCACAAACCGCTCGCCGAATGCCAAAAAAGGATCCGCAGCACTGGTAATAGTGCGGGGTATATGTGTGCAATTCAACGCGTCAATGAATTCGTAAAACCTATAACGGTCATATATGACGTCGTTGCTGATTCCAGCACCGGTAAATGCCACTGTATTTTGCAGCGTACCTTCTTGCACGGCAAACTTGACGGCATCAATACATTCCTCTGAAGTGAAGAAAATGTGCTTCGTAACATTACCAGGCACAATTTCATTGATCAACGCAACAGCTTCTTCAGGTTGCTGCAAGCTTCGTTTAATAACGGCAGCTTTTTTTGCCGCAATGTCGGCCAGGCATTTTGTTCCCTCAACCTCGTCAATTATATAGACAGAGGCATCATATCCAATTAAAAAAAGTGACTGGTAAATGCTGCATGCGTTGATATATGAGCCAAAGATAATGGCGCATTTATTTTCAATCTTATTTCTACTATTCAAGACTTTGCTCATCCTATCACCTTTGATTTGTATTTAAGCTTATACTTGTCTTTTTAGTGTCTCCGTGTTATTGTGAATTACCACATACCCCATAATGGGAGCTATAATTAGCCAGTGACTGATGGCTGTAAAGGAAACCATGCCAAAGCCAAGCGCAAGCTCGGCAACTAGCATACAAAGCAAGCAGCCGGACATATACCACGTGTCGCTAGTTCTCGGGGCATGCTTTCGGATTCTCCAAAGCTTTCGTCCCAAAATGTAATATATCGGAAAGAACAACAGGCAGCCTACCAGCCCGGTATCAGCCAAAATCTCCGCATAATTTGAATGCGAGTATAATCCAGTTACGGAATGGTAACGGAATTGGTCAAGGCCAAGTCCACATATGGGATATTTCTGGAAGAATTCCCACGACTCTCTATACATTATTTCTCTCACTATTGCACTTTGATTTTCGCCAGTTAGTAAATGTTCAAATCTTATTCCGAAATATGTGTTTTCCAACGCAAAAGGAATAATCATATACCACAGTAATCCCGCGCCTGCCACCGCAAGCAGTATCGCTTTCATCCCTTTGCCGCTTGTCCAACGTCCGAATCTGGGTGCAACGCATAGCAAATACCAAACAATAACGAACATCAACAATGTCAGCGCGGTTTTTCTGGAGCCTGTTTGCAAAATCATATAACAGGAAAACGCTATAACCGCCAGCTTCAATAACCGGATAGGCCATTTGACTTTTCCCGCTTTAATCAAAGCGATCAGCGACATGACCGCCCCCAAAATCATGAACCCAATCGTATTGGCGTTCAGAAGATCTCCCAATTTCAGAGTCTCTCGATCTCCCAGATAATAAATCGCATCGGTCTGTCCGGTCACCACCAAATACAGATAGAGTATTAAAAACAGCGCTATATTGAGGTATAAGAACTGATTAATGCTGCCATATAAAACTACCAGTGTCATTATTCCGACAATCAGGATTGACAATTGAACCAAATAAATAAACATATTAAACATCGCACTTTGATTTACGGAAACAAGTATGCCCGTTCCTAATGCCCACATGAGAAAAAGCGCCCACAGCATTATCTCTTTCGTTTGAATTTTCGTGAATACGTTTTTATTGCACCAAACCAATAGCAAGGTATATCCCATCAAAATTCCCAAACTCCGGTTTAAGGCCGGCGTAAAAATTGGAATCAATTTTTGGAACTCAATACCAATAATTGTAAGAATACAGAATAATAACAATGCCTTTTTCATGTTCTAATACTCTAAATGATTCCGAAATTCATACAGCAGTACACTGATATAACTGGTATTTGGCATCATCGCATAATCTTTGCGCAATTCATCAAAACCAATCTCAGGGAACAGCGACTCTGCAAAAGACGCAGCATTGCGCAGATACTCACACTTCGCTGCCACCGCGTGAAAATACTTCAAAGCTCTCGCTTCCTTCCTTCTTTTCGTAACGAACTTGACCCTTGCGTTCCAAATAACATCTGGCAGCCAGCCGCGTATGAACATGTATGCTTTATATTTTAAAGGCTCATGCCGCATGAAATTGAATCCGTAATGACTCGGGAACGCCGCCAATTCCGCGTCCATTTGCCGTATAATCTCTGCTTGATACTCACCGCTGATGCCGATATACCGGGCTCCGTAATATGCTTGTTCCATGAGTTTGCGCTCAATAAAAGGGGTTAGGTAGAATGATATCTGATTATGCGCATTGCAGTTCAGCGCATCGCAGTCCGGCATGCGCAGTTCGCTATAATAACGGCGCATATGAAGATTAGGGATCCATCTCCGCCAGGAAAACCCAAGTTCCCGTTCCATTTTGCAGCATATATGCCGGTGCATATTTTCAAAATCCCTTTGATTTCTAAACACCATTTCAATGCACTGACTGTACACATGTGCTTTCATCCATTCCTTGCAACGGATAAAGGGTCGCGCAACCATGTAGTAATTACGGTACATCTCACCTCCGAGACCGTTTAGCGTCAAACGATGATCACCAACAACACCTATCTTGTACTTTCGTGTATAGACAGGGCTAAAAGCGCCCATATTGTATGCACAGCGTCCATCGAAGAAATAAAGCCCGTCTTTCAGTATTTCCTCAATTTCCGTGTCGTTATATGCATCCATATTATTTGTCGGGATGATTTTCAACGGTGAGTTTTTAGCTGTCGCTATCTGCTTTACTATTTCTTTTTCCTGATCATGGATGCTAACGCCTTCTGTCGCATGTGTATGCACAGCTATTTTGAAAGGCCACGCACGGAAAGTCCCAGCATATAGCAGTCTGCTGTCATATCCTCCTGACAACCCGATTTCCGGTTTATACTGAGTTGCCAGTGCCTGTATTCCCAGTAGATATTCCTTGACTGCATTGACTTGCCTTGTAGCGCTGTCCTTCCTCCCGCTGCGATCAAAAACTATCGGAAGTCGAGTCGCATCCCATGTTAAGAAGCGCCACAATCCAATATTAGATAAATTCTGCATTGCCTTGGTGATATGATGTATTTGCTCAAACAGTGTTTCTTCTCCTACAATATATCCTGTGGTGATTTTTTCCAGGCATGCCAAACGATTGAGGCGCAGTTTTTCCGGCACTGCTGCAATGGCTGCCAGAAACGAACTTGTAATGAATTGTTTAGACTTGTTTGTAAAAAGATGCTGGACATTCATAGCGTCGTTAAGCAGCGTGACGTTTTTCCCATCGTAAAACAACAAACAAAAATTGCCTTGCAAGGCATCTTTATCTACCATGCCATTTTGGAAATCCTTTAAAAGCAACGCCTTGGTTTCAGTGTAATTCCCGCCCTGGTATATTACTGTCCCGGTGATAAAGAGACCACAACCGTCACTTTCAATATAATTCTTCTCATCTACCATTTGTTTTTGATAAAGCAACAAAATTGATGCTCCCAAATCAAAATGTCTTGGAGCGCTCAATCCTTTCTTTTGGAAAATCAGTTTAACGGATTCAATATCTAGAACAACACTCCTATTGTAAAGGAAAAACGCGCCCATTAATTCACCTCTAATTGATTGAGATTGACCGACATGCCTTCCATCCATTCCAAAATACTCACTGCCCTCTTGTTTACATCAAATTGTTTCCCTGCTATCGACGCCGCCTGAGCCATATACTCCCTCTTATCCGGATTATTTAGAAGCGTTTCCATAGCTGATTGGATTGCCCGTACATCTTCAGAATCTATGCGCAACGAATAGTCATTATAGAGCAAATCGTCATGAAACGCTCTATCTGATGAAATGATAGGCAATCCGCAAGCCATTGCCTCTATTACCGCATTGCAGCTTCCTTCCTCTAATGTTGGCAAGACAAAGAAATCTGCGGCTGACAGTAATTCGGGTATTTGTACATGTGGCGTCTTTGCGCAATAAAGAATGTTGTTTCCTCGTGGTATCAATTTGCCACCGCCTATATATATCATCATGAGTGATTCAATCTGCAAAGCTGCCTGCTGAACACGCAAAACGCCTTTGTCACTAGTAAAAGCTCCAGTATATACTCCGATAATCTTATCTTGTGGAAACCCAAACTTCTCACGCATTGCTTTTTTGTCTCGCGGATAGAAAAGCTTATGATTTACACCATTGGGAAACACGCCTAATTTATCTTCAACACACAGTCTGTTTTCAATTAACCGTCTCTTATTCTCAGTTGAGACAGACACAATTCCAGTTATACCACCTAACATACGCCTTGCAAAACGCATACCGACACTTTTCACCGACCAGAGACTGCTCTCGCCAAATGCACAGAACGATGGAATACCTAGTCTCTCACCTAAAAATGCCGCAGTGCATCCGGAAGGAACCAAAAAGTGCGAATAAAGCACATCGGGTTGTTGCGGCAGTGAAGCTAACTGTCTTTGCACACTATACATAAAGCTCTTGAATGTCCATATACCAGTACGGATAAATCCGATTCTCTTTGACGAAAAACTAAAAAACCGTGGATGGTATACATTGACCACATTCTTACTGCCGTTTACCCTTTTCCACGAGGCTTGATAGAAAGCGGTTTTATCTTTATTCTCTTTAAAGCGGCCTACAGGCGCTATTACTGTAACTTCCTTCCCTGCATCTACGAAAGCGCACGCAAGCTGATCGACAAATGTATACTTGGCAGGAGAAACAGGAGTAGGAAAGCCGGCCGTTATGATACAAATATGATTCACACTCATTAAGCTCTCCACTCCATATCATTATCTGGATGCGTCAAGTCTTCGATAGCTTGCTTGTATGAGACAAATACATGTTCCCTTTCTATCAACATTCTAATAAGCCACATATACCAGTCTCTGTAAGTGGCATATGCTAAATCAAAATGCACGTCATGGAAAAGGATATTCAGGTATTCAATTCCAACATGCTCTGCTTTAATTAATACATCCAGAGTCACCCGCTTCGCATCATCCAAATCATACGGCAAATATGTATCCATAATACAAAGCGGAAACTCCCACATATCACCAATCTTATACGGTGATTTCAAGGTATATCCTTTAGCTTTATCAAACTCGCTCGTGTCGAATGTATAACCAATGTCTGATAGTTTCCCAAAGGTTGAATTATCATAACGAACATAATGCATACGTATGCCGAAATCCCTAGCCCCAATCAAAGCCGCAAGATCATCATGTTCCTTTTTCATTGTATCGTGATCAGTGTATGCTATACCGTGCACACCCACATCAAAACCTAGGGACCGAGCCAACTCAATTACTGGCGTGGCAGTTTGTTGTGTATATGACATTCCTAATCCATTGGCCATACCAAAGAAAAATGTCGATGGAATTCCATGTTCCTGGTCGAACAGCATAAGCTCATCTATACGATGCATTCTCCTTTTAAAGGGGGTTGCAAAGCGCAGCCACCATTCTTTTAAAGATATCTCTCTTTTCAGAAACTCCAAACAGCTGCGAACCCACAACTTAGGGTAGTACAAATCTTTAAAATGGTCTGTATTATACAGGTGATCTACGTCATGTGAAATAATTATCTTCATTTTTCGGACACCTTTAATACACTGAGAAAGCGATCTGCAAGAATTTTATAATCGTTATTTTCAATAACTGAACGCCGCCCGTTATTGCCCATCTGCGCGAGTTGGACCGGCGCCATCTTCAATATTTGCTTAATACTTCTGGCTATCGCTTCCGCATTATCCGGTTCCGCTGTTATCCCGCATTGGGCATTCTCAACATCGTTATTTGCGGCATCCACCGCATATAAAATGGGCTTGGACGCCATCATCGCATCGAATAGCTTATTCATCGATACCCCGAACCGGTAGAGCGGGCTACGCGCCAGGCCGATATATAATACATCTGTAAGTTCCAAGAGTTTAGGCAGGGATTTCTTCGGAACAGGCGGGAGGAACACGATGTTTTTCGCCCCGTTAGCTTTTGCTCGCTGCATCAGATTATCTTTTTCCACGCCTTGACCCACCAATAACAGACAAACATTTTCGGATTCGAGATACCTGGCGGAATCAACAAAAGCGAATAATGCGTTGGATAATGCGTGGCCGCCGAAATAACACACAAGAAATTTCCCGGATAATTTAATTTCATTGATTGCTTTTTGATGCAATTCCGGTAAATCTTCCGCGTCGCTCCAATCATCCAATACGATTCCGTTGGGAATATGATGGAAATTTTCAGCTTTCATACCATGCTGTATTATATAGTCTTTAGCATTAGGTAACATGGACACCACAACATCAGACTTTCTATAAGCTGCGTTCTCAGCAATCTGAAGCAACATAACGAAAGGATGATGCTTTGATATCCCACCCAACTCAATGAGGGTGAGCGGCCACATATCATGCACTTCATGGATGAGCCTGGCATGCGCCAGCTTGGCAATACGTCTCGCCGGATATGTATCCAGCGGATAGGTAGAAGATGCAATGACAGCGTCGGGCTTCAGTTCCTTTGCAATTCTTCCCGCACGCCGGTACAGCTTGGAAACAAACTGTATCATAGTTAAAGCTCTCTTGCCGCCATTCCCCTCGTATCGCCCTGTTTTAACCCAGTGATATGTTATGCCATCAATTTGCTCTATTTGAAAATCCTTCTGTACCTCGGGATTTATTTGGCGCAAATGAGAAAAATCAGCGGCAATAATATCTACAATGTGTCCCATCTTTGCCCACTCACGAGCGAAATAAAAAGGTCTATATTCCATCCCATAATTCAACGAACCAGCATAATGGTTTATCAATAATATTCGCAAATATCTCAGCTCACCTATTCAGATTTTCAATATCAATAAGATTGCATTCTGCTATCCAAGAATTAAAATCACAAGTTCATGGTGTTACTTAGTTAAACACTCATGAGCCGTTTCGTTTCTATAAGCGCAGTATAGTATTTTTCAAACATATGTTTGATCTGGAACATTTTTATCGTGCTTTCCACGTAATTCTTAAAGTTGTATACCGGAGTTATAATTAACACCAAATTTATCATGACACTGATCCCTATTATTCACTATCTTCCTTATCCAATATCATTATTGGATTGCCTACCGCAGTTGCTCCGTCTGGTACGCTCTTATTAACTAAACTCGCTGCACCAATAACAGCGTTTTTTCCAATTATTACTCCTCCAGAATTTTTAGGTGAAATAATTCTTGCACACATTCCAATATAAGCACCTGACTTGATTATAATTGGAAGGTGTGGCTGATTTTTACCGTGGCAAGCAAAGTAACAGCCATACGAAATGGTTATATTGTCTTCTATCGTAATTAAATCAGCGCACATGTCATCCAGATAACAGTTCATACCGATAAAAACATTTTTGCCTATGTTATACCCACAAAAACGATAGAGCACTATCCGAACAGTATTAAACGGTATCGATGGGATAAACACAGCACTAAACCATTTTCGGATAGGTTTTATTAATACAGTCCACAGGCTGTAATTGTAATAGTACGGTGCTCCCCTCTTAGTTGTTTTTTCATATGCCCATTTAAGCAGCTTCATCAAATTAGCCTCAGTTCTAATAGGTTGATATGGGTTTCCAAAACGAAACTGTACTTTCCATCGCCTCATGAGTACAACCTTTGTCTTTGAGCCAATCCACCATCGAAATGAGGTCATCTGTCATCGTTGAAAATGTACAAATCTCTTTACCCTCAGGAGCAATGACACAGGCCTCGACAATCTTTTTGTGAACATCAAGGCCGTAGCAGTGACTGTATACGACTTCCATCTTCATATTATCATCTGGTCACACTCAGCATTTGCCTGCTTCTCTCAACGTGATACATATATTGGTCAGACGAAACCTTTTTTTCTTTCAACAAGTAGTCCCCGAAATCCTCAGCGGTGTCCATGCCATCGGCACCGATACCCTCTCGTTTGAATACCTTTGCCACTGTCCCCAGGATTATTTTCATGTCACCGGTGAAAGTAATATTTTGGATATATTCAAGGTCAAGCGCCAGCTTATCTTCCCATGAAATACCGTTGCGCCCATTAATCTGCGCCCAGCCAGTTAAACCAGGCATAACCACTTGTCTTTTGCGTTGTTCCTCATCCATAAAAACCAGGTCTTTGACCAATTGCGGCCGGGGACCTACAATACTCATATCACCTTTTAAGATATTCCATATTTCAGGAAGTTCGTCCAGGCTTGTTGAACGCAGAAACCTGCCGAATTCAGTAAGCCTTATACTATCCGGCAACAGTGCCCCGTTTTCATCCCGTTCATCGGTCATTGTTCTAAATTTGCACATTGTAAATATTCTTTCATCTTTACCAGGGCGCATTTGCTTAAATATCACCGGACTGCCCAGTTTTTTCCTAATTGACAACGCAAGAATAACTATCACAGGTGAAAAAAAAACTAACGCGGTAAGCGATAAGATAAAGTCAATTATTCTTTTAAAATACTTTTTATACATACATTAACCCCCTACACAAATCTCTTTCTAAATAATTGACGGATTGTCCTGACGACTAACTCAATGTCTTCGTATGTCATCTTAGTGTCACTTGGTAGGCACACCCCCCTGTTAAAAATGTTTTCTGCTGCACTTATCCTGTCTTCATTGCAGCTAAAGAAAGGTTTGTCAGCAAACACCGGTTGCAGGTGCATAGGCTTCCAAACAGGTCTGCTTTCTATGTTTTCTTTAGCGAGTGCATTGATAATGTCCATTGGTTTTATAGCGCAAGACGCATTTAAAACAAAACTCGAAAGCCAGTAATTCGGTGAACCATATTCGCAAATTGGCATCATGGTGATTTCAGGGATATCAGCAAACGACCTTTTATACAGCTCATAAATAAATTTCTTTTTAGCGATTCTCTCATCTAGAACTTTTAACTGCCCTCGCCCAATGCCGGCACAGATATTGGACATCCGGTAGTTATACCCGATTTCCGTATGCTGGTACCATGGCGCGGTATCACGGGCCTGGGTAGCCCAAAATCTTACCTTTTTTACTATATCCCCGTTTTTACAGACAAGCATGCCGCCGCCGGAAGTTGTAATAATTTTGTTGCCATTGAATGAAAATATCCCTATATCCCCAAGTGTTCCTGTTTGAATCCCTTTATAGGCAGCTCCAAGACTTTCAGCCGCATCCTCAATAATAGGAGTACCATGTGATCCTGTAATTGCTCTCAGCGCGTCAAAATCGGCAGACTGGCCATATAAATTCACAATTATTACTGCCTTCGGATTGGGATGCTTTTCATAGGCTCGTCTGAGAGCTTCCGGTGACATATTCCAGCTTTGATATTCGCTGTCTATAAATACAGGTGTTGCTTTTTCGTAGAGAACCGGATTTACACTGCCTGAGAATGTGAGGGATGAGCAAAAAACAATATCACCTTCACCGATCCCTAGTGCTTTTAAAGCTAAATGTATAGCAGAAGTACCTGACGCTAAAGCTGCCGCATGGTCAATCCCCACGTAACTCGCAAGTTCTTTTTCAAATGAATCTATGTTAGGTCCCAGAGGTGCAACCCAATTTGTTGCAAAAGCTTCGTTTATGTAATGTTTTTCATATCCTTGTTCACTCATGTGCGGACTGGAAAGAAAGATTCTATCTCTCAACTAAGCCACCTCAACATTCATTTAAGCGTCAAACCGCCGCTGAAAAATCAGCATGTTGACAAAGCATCTCCCTTCTATGCTGCCTGAAGCTTGGTATTATGGCACTTAAAGAACTAAAGATGTCCTCAGCTTCACATTGCAGCCCCCTGTTAAAAAGATTTACCAATTGGATTTCCAGGGCTGATACTGCCACCGGGGTGGGCTTGGCCACGTAAATCCGTCTGTGTCTGGTGGCGCAGGAACCCTCCTCCGCCGTCAATAGTTCTTCAAAGAGCTTTTCCCCCGGCCTTATGCCGGTGAATTTTATTTTTATATCGTTTTCCAACTCCAGCCCGGATAGTTTGATCATGTCTTTGGCCAGGTCTACGATCTTTACCGGCTCACCCATGTCAAGAATGAATACTTCCCCGCCCCTGACCATAGCCCCGGCCTGGATGACCAACTGCACCGCCTCGGGAATGGTCATAAAATAGCGCTTCATTTCTGGGTGCGTGACTGTAACCGGGCCTCCAGCGGCAATTTGCTTTTTGAATACCGGCACCACACTCCCGTTACTCCCCAGTACATTGCCAAAGCGAACGGCTGTGAACAAGGTGTCGCTGACCATGTTTTCCTGGTGGATAATCAGTTCGGCCATCCGCTTGGTTGCGCCCATTACACTGGAGGGGTTGACCGCTTTATCGGTCGAGATCATCACAAAGACTTTTGTTCCCGAGCGACTGGCTGCCTCGGCAACATTGCGGGTACCAAATACATTTGTCTTCACAGCTTCAGCTGGATTCAGTTCCATTAAAGGGACGTGTTTGTGAGCTGCCGCGTGGAAAACCACCGCCGGCCTGTATTTTTCAAATATTGAATTGATCCTGGGCTTGTCCCTGACATCAGCAATCTCAATTGATAACGGAATGCCATGGGAGTTGTCTTCCATTTCCAGCCAAATTCTATGGATGCTGTTTTCTCCGTGTCCCAGCAGCACCAGCTTACCAGGGCTGAAGGAGGCTACCTGCCGGCACAGCTCGGAGCCGATAGAACCTCCCGCGCCGGTGATGAGGACTGTCTCTCCTTTGAGGTACCCGACGATCTCCTCCAGGTCGACCTGCACCGGCTCCCGCCGCAGCAGGTCCTCCAACTGCACCGGACGCAGCATGCTTACTGAAACCTGTCCCTCGATGATCTGGTAAACGCCGGGCAGAATCTTCAACTCAGCTACCGTATTACGGCAGATCTCCACAATCTCACGGATTACGGAAGAACTAACTGAAGGCATGGCAATAATGATCAGCTCAATTATATTTTTCTTTACAACTTCCGGAATCTGCTCCCGCCTGCCCAGTACCGGCAGCCCCAGTATGGTTAGATTCTGCTTGCCGCTGTCATCGTCAATAAAGCCGAGCGCCAGGACACTGCTGTTATGCGATTTCATCTCTCTGGCCACCATCGCCCCGGCGTCACCGGCGCCGATGATTAAAGCCCGCCTGCTGGGCTTGTTGCCGTTGGTCTTCTGGCGCTCGACAAACATGCGCCAGGACACCCTGACTCCACCCACCAGCAGAACGGTAAAGGCCCAGTGTGAGACTATGATCAGCCGCGGCATTGGTATGTAAAGGAAATAGGTGGCGGCTACGGTGCCCAGGCTGCCCAGGGTTACCGCCTGGACGATGGTCACCATCTCTCCCAGGCTGGCATAGGCCCAGGCCCGGTTATAAAGCTTAAAAAAACAGAACACGGGCAGATACATTGCTGTGACTACAGGAACGAGCTTTAGATACAGCCATAGTTGCTGCTGCACCATCTCGTAACTGTTGCTGAAACGCAATATAACCGCTATAGCCATAGCCAGGTTTACCAGCAGCGCATCACATAATAGAGGATAGAACATCCTAAAACGGTTTTCCATAAAAACACCTTGCCTCAGCTTTTAACTTACGCTCTTTGTTCCTGTTGTATTTCCACATGATTTGGAATCACAATATGAGCTTTATGCTGATTTTTCCTGTTGTTTATAGTGCTTGTTTCCTCGCTTGGCTGACTGATCGTACTATGGATCTCTATAAGAAGAGCCAGTGCCATCGAAGCCATCAGGCCCAGGAGAAAAGCCGCAGCTATGTAAAGCTTCATATCGGGCGTCACAGTATAACCAGCCTCCATGGCGGGGGAAACAAGCGCCAGGTTGTTGCCGCCCAGGCCGACGGAGCGGGCGATTTGGGTCCTGGTGATCCCCTGGGACAGGCTCGTAAGCACGCCCTCCAGGCGTTGTTTCTCAGCCGGATCTTTCGTTACCGTGAGTCCTTCCTTGATTATTACTACCTGATCCTGCATAAATTTAATGGAACGGTCCATCGCTTCCTGGTTCTTCTCAGCCATCATGGCTATATATTCATTGCTCAGGGTATTGGCGATATTAATCGCCATGTCCCGGCTGCCGCTGGTGACTCTCACATCTATCAGATTAGAGTCCTTTACCACCGCGGCATTGATCTGGCCCGCCAGAGCGCGGTTTGTGTAACCCTTTTCTTCCAGGTGCAGCTTTTCTATCACTCTCTGCATCAGGGCCTCGCTTTTGATCTGGCCCAGGTAGGTGTTCATGGTCAGCACAGGAGTGCTGTAGGCGGAATTAATAATTGAATCAAGGTCGTTCTTCTGGCTCACCGCCTGAGGTTTCTCCGCCGCCTGGGCTACCAGCAGAATGGCCCTGGCGTCATAGATTGTCCTCTGCGTGTAATAGCTGTATGCGCCGCCGGCGGTTACCGCCAGTAATGTAATCAGTATGATTAGTATAAAACGTTTTTTGAGGACCTTTAGGCAGAACCACAGGTCTATGCCCTGTTCGTCCACCCCGTTTACAGTGTTTGGATTGCTCATCTGCCGCCTCCTTTGAGTGTATTGAAAATATCATACTGAAATTTTGGATTAACAGTCTTCCTCCATGAAGGTCCATTATTCGAAACCTAATGGGAACAAATGACTAGCCCCAACAGAGGAATTTTACGATAAAGAACCTTGGATTAGATCTTTTAACCTCGTTCTAACACAAGGACTAGTCCATGGGCTCTGTTCCTCACCCTGGGTCTAACTCCAAATAATAACAACTCTCTGCCTGAGGCTGCCGTGCTGACGCTGCCAACTGGTCAGCCTTTTTCCTGGATGCTGTCCAATAGCAGTTCATAGATTTCTCTTTCCTCTGGGTTTAGTTCTACCGGTGGCTCCGGTACCAGGTGCTCGAGCAGGGTGGTTATTTTCTGGATTTGGGTTTTAAACGACCTTGGGAACATGATCAAATCATCACGGCAGACGATTTCTAAAATGCGGCTCAGATAGCCCGGTGAGACGGCCCGCAAAAATGTGTCCGCCCCGGCCTTTACAGCATCTAAGGCAGCCGACTCGTCGTCCCGCTCTGTGATCAGGACTACCGCTGTTTGCGGGCAGTCTTTTTTGACCTTTTGCAGCAGTGTGACGGGGACTTTCCCTTCCCCCACCTCGCACAGCACTGCCCGGGGCTGAATATCAATTGCGCTGGCCGTCATTTCCGCCAGGCCTACCGTGTCCATAACCGTGAATATCCCTGGCGCCTTGGTTAACATATTCTTTAGCGCCATCCGGTAGCCGCTGCTGTCACTGGCAATGATGATGCCGATCCTCTCTCTGGCCAGCCGGGCTTTGAACTCCTCAGCGGGTACCGGTTTGCTGAACAGGTATCCCTGCACCTCGTCGCACTGCTGTTGTTTTAGAAAAGAGAGCTGCTCCTCGGTCTCCACCCCTTCAGCGATTACTGTGAGCTTTAAAGTCTGACCCAGGGCGATAATGGACGAGATGGCTGAGGCATCCTCCTGGCCGGAGGTAATATTGCGCACCAGGGAGCGGTCTATTTTCAGATTACTGATCTGCAGGCGTCTGAGGTGTCTGAGTGAGGCTTGCCCGGTGCCAAAGTGATCCAGGGAAACCTGCACGCCCATTTCTTTCAATTCCTGCAGCATCGTTACGGTATATTCTTCATTTTGCGCGGCGGTATTTTCGGGAATTTCCAACTCCAGCCAGCGCGGCTCAAGGCCGCTTTCCTTCAGCACCTGGCTCACCGTTTCCACAAAATTATGCTGCCGCAGCTGGCGGGCCGAGAGGTTCACCGAAACGCGCAGGCGCGGTAAGCCCTGCTCCTGCCAGGCCTTGTTCTGGGAACAAGCGCTGCGCATCAGCCACTCTCCCAGGGGTACGATCAGCCCCGTTTCTTCCGCCAGGGGAATAAACTCTGCCGGGGAAAGCAGCCCTTTTTCCGGGTGCTGCCAGCGCGCCAGCGCTTCCACGCCGACGATCTTTCTGGTGTTGATGCTCATCCGGGGTTGGTAGTGTACCAGGAACTCGCCGCGCTCCAGCGCCAGGCTGAGGCTGTGCTCAAGGGCCAGCTGCTCAGAAGCTTTGGCTTTCATAGCCGGGTCATAAAGCTGGAAGTTGTTTCTGCCCCGTTCCTTGGCCCGGTACATGGCGATATCGGCGTTCTTCAGCAGAGTTTCACTGTCTTCACCGTCTGCGGGATAAATGGACACACCGATGCTGGCGGTAATATGATACTCCTGACCATCGCAAATCCATGGCTGCTTCACAGCTTCAAGCACTTTCCGGGTCATCCTGGAGGCATAGTCCGCCCGCTTTACTTCAGGCAGCAGCAGGACGAATTCGTTGCCCCCAAGGCGGGTGACAGTATCCCCCCGGCGCACACAGTTTACCAGCCGCCTGGACAGCTCCTGCAGCAGCAGGTCGCCGGCGGCGTGGCCCAGGGTATCATTTATGAATTTGAAGTGGTCAAGGTCCAGGTACAGTATGGCGACTAACAGCTTATGGTGGCGGGCACGGGCCAGAGCCTGGGTAAAACGGTTTTGGAAAAGGATCCGGTTGGGCAAACCGGTTAAAGGATCGCGGCAGGCCAGCAGGCCGGGAGTCTTAATGTTAAACCTGCGCCTGGCCAGGGCTGGATCCTGTTTTGGGGCTAGGTTCGCCCCAACCTGCCGGCCTTGACCTGATTCCAAGAACTGGATTAATGAATACCTTTTACCTTCAGTAAAGAAAGAATCAACCCGGGCCCTGAGTGGGACTTTAGGATCGGTGGATACGTCAGATGGAAAAACAATGAACTTGCAGCGGAGGATTTCTGGCAGATCTGCACGGCTGATCTGGGGGTAGATATCGGCAAACTCTGCTCCAGTCACACGGGAAGCCTTTTTACCGGTGATGTTTTCCGCCTGACGGTTCCAGAGCACTACGGCATAATCCTGATCCAGAACGATCAGGCCGGTTTTCATTTCTGTTAGGATGAGGGATAGAAGGTTGTTCATAACGATTTCACCAACACTTTATAAACAATGGGTTATGCGAGGGTCATGAAAATACATTTCTTGCCTATCCTACTATGTCTTGGCTGTTTAATTCTTCCTCCTTGAGGTTTAATTATCGGGTATAAATTTTGACCCGGACTAGCCTGGTTTAGAATAAATGCTGCAGAAAGAAAAATAAAAAACAGCCCTTCATTGGACCTAAGAAGGGCTGTCCCGGACTAGTCTGATCATTTATTAAAATATGCTAGGAATTTAAACTGTCATTTAAGTCGATCCTGTTTTTAACACCGACCTTCTGGAGGATACTCCGCACATGCGACTTTACCGTAGACTCACTGATAAACAGGCATCTGGCGATCTCTTTATTAGAATTTTTCGCTAACAAAAGGTTAAATATTTCCTTTTCCCGGACAGTCATTTCCTCCAGCATTTTTGGTGATAACCGCTCCGACACGGTGACCATTTTTAGTATATGCGATTTAATAGCGCGCGGAAAGACCATGATTCCACTCCGGCAAACCAACTCCAGAATGCGCATCAGGTAACCCGGTGAGGTTAAACCCACGCAGGCATCGGCGCCTGTTTTGAAGGCATTGATCACTACTTCAAGAGTTTCATGTTCAGTTACCATCACCAGGGCCGTCTGGGGGCATACGGTTTTAATATCATTAACAAATGAACTTGATATCTCCTCATCTTTTACAGCACACAGTATTACTTCCGGCTGAAATTGCATCGCCTTTTCTTTAACCTGCTCCAATTCAACCGCGTCCAACACCGTAAAAACACCCTGCGCTCTATTTAAGATGCTTGTTAAAGCCTCTCTGTGGGCTAAACTATCTGAGGTTATGACCACACTGATGACAGACATTTGCACACCACCCAAAGGATCTCAATATTTTAATTAATATACAAACAGCATTCGACGAAGACAAAATTTTTCCTTTTTTTATATAATTATCAGATAAATTACTTTTAAACAATATTCGAGCAATATCGACAATAATTTATATAATCTGTAGGTACTGGCATTCCTGAGCCGGTATATGCTAATATTAAACACAGGTGTTAGTGTTTTACTTTTTTTGGAGGAGATAATAAATTGCAGCTTCTTGCGCATATGGGAATAACCCTTGCGGCAGCCAGGGGCTTAGAAAAAGTGATTTACTCGCGGGGGATTAATAAAATATCGGATTTTATAGATTACAGGCTGGTTATACTGGGATCCTTGCTGCCGGACATTATTGATAAGCCGCTGGGGGGCATTATTTTTAGGGAGGCACTTGGAAACTCGCGTGTTTACTCCCACACCCTTCTATTTTTATTACTCTTTTCCGGTATGGGCATGTTCTTATGGTTTGCATATAGGAAATCCTGGCTGCTTGTGTTGGCCGGTGGTGTTTTTTTTCATCATGTTCTGGACTTAATGTGGCTTTGGCCGCAAACTTTTTTATGGCCGTTGTACGGCTGGGGTTTCGCTAAAGGAAACCCCGATGGTTGGTTCTGGCAGTGGATTAAAAGCCTTTTCACGAAACCGGATATTTTCATACCGGAGCTGATCGGTGTGGTGATTTTGGCTCTTTTTGTGTTTGAATTGGTTCACCATAAAAAGCTGCGGGAATTTATCACCACCGGCAGGCTGACAAAAATCTTACCCAACAAAGCGGACAAAAAAAAATCCGGACGAAAATATATCATCCGGACTAAAAAGTGTTAATTTTTTAACTCCTCAATTCCACTCCAAACTTCGCGGCCAGGGCGCCGGCTATATCCCCGGTGATTTCCACCGCTTCAGCGTCGGTCAGGGTGCGGTCATCCGCCTGGAACTTCAGCGAGAAGGCCATGCTCCGCATGTCTTCGGGCACCTGTTCTCCCTGGTAGACGTCGAATAGGGCTACCGCGCGCAGCAGCTTGCCGCCGGCGTCCTGGATGGCGCTTAATATATCAGCGGCAGGGACATTTTTCCTGACGAGTATGGCGATATCTCTTTCAATACCCGGGAACCTGGGCAGCTGGCTGTAGCCCGCCGGGTTGCCTGAAACAGCTATCAGCTGTCCGAGGTCCAGTTCAAAGGCCACCACCTTTTCGGGCAGGTCATAATTCTCCAGCACATCCGGGTGCAGTTCACCGACCACGCCCAGCCTGATCCCGTCTGCCTCTATAAACGCGGTTTTACCGGGGTGATAACTCGGATCGTTGGTTTCCGGCAGGAAATTTACAGGCACGGCGCCGATGCGGCTGAAGAGGTTTTCCAGCACGCCTTTCAGATAATAATAATCATACTCTCCGGCGGCCTGGTTCCAGTTTGCCGGTGAGCGGCCCATGGCTGCGGCGGCAAGAATAGAGCGCTCCTCGGGCTGGCGGTTTTCACCCCTGGGTATGAATACCCGCCCCAGCTCAAAGATAGCAGCGTTTTGCACCCTGCGGCTGTAGTTTTTGGCCAGGATCTCCAGCAGGCACGGCGCCAGCATGGTGCGCATAACCGAACGTTCTTCGCTGAGGGGATTCTGTATTTTTAAGGCGTTTCTCAGGCTGCTGTCCGGCGCAAGGTTCATCAGGTCATAGACCCTGGAATTGATAAAGCTGTACGTCATCACTTCATACAGCCCCGATCCGGCCAGCAGATCGCGGACTTGATCGGTAAGCGACTGCTCTTTTGTCTTTAAGCCCCTGGTGGACTGGCCGTAGGGAAGTGTGTCCGGGATCTGGTTGTAGCCGTGGATCCTGGCTACTTCTTCAATCAAGTCCACTTCCTGGCTCACGTCTACCCGGTGGGAGGGCACGGTCACCAGCAGGGTTTCACCGGCGTCCTGCACTGTGAAGCGCAGGCTGGCCAGGATCCCGGCTGCCTCTTTTTTGGCTATGTCCGCTCCCAGCACGCTGCCGGCGCGGGACGGTCTGAACTGGATGACCCTGTCTGACAGCGGGGCCGGGATATTGTCAACCAAACCGGCGACGGCTTCCCCGGCGCCCATCTCAATGATCAGTTGGGCCGCGCGGTTGGCCGCCCTGGCGCAGCCGCCGATATCGATGCCTTTCTCAAAACGCTGGGACGCCTCGGAGCGCAGCCCCAGGGCTTTTGACGCCTTACGAATGCTGACGGGGTTGAAGAAGGCGGACTCAAGCAGTATTGAAACGGTTTTATTTGTTACCTCCGTGGACAGGCCGCCCATCACGCCGGCTATGGCCACAGGCCCGGAGGGGTCGGTGATGCACAGCATGTCGGTGGTGAGGTCGCGCTCAGCGCCGTCCAGAGAGGTGATTTTCTCTCCCTCCCTGGCCCGGCGGACGATAATATGGCTGTCGGTGAGAAGGTCGTAGTCAAAAGCGTGCATGGGCTGGCCCAGCTCAAGCATAACGTAGTTGGTCACATCGACGATGCTGCTGATCGGCCTGATTCCCGCTGAGCGCAGGCGCTGCTGCATCCACAGGGGCGAATTGCCCACCCGTACGTTTTTGATCAGCCTGCCCGCGAAGCGCCGGCAGAGGTCGGTGTCCTGGATATCCACCCGCACCTGGCCATCTATGGACTCGCTTAGTTCGGGGAAAGATATGGCGGGCGGGTGAAACGGCCGGCCCAGCAGCACAGCGACTTCCCGGGCCACGCCGATTATGGAAAGACAGTCACCCCTGTTCGGGGTAAGGTCGAGCTCTAAAATAGTGTCGTCCAGTCCGAGCACTTCCTTGGCGTCCCTGCCCAGTTGGGTGCCGGGCGGCAGGATCATGATGCCATGAGCCTGATCGGTCGGCATGGTTTTGGGGTCGATGCCCAATTCCTGCCCGGAACACATCATGCCTCGTGATTCCACGCCTCTGAGTTTGGCCCGCTTGATCACCAGCCCGCTGGCCAGTTTGGCGCCTTCGACGGCTACCGGGATAACGTCTCCCTCCCGCACGTTGGTGGCGGCGGTGATAATCTGCAGCTTCTCTGTCCCCACATTTACTGAGGTCACGGTGAGCTTATCGGCGTTGGGATGGGGGCTGATTGTTTCAATACGCCCGGTAAGAACTTTTTCCACACCCACACCCAGCTTGGTGACTCCCTCCACCGCGACCCCGGCCAGCGTCAGCCGGTCAGCCAGCTCCTGCGGCGATATGTCTATATCAACAAATTCCTGCAGCCATTTATAAGAAACCTTCACGTTATGTATAACCTCCTCATCTTGTTCGAAAGAAATCTAACCTATCATATTGGTCGTCAGTCATTACCATTTTTGTAGGTCTGGATTCATCCGGTATTTTTGTGCGGATGAATCCGCACCTACATCTTCCCACGTCCCACGTCCCAATTAAAACTGCTGCAGAAAGCGCAGGTCGTTTTCAAATAAAAGGCGCATGTCGTCAATACCGTATTTCAGCATGGCAATCCGTTCCACTCCCATGCCGAAGGCAAAGCCGGTGACCTCCTCGGAGTCGTACCCTGAAACTTCCAGCACCCGGGGATGGACCATGCCGGAGCCGAGGATCTCCAGCCAGCCGGTGTGGGAGCATACCCGGCAGCCCTTACCGCCGCACATGACGCAGGAAATGTCCACCTCCGCGCTGGGCTCGGTGAATGGAAAGTAACTCGGGCGGAAGCGGGTCTTGGTGTTCTGTCCGAACATTTCCCTGGTAAACAACCCCAGTGTGCCCTTCAAGTCACTGAAAGTGATCCGCCTGTCAACCGCCAGCCCCTCCACCTGGTTGAACATCGGGGAGTGGGTGGCGTCATCGTCGCGCCGGTAGACCTTGCCGGGCACTATTATTTTCACCGGCAGCTCCGGCGCTGTTTTTTCCATGGTCCTGACCTGTACCGGTGAGGTTTGGGTTCTGAGTAAAATCTCATTGCCGATGAAAAAGGTGTCCTGCATATCCCGCGCCGGGTGATCTTTGGGCAGGTTTAAAGCCTCAAAGTTATAATAGTCTGTTTCAATTTCCGGGCCGTCGGCAATGCTGTAGCCCAGTCCCAGAAATATATTCTGAATTTCTTCCAGCACCAGGGTCAGCGGGTGTTTGCCGCCCCGCGGCACCGGTGTGCCGGGCAGGGTAATGTCAATGCCTTCCCCTTTCAGCTTTTGCTGTTTTACCTGTTCTTTCAACGCTGTGGTTCTTAGCGCCAGTTCCTCTTCAATCGCGGCCCTGACCTCATTGGCGGCCTGGCCGATAAGGGGTCTTTCCTCCGCACTGAGACCGCCCATGCCTCGCAAGATCTGGGTTAGTTCCCCTTTCTTGCCTAAAAACCTTACCCTGATCCCGTTTAACTCATCCAGGCCTTCGGCCCGGGCCAGCGCCTGGCGCGCCTCTTCTCCAAGTTCTTTTAACTTTTCTCTCATCGAAAAACCTCCCGGCCAGATTTTATAAGCAGCAGCAATAAAAAAACGCCCCCCTACAGGGACGGATTGTTTCTTCCGCGGTACCACCCTCTAGTTTACACTTTTTTAAGCATAAACCATACTTGCTGCTGGGTCCATTATTAATAAGACACTCGCTCCCTGATAACGGTGGGAGATCCGGCAACACCTACTTGTTATACGTTCAGCTGCAGTTCCGGGGTGAACTTCGAGGACCTGATTCCTGGAGGGCTTCCAGTCAGTGACCCTCCTTCCCTGTGCAACGCCGGCCGTCTACTCTTCCCCATCATCACCGTTAATCTGTTTATTCGTGTATATGCAAGTTGCCGATAATTTTAGTGTAAGGCCAACCTCCTGTAAAGTATGTATGCCTTGACGGATCCCGTCGCCTCAAACAGCCTCCAAAAAAATTCGGCGGTTAACAGCATATAACCACGGCCTTTCCTCAGTTTTTTGGGGACCTTTTCGGATTGATTATATCACAATGAAAATTTGATGACAAGGAAGTTCACAGAAAAATCGGATAGGATCCTTTGGTACGAGAGCCTCGGCAGGCTTGTCTAACAAATTCCTCTCTGTCTTAACGCTTCATAAAGCAAAATCGAGACCGCGACAGCAACGTTTAGAGATTCAGCGCGGCCTGGCATGGGTATGCGCGCCTTCTCGTCAACCCTTTTCATCAGGGCGGCGCCAATTCCTTCACTCTCGCTGCCCACTATTAACGCGCACGGCCGGGTGAGGTCAACACCTGCTAAAACCTTTTCCCCGCGCGGGTCGCCGGCTATAGTTACTATGGCGTTGCGGGCCAGGTACGTGAGAACTTCCTCGGCCGCCTGGCCCTGGATTACCGGCACGTGAAATATGGAACCCATGGTGGCCCGGCAGGCTTTGGGGTTATAAATATCTGCCGTGCCTTTTAAAAGGATAACTCCCCCGGCCCGGGCCGCGTCAGCCGAGCGCACTATCGTGCCGAGGTTGCCGGGGTCCTGCACGCCGTCCACCACTACCAGCAGGGATGGCGCCGGCGCGAGGTGTAAATCCTCCAGGGCGAACGTTCCCTGCCTTACGACGGCCAGTACCCCCTGGGGCGTTTCGGTGCCGGCCAGTTCATCGAACAGGGACTCGTCAATCTTTATCACTGCTATATTCAATGAATCCGCTTTTTTTAGGAGTTCCTCCCCGCGCGGGCTTTCGCTAACTCTGCTGCAGTAAACCACTGCTTCCACCGGCCAGGCGGAGGCCAGGGCTTCTTCCACGAAGCGGACGCCCTCGGCGACGAATCTCTTTTCCCGGTCTCTAAAGCGGCGGATGCCCAGCCGCCGTATGTATTTTATGCGCGGGTTATACCTGCTCAGCAAAGCGTTACCTCCCTGAAGTTTTAAGGCCCCTAACTTATTAAGTTAAGGGCCTGTAGATCCTCTAAAGCTTATTTTTAGCCACTTCGACCAGGCGGCCAAAAGCCTGGGTATCGTTCACTGCTATGTCAGCCAGCAGCTTGCGGTTAATTTCCACACCGGCCATCTTGAGGCCGTTCATCAGCCGGCTGTATGAAATGCCGTTCATTCTGGCAGCCGCGTTGATCCTGGTGATCCACAGCCTCCTGAAATCGCGCTTTCTGTTTTTGCGGTCGCGGTAAGCGTAAACCAGGGACTTCATCACCTGCTGGTTGGCCACCCGGAATAATTTACTCTTGGAACCTCTATATCCTTTTGCCAGTTTTAGTATTTTCCTGTGCCTGTTTCTGGAAACAACACTGCTTTTCGCCCGTGGCATGGTTTATTCCTCCTTTATGTGACGGGATGTTTTATGGTAGCAGCCTCTTCAGGCGATTAGCATCAGCGGCGCTAACGATAGTAGATTTGCGAAGACCACGCTTCCTCTTGGCGCTCTTTTTACCAAGAATGTGACTGGCAAAAGCGTGTGACATTTTTAATTTGCCGCTGGCCGTTTTTTTGAAGCGCTTAGCAGCCCCGCGGTGTGTCTTTATCTTTGGCAACTTAATGCATCTCCTTCCTAGGTGTCCTGCTTCGGTGTCAGAATCATAATCATATTTTTTCCTTCTAACTTGGGCTGCCTTTCCACCAGAGCGAATTCACTTACACACTCTGCGAGCCGTTTAAGCAGTTTCTGGCCCAACTGGGTGTGCACGATTTCCCTCCCGCGGAAAATAATGGTCGCCTTTACTTTATCGCCATCTTTTAGAAACCGGGTGGCGTTTTTAGCCTTTACATCAAAATCGTGGTCCTCAATGTTTGGACGGAGCTTGACTTCCTTTACACTGATAATCTTTTGTTTCTTTTTGGCCTCCTTTTCACGCTTGCTCTGCTCGTACTTGTATTTGCCAAAATCCATGATTTTGCAAACAGGAGGCTTGGCGGCCGGCGATATCTCCACCAGATCCAGTTGTTTTTCCTCCGCAAGGTGCAGAGCATCCTTGGAAGAGAAGATGCCGAGCTGGGAACCGTCTCCATCAATTACCCTCACTTCTCTGGCTCTAATCTCCTCATTGATGCGAAAATCTTTTGTGATAGCGGGTTCACCTCCCTGATAATTTAAAAAAAATATAAGCGGGCAATTCCACCCGCTTAAAAAAGTCAATACTTCAACTTTACTTAAAGAAACCTTGACGGACAGCGGCTTTTAAAGGCGCGTCGTCAGGTGAGAAGCGGATGGCTTCTGCTTTACAGTATTTGTTATTTGCCACAAGAATTTTAGCACAGAAACACAGCTAAGTCAAGAATATCTGCAAATATCTTCTGGGCTGCCTAAAATATGTAGGTGCGAATTCATTCGTCAGAGGAATGGGGACACACCTCTGTTTAGGGTATTCCTTTGTTGATGAGGAATGTCCCCAGGTGCCTCAAACAAGTTCGGCGCTAACGCGCCTTGTTCGATTGAAATCGAACCTACATCGATGATTTTTCGTCCTCTGCTGGTGCCGCAACAGCGGCGTGTTTGTCTAAATTAAACATTTTTTCAGTTGGACTTGGTGCTGATTTCCTGGAGCAGCATTTGCTCAAAATCATCCAGCGGCATGGCCCCCAGGTCTCCTTTGGTCCTCTGGCGAACGGCCACTGTCTTCTGGTCGGCCTCTTTATCTCCGACCACCAGCATGTAAGGTATCTTCTGGTTCTGGGCCTCGCGGATCTTGTAGTTGATCTTCTCGTTGCGGGCGTCCACATCAAGCCGGAACCCTTTGCCGCCCAGTCTGTCGGCCCCTTCCTGGGCGTACCCGGCGTGCCGGTC
>CAZIYV010000021.1:0-34211 GCA_964543575.1 uncultured Pelotomaculum sp.
TACGCCGGCTTTGAAATTATCGGCCTGGCTTCTTCTGAAGCACGGGATCCCCATAAAACTATCCCACGCGCCATTATGTACACGGTAACAATACTGGTAGTACTGTACTGTTCTGTGATCGCGGTCTTGCTGCCCCTTGTTCGGACAGAAAACCTGACCCAGGAGGTCAGCCCGCTGGTGGCGGCCTTGAGCGGTGGCGGCCTGGGCTGGGCGGCAGGCTCCATCAATGTTATTATGATTACCGCGATTATCTCCACCATGTTGGCTGCCACCTTCGGCCTGGGCAGAATGGTCCGCTCCCTGGCGGACGCCGGGCATGCTCCCGCTGTTTTAATCGATAAAGGCGATGTGCCCCTGCGCGGTATTCTCTTCTCAGGGGCGGCCATGCTGGCCTCGGTGAGTTTAGGGTATCTGCTGCCCAAACAAATATATCTATTCCTGGTCAGTGCCGGCGGCTTTTCATTGCTTTTTGTCTATGCCGTCATCTTAATCACCCATTACCAGCATAGAAGAAGGTACGGCTGTCCTCCCCAGGGTCACTGCCAGCTCGCCGGCTTTCCCTACACCTCCTGGTTCGCCATTGCCGGCCTGGTAGCTGTCATAGCGACCATGCCTTTAATCCCTGGTCAGGGTTCGGGCCTTTATGTCGGACTGCTGCTGACAGGGTTCTACCTGGTGCTTTTCACCGTTTTCAAAAGACTCCCGCAAAAACTGTTTAGCAGGAGTCCGGCTCTTGCCAAGCCATGGCCTCGCAATTTCCTTGGCCGCAATAAAACAAACAAAGCAGATTAACAAAGAATCAAAGCGCAAGTGACCGGCGCTGCCTGCGGGGATAATCCACCCTGACAGGGGCGGCAACGACTCCTGTACGCGCCTTATACAATGCACGCTGGCGGCCTTGCCTAATAAAGGAGGAGCATTAAATGCCTAGATGGGTACCTCTGCTAGGAGGAGTTTTGGGCAGCACTACAGTCGGTTTGCTGCTCTATGCTTTCAGTGTTTTTATCAAGCCCTTGCGCGCTCAATTCGGGTGGAGCGCTACTGAGATTTCTTTGGGTTATGCTATCGTCTGCTTAGTCGTAGGTCTAATGACTTTCCCTGCCGGCAGGCTGAGTGACAGGTTCGGCCCGAGGATTGTCGTTGTGATCGGAGGTGTTATTCTCGGTATTGGTTTCTTTCTGACCTCGACGATCACCACCAAGTACCAGCTATACCTCTATTACGGTCTTATCGCCGGGTTTGGCGGCGGGATGGTTTATCTGCCACCCATTGCAACGGCTCCAAAGTGGTGGCCCGACAGGAGGGCGTTGGCCACAGGTCTCTCGGTTGTGGGCCTCGGGCTAGGTTCGTTTATCATGGGCCCCCTGGCTACTAAAATGATCCTTGTCTTTGGAGGAGCGCTCCCCGTATTCAGGTATGTTGGTATAGCAATGCTGATCATGGCCGTAGGCGCGGGACTATGCCTGAAGGACCCGCCTCCCGGCTACAAACCTGCCGGCTGGACGCCTCCCGCTCCTAAAGAAGGCAGCTCGAAGGTGACCCGGGATTATACATTTGGGGAGACCATCAGGACTCCCCAGTTCTGGCTCTTATATCTCGCTTACTTTGGAGGCTCTTTTGCCGGGCTGATGGTTATCGGGCATATTGCCAACCACGGAATTCTTGAAATGACCAAGGTTTTGGCTGCCGCCAAGGGGGTTGCCGTAACCGCTCTTCCAGGGGATACGCCTGAACTTAAAGCGATTTCCATGCAGGCCAGCTACGCCGTCAGCGCCCTTGCCGCCTTTAACGCTTTGAGCCGGGTGATTATCGGTGTCATTGCAGATAAGATAGGAACGAGAGTATGCTTTCTGGTTACCTTTATTCTTCAGGTGATAGCGCTGTTAATCCTGTTCCCGGCAGGAAATCAAGTTTTCTTATTGTGTTTGGCAGCCATAATCATCGGCTGGAACTACGGCTCCATGTTTACCCTGTTCCCGGCTACCTGCCTGCAGTACTACGGACCGACAGCGCAGGGGTCCAACTACGGCCTGCTGTTTACTTCCTGGGGTCTTGCGGGTTTTGCCGGTCCCTACATGGCTGGTATGTTACTGGACGCTACCAAGACATATTCGGCCCCGTTCCTGGTAGCTACTGTGATTGTTGCAATTTCCGTTATCTTTCTTTTTATAATCAAACCTCCTAAAAAATTAGCTGCTTAACTTTGAAAAGAAACTAAAGGGACGTTGTATACGGTGTGCTGCCCGCATGCTTGTTTCAAAGCTTGCCCCAGGGGCATGTAAATAGAACTATGACAGTCCAAAACTCCTCGGTGGCGCCATGTGCCGGGGTTTTTTGTTGACTCTAATGCTGCTTCATAGGTTAGAATAAGGTTGGAGGCAGGGCAGTTTTTCGCAATGAAGGAGAAGTTTTAGTGTATGCTATACAAGTGGAACGCGCTAAAGGCTTTTGATCCATAATATGTATACAGGAGAGAAAACAATGAGTGAATCATTTGAGAAGCTTGGAATAATTGCGCCACTGGTTACAGGATTGCAAAAAGCAGGTATTACGGTCCCGACTGGGATACAGACCCTGGTAATACCTTTGGCGCTGTCAGGCAAAGACATAATAGGGCAATCGGCCACAGGGACAGGTAAGACGCTGGCGTATCTGCTGCCGCTGTTTCAAAAGATTGATCTAGCTAAGCGGGAGATGCAAGCCATGATTCTGGCCCCGACAAATGAGCTTGCTATACAGATTAAGCGCCAGATTGAATTGCTTGCAAACAATTCAGGCTTGCCGGTCACCTCAGCAACCATTGTCGGCAACGTCAATATAGCGCGTCAGATTGAAAAATTAAAAGAAAAGCCTCATATTATTGTAGGCTCCAGCAGCAGCATTCTGGGACTGATCCAAAAGAGGAAAATAACAGCGCACACAATCAAGACCATTATTCTTGATGAAGCTGACCGCTTGCTGGATAATAAGAATTTGGACAGCGTTAAAGCGCTGCTTAAGACTACCTTAAAAGAACGGCAGCTGCTATTGTTCTCGGCAACGATTACCAGGACAGCGCAAGACAGAGCCAGGGAGTTTATGCAGGAACCAAAAGTTGTAACAATTATGGGCGAGTCCGCTGTTGCGACTGATATACGCCATATGTACTTTTTGACAGAACAGCGTGATAAAATCGAAGTTTTACGAAAGCTGTTACACAGCATAAAGGTTGAGCGGGCTTTGGTTTTCATCAATAGAAGCGATAACATCGAAATTACAGCTGCCAAACTAGAGTATCTTGGATTCAAAGCGGCAGGGACGCACGGCGGTTTGGAGAAGGAGGAACGCAAAAAATCTATTGAAGATTTTCGCAGCGGCAAAATACAATTGCTGGTTGCTACCGATTTGGCGGCACGTGGTTTGGACATTCCTGGGGTAGCGTATGTCTTCAATTTGGATCTGCCTGAAGATGCGCAGGCATATTTACACCGTGCGGGACGGACCGGCCGAATTGGTCAAAGCGGTACAGTCATATCAATAGTCGCCGAGAGGGAAGTTGTTTTAATCAATAAATATGAGAAGGTTTTAAAAATAAACATATTGGCCAAGAAAATCTCGAGAGGCAAAATTTTTGATGTCAAAGGAGCTAATCGCAAAACTTAGGTACCCGGTACCTATCCTGAAAATATCGTTCTGGGCTGCCAATATAAATGTAGGTGCGAATTTATTCGCACAAATGTCACAATGGCCTCATACAAGTTTGGCGCTATCGCACCGTGTTCGATTGAAATCGAACCTACATCGCTTATTTTCATCCTTCTGATGGTGCCACGTTAGCGGCATGGATGTCTAAGTTTCGTATTCTGGTGAATTTTTTCAGTTTACATGTGTATAAGTATGTAGTAGTCTAGTCTTTGGCTGCCGGGCTGCCTCAGGTGATGTACACCCAAACCTGTGTAATTAAAATTACTTAGTTTGGGTGTAAGTGTTTATATATGCAGTATCAGGATATCATAAAGTTATTATGGCGGTCATAAAAGAAGAACTGCAGATTTACCGGGGCAGAACCTTGGTTTGGCTTGTGGGTATTTCAGTATTTTTATTGGAACGTGCCGCTGGTTATTACTACAACGTTTATGTTGGCTATTATCACACTGACGGCATCAGCCGGGTCGCGAACGCGTTTTATGTGCTGTACAGCCGGGATCCGCACCTGGGAGCGATAGGATTTGTGTGGAATCCCCTCCCGAGCATGATAGATATGGTATTCTTATTGTTTTATCCCTGGATCCCCGCCATGGCCAGCAAGGGGATTGCCGGGGTGCTCATGTGCGCGATATTTGCCGCGCTGACTGCCGCTATAGTAGCGCGTGCTATTATTGAGCGCCATTTGCCGCGCTGGTCGGCGGGCGTTTTTTCGCTGCTGTTCTAACGCAATCCTATGATTTTTTTTTTCGGGTTTAACGGGATGAGGATCGAGCCAGTTATGTTTTTTTTGATCTGGTGGTTTTATTGTTTTTTGAATTGGCTGGATGGACAGCGGATTGTCGATTTAGCGATAGCCAGTTTCGCGCTGGCCCTGGCCTTTTGGTGCCGTTATGAGGCGGTTCCGTTCGGGTTCGGCATTATGGCCGGTTGTGTTATTGCCGTCATGTGGTTTCAGAAAAACATTTATCCGCCGGACAAAAAGCTTGTCAGGCGTAAATGGGCCAGGGCGGAAGGGACTTTGGCGATAATCGCCGCTCCTCTTTGCTATTCTATAATTTTATGGCTTTTGCTGAACGCCGTCATTATGAACGATCCTTTGAGTTTCCTAAGGGGAGAGTACACCAATATAGCCCAGATTGAAGGGCATATAGAAGAAAACTCCTTGTTCGCGGCCATGCTTAATAACCCGGTGAAATCCAGTATCTACGCTTTTCAAAAGGTGGCGGTGTTTTCTGCTCCTTTTTTGTCCATCTTGTTTCTCAGGCTGCTGGATCGACGCCTTTTCCGGTGGGATACCTTAATTCTAATGGTGATGTTCGTATCGATGCCCTTGCTGCAGGTTTTTATGCTTGTAAAAGGGACGACGTTGGCGTGGCTGAGGTACTTTATCTATGTACTGCCTGTATCCTTTGCCTGGCTGCCGTATGAGTTGAGTAAAACGGGGAAAAAATGGCGGATGGCTATACCCCTTGTTGCTATGATCATCAATTTTGGGGTGCTTTCCTATGCTATTACCCAGTCTTCTGTCGCACCTGATGAAAATAATTTTCTGCAAAATAGTCTTGGGCGGCATAGTCAAGCTTATTATGAGTGGGCAGACTTTACCGGGATTGCCAAATATTTGGATGCGCACCATGCTCAGGACATAATTTTAACGGATTCCTTTTCAGCCTATTTTATTATTTTGCAAAGCGAATTTCCTAAGCGTTTTTACATCTCCAGCGATTTCGATTTTAAAAAAGCTATCTCTGATCCCAAGCTGTATCAGGTGGATTATATTTTGATTCCAAAACCGGGATCGGCCTCAGTGATCAGTGCGATCAATAATGAATATCCAAACCTGTTTAAGAATGGGGCGGAATGGGCGGAACTGGTTCATGACTTTGGATCCAAATGGAGACTTTATAAAATCACAAAAAGCACGGGAGGTCTGGTGGAATGAAATCGGCGTCAGTAGAAATATCTGTTATAGTCCCTGTTTGGAATGAAGCTAAGCATTTGCGCAGGACACTGAAAACCATTGTTGATTATGTCCGTCAGTCAACCGATTCGTATGAGCTGATTGTGATAGATGACGGCTCCACGGATGAAACCTGGAGTGAAATAATCGCAGCCTTCACGGAAATTCCTCAATTGGAGGGCATCCGGCTGAGCCGGAATTTTGGCAAGGAACGGGCGCTGTGCGCGGGTCTGGAGCAGGTGCGGGGACAGGCTGTGATTATCATGGACGGAGATTTGCAGCACCCGCCGGAACTGATTCCGGAGATGATCGAGCAATGGCAAAGCAAAGGTGCCAAAATTGTTGAAGGGGTTAAGAAGTCGCGCGGCAGGGAGGCCAAGGGCTACCGGTTCGGCACACGGCTTTTTTACGGGTTGATCCGTTTGCTGACAAGATATGATTTGAGTAAGGCCAGTGATTTCAAGCTGCTGGACCGGCAAGTGGTTGAGTACTGGGTCAAGATGCCGGAGCGGAATACTTTTTTCCGCGGCATGACCGCCTGGCTGGGCTTTCCCAGGGTCACGCTGGAATTTGACGTGGCGCCCCGGGCGGAGGGCCAGTCGAGCTGGCGGCTCGCAGCCCTTTTCAAATTGGCGCTGAACGCGGTGGTGTCTTTTACTTCCTGGCCCCTGCGCCTGGTAACTATCGGGGGTGTGATCCTTCTGGCCGTCGCGGTCGTTCTTGGTATCCAGACCCTGTACATGAAGTTTGCGGGGATGGCCGTAGCCGGTTTTTCCACGGTGATTCTTTTGCTGCTGGGCATGAACAGCATGATCATGTTGGGCATCGGGATTGTGGGAGAATATATCGCGGCCATTTATGATGAGGTGAAAGGCAGGCCGAGATACGTGGTCAGCCAGAAAGTTTCCGGACAATTGCCGGCAACTGTACGGCAGGAATTTTTCCTGGATAACCTTAATATTTCGAAGCCCCGTTTAATTGGCAATATGAGTTTGCTTCAGAAAAAATTATACTAGAATATACGGTGAGACAAATGCGTGCAGAAACTACTCTCCGGCTGGGCGATATTTTAATGCAAAACGGCTGGGTGACAGAGCAATATTTGAAGGAAGCCCTGCATTATCAGCAGATTCATGGCGGCCTGCTGGGAAATATCCTGGTGGACTTCAGCTGGGCGGCAGACTCCAGGGTCAGAGAGGCCTCCCGGCTCGTTCCGCCAAAAGGCCGGCTGGGGGAGATGCTGATCGGGCAGGGTTTTCTGACTGAAGCGCAGTTGAACAAGGCTTTAGAATATCAGCAAAAGAGCGGCGGGGCTATTGGGGATATCCTGCTGTCCTTTAATCTGGTGGATGCCCAAACCTTATGCCGGACTATCGCTTCCCAGCAGGAAATCGGGCGAACCGGGTGCCAATTCGATATAGATTCCTCTGTGAAGCTCCCCGAAGAAATTGCGCGAGAATTTAAGGCCATTGTCGTGCATACCAGCTTGCGACGGGTGATTGTCGCTGTGGCGCAAAAGCTGACCCAGGATCAATTGGGACGCCTGGAAGCACTGCTGGACCATAGAATCGAGCAGGTGCTGGCAACGCATGCCGAACTGCAATACTTCTGGAATTTGGCGTATTCTGAGGAATTGCTGGCGATCAGCACGGAAAAACTGGCGGTGGAAAGGCCGGATCAATCCGCCACTGTGATCTTTAATACCCGCCAGTGGGCGGTAATGGCGGCGCTTTTTGCTACGCTCATTATCGGACTTTGCTTTAACTGGCTGCGAACCATCCTGGTGATCAATGTTGTGATTCAGGTGCTGTATTTTGTAGCGGCTGCCTTAAAGTTCTATATGACTTTGCTGGGAACCCGGAGTGGGGCCCAAATAATCATTGCGGACGAAGAAGTGGCGGCTGTGGATGAGCGGAGCCTGCCGGTATACACCGTCCTGGTGCCGATGTACAGGGAAAGCTGCGTAATCCGGCAATTGGTGGCCAATCTGGAGCGGCTCGACTATCCGAAGCATAAATTGGATATTCGTTTGCTGGTCGAGGAAGATGATCTGGAGGCGCAGCGGCTGCTCCGTTCTATGGCTCTGCCGCCCTATTACACCATGCTGATTGTTCCCGACGGCAAGCCGAAAACCAAGCCAAAGGCCTGTAATTATGGCTTGATCAATGCCAGAGGGGAATATGTGGTGATCTATGACGCGGAAGACCGGCCGGAGCCTGACCAGTTAAAAAAAGCTTATCTCGCTTTTCAGCGCAGTCCCGACAACTGTTGCTGTATTCAGGCCAAGCTTAATTATTACAATAGTGAACAAAACCTGCTGACTCGCTGGTTTACCCAGGAATACAGCATGTGGTTTGATCTGCTGCTGCCCGGTCTGATGCAGTTGAAGGTCCCTATTCCGCTGGGAGGCACGTCGAATCATTTTAAAACAGGGGTGTTAAAAACCCTTAACGCCTGGGATCCGCATAACGTGACTGAGGATGCCGATCTGGGGATCCGGCTGTATGTGGAGGGTTTTACCACCGGGATTGTTAACTCCTGGACCTGGGAGGAAGCCAATAGCCATGTTGGTAACTGGATCAGGCAGAGGTCGCGCTGGATTAAAGGATATATGCAAACCTGGCTGGTCCATATGCGGTTTCCGCTTCGTCTGTGGCGCCAGGTTGGAAGTCGCGGCATGCTGGGGGTGCAGGTTATTGTGCTGGCAACGCCGCTGCTGCCGTTAATTAATCCTTTTTTGTGGCTGATGATGATCTTGTGGTTTGCGGCCGGTTATCACTTCATTCCGCTGCTGTTTCCCGGACCCATTTATTATTTGGCGGCGGTGGAGCTGGTTATAGGAAATTTTCTCTTCGTTTTCAGCAATGCCATCGGTGTCTATTGGATTATCGGCGAATTGCACCAAAAAAGGGATTTTACCTTTTCTTTCAGCCTGGTCAAGTACGCGCTCCTGACCCCGTTGTATTGGATGTTAATGAGCGTGGCGGCCTATAAAGCGGCTGTTCAATTAATTACCAGACCTTTTTATTGGGAAAAGACCGATCACGGATTGACGAATGCGTCTTACCATGGATGGAAAACAAGCGCTTAAAACTGTGCATGTGAGGCTGGGATAAAAAATGCCTGTAGAAAAAACGACAATTTTAAGAGACGGCGTGATTATCCGGTATGGGCTGGTCGGCCTTCTGGGTACTCTGCTTCATTTTACCTGCGTCATTCTGTTTGTTGAAGCTGTACGGCTGGACCCTGTTTTGGGGTCCGGTTTGGGCTTCCTGCTGGTCCTGGTGGTTTCTTATATATTAAACCGGACCTGGACCTTTCGTTCAAAAAGCAAGGGTGCGCGGCAGTTTATCATTTATACGTTGGTGTCTTTGTCCGGGCTGGGGCTTAACAGCGTCATCATGTTCGTCAGTGTTCATATCTTACATTGGAATTATCTCTATGGACAGGGTATGGTGGTTGCTGTAGTTCCCGCATCGAATTATATATTGAACCGTTTTTGGACCTTTCGCGAATCAACCAGGGCGTTGATACTCAACCAATAAAAAAAGCTGACCACTGGTATAAGTTTATTTGTGGTCATCATAGCTATAGTTATTTAAAGCCACCTGCATAGCGGGTGGCTTTAAATACATATAATCAAACTCCTGGTGTGAAGTAACTTAGGTACCCGGTACCTAAGTTTTTGCGCAACGGTGTTTTGTACCCGTATATTCTGCAGCGCTTAACGGGTTTTTTATAAAAGCAATCTCCCACAGCTTTCGTGACGGCGCCGGCAGGGTCTGAAGTCCGTAATAATCTTCTTTAAACACGTCTCCCACGCGTTCGGCGCCGTAGCAGTCAAACAGCCACTCGATCTGCTCCCAGTCGCCATATGTAAGTACGGTTTTAATTACAAATTTATAGCTCTTTTGCCCATCTATAGCTTCAAAAACGTAATTGTGGAACAGATGGGCGAGGGAATCGGGTAATTTCAATGAAAGTCACTTCCCGACATGTTTTTGCTTTCCAGGTAATCCTGTACCGCTGAACTGAAATAGTCTTCTATTTCAGTAATATTTGTTTTGTTCCCAGGCAGCGTCCCGACAGGGATGTCTCTGTCCTCCAGATCGTCGGTGTAAACCAGCTGTTCCAGGAATAGTCTGGATGAAAAGAGCGGTTCATTGCCTGCTTTAAACTTCAGCGGTGCTTTCAACATGATTTCTTCGATGGAGGTAATACCTTTCGACAAGAGGAAATACAGGTCCAAGTAATCTCTGACTGTTGCTCGTCTCCCGATGCTGTATGCTTTCATCAGGGCAATTTCTTGCGGCGATGCCAGTATAATGTCCGTTAAAGATTTATCAACGGTTTCTCCTTTGACCAAAGGGTACGCTGCTGCAAAAGGATAAGCGATAAATGTCACATTTACTTCGTTAATAATCCATGAAGCCTGATCAACTTGTTTGAAAAGCAATTTTGACGAGTATGGTTTAAAAACTCTCTCAAGATCATCCGCGATAGTTTTGAATCTTATTTTCTCCACTAGTTTTTTTTGAAAAAAATCCAGGTCAAGTGAACGGCGATGCTTTATCTGTAAAGCCAGTCCCGTTCCCCCCGCAAGGTAAAAATCCCTTGAAAGACGGCTGCGTCCCAATTCTTTCAGGACAAACAGTCCTTTCTCCCCCAGGATGTTTTCAGGAAAAGCGAGAGCAGACAACAGTAATCACCTCACTGCTAATATTATACCATAAATTGCTATTTAATTGAACGTGTCCGGGGCCTGCTCCCGCCGGTCCCGACGCTGCGCGAGGAAATTGTCCAGCAGCAGGTAGAGGGTCGGGACGATATAGAGGGTGAGGGCTGTTGAGATAATCAGCCCTGAGATGATGGCGATAGCCATCGGCTGCCACAGCGCGCCGCCGGCCAGGGCCATGGGGGTGAGTCCCCCGACGGCGGAGAGCGCGGTCAGGAGGATCGGGCGCAGGCGGGCCTGTCCGGCTTCGGCCAATGCTTCCCGCAGCGGTTTGCCTTCCTTTACGGCCAGCTCAACGAATTCAATCAGCACAATACCGTTCCGCACAACCACCCCCGCCAGGCTGAATAAGCCCAGCGCGGCCATGAAGCCGATCGGATTGCCAGTCACGAAGAGGCCGATCAGCGCCCCGCATATGCCCAAAAACACTGTTACCATGATTATCAGCGGCTTGAGCAGGGAATTGAACTGCGTGGCCAGCAGCAGGTAAATCAGGACCATCATCATCAGGGACAGACGGCCCAGGTCGGCGAAGGACTTGTTGCCCTCCTCCTGTTCACCGCCGTATTCGATTCTATAGCCCTGCGGCAGGGGATAGGACTGCAGGCTTTTCTGCATATCCTTGACCACTTCGGAAGCAAGGCGGCCCTGGGTGTAGCCCGAAACAGTAACAGTCCGTGTCAGCTGGTTGCGGTTGATCTGGCTTACCGCCCAGGTCGGGGTTACCTCGGCCAGTTGGCTGAGTGGGATGCCCGCCCCGTTGACACTGGAGGGGACAGGCAGGTTTTTGAGCTGTTCGAGCGGAACTGGCCGGTTTTTAGCGGCCTTTAGAACCACATTGATCTGCTCGTCCGGCAGCTGGTAGGTGGATACGGACATTCCGTCGGTCATTAAACGTACGGTTGAGGCGACGGCCAGGTTGGTCACCCCGAGACGGTTGGCCCGCTCCTCGTCGACCAGGACCTTGTACTGGAAGATATCTGCTCCCATGGTGTCATCCACATTGATGGCGCCCGGTATTTCCCGCAGCCTGGCGCTGATATCAGCGGCCAGGGTACGCAAGGTTTCCAGGTTTTCACCCTTGATGCGTATGGCTACCGGCGCTCCCACGGGAGTACCCTGCTCCAGCTTGCGGACCAGGATGTTGGCGCCGGGAATCTCCTCCCTGAGTTGTTTGCGCAGGATCTCAACCAGTTGAGTCGGTTTTCTCATACCCCTGCCCACGCGGGTGTTTATGTAAATGCCCGCCTTGTTGGGTCCACTGACATACTTGGTCTCATTATAGTAGAACTGTGGGAAGGACTTTCCCACATAGCTGGCGATTACTTCTACTTCGGGCTGTTCGGCCAGGATCGCCTCGACCCCCATGACCTGGCTCAGGGTTTCTTCCAGCGTGGAGGAGGTCGGGGTCGTGATGTCGACTAGAAATTCGCTGCGGTCGGCGGAGGGGAAAAAGGTCTGGCCGATGAAGGGGAAAAGGGACAGGCTGACCACCATGAAGACAGCGGCCAAAACTATGGTCCGCCCGGGGCGGCTGAGGGCCTGGTCAATGGTTCTCCGGTAAAAGGCCAGCAGGTACCGGTAATATCCTTCCGCCAGCCCGCCGTCTCTCTGGAAAAAGGCCGCCACAGCGCCCCGCGCCGGTTTGGCCGGGCGGGAAGCCAGTTGGAAGCGTACGATTGGTGTCAGGAAGAGGGACACCACCAGGGATGCCAGCAGGGTGACGGTAACAACCAAGGGCAGGGAAAAAACGAATTCCCCTATCTCTCCTTCGAGCAGGAAGAGCGGGGCAAAGGCGGCAATAGTAGCGACAGTGGCGTTGGTAATTGAATAGGCCACCTCTTTGATGCCGAGGGTGGCGGCCTTCAAAGGATTGTCACCCAACTCCAGGTGACGCTGGATGTTGTCGTTGGTGACGATGGAGTCATCCACCAGTATCCCCAGCACTATTACCAGCGCGGCCACGGAAACCTGGTGCAGTTTCAGGCCTATCATGCCCAGGGGCCCCATGCCGAGCAGCACCGAGAGCGGTATCGCCACCGCCACCAGCATGGCGCCGAAGGGCGGCAGGGCCAGCAGGCATACAAAAAAAACGATGCCCATGCCGATGAAAAGTTCCTTGTAAAGATGGTTGAACTGTTCACTGGTGCTGACGGCCTGGTTGAAGACGACGCGCGGTGTAACTCCCGCCGGAAGCGTTGGGGCCAGGTTTTGCTCAATATAGGCTTGGATGTCGGAGGCCACTTTTACCCGGTCAATGTTTTCCTTGGGGAAGAGCACCAGGGAAACGGACGGCGTTCCATTAGAGCGGACCAGCTCAGCGGGATTGGCGGTAGAGAGGCTTACGGTGGCTATATCGCGCAGGTAAACCGGATTTCCTTCATTGGTTACTCTCAAAATCGTGCCGCCGATGACCTGGGGATCAAGGTACTCACCGGTGGTCTGGATGGCTATGCCGTAGGGCTGATCTTTGATTTTGCCGCCCGGGATGGTGACGTTGCGGGCTTTGATAGCTTCCGACACCCGGCTCCAGGTCAGGTTAAAGCGGGCCATCCGCTCCATGTCCAGGACTACCTGGATTTCCCGGTCGGGGAGCCCTTCCCGCTGGATTTCCGCCACGCCCGGCAGACCCTTCAGTTCGTCCTTGACCTTGCGGCTGACCGCCTCCAGTTCAAGGTAGTCCAGGCCAGGCGCTTCCAGGTGCAGAATCATCATGCAGGTGCGGATCAGCTCGGTATTGAGCTGGGGTTCCAGGGCTTCATCGGGCAGGTCCTGGCGTACCTGTTCAATCTTATAGCGGACGTCGTCCCAGGCTTTTTGGGTGTCCGTGCCGGGATAGACATGGATCATGATTACGGAAAGGCTTTCAGAAGAAGTCGACTCAATTTTTTCTACCCCTTTGATGGCTTCGAAGCCCTCTTCCAGGGGTTTGGTAACCAGTTTCTCAACTTTTTCCGCGTCGGCTCCGGGATAGACGGTGACCACCCTGGCGACGAGCAGGGTGATATCGGGGTCCTGCTGCCGGGGGATGGTATAATAGCTCATCAGCCCCCACATAGACGCCGCTGCGAAGAAGACCAGAATGATTTTTTTGTATTCGAGCAACTAGCGTAGCACTGGGCTCCCCCCTCCAATTACTATGCTTTCAGAAGTTCTGTGACAATACCGGGTCGCGGTCGTGCAGGTACAGCGTTCCCCGGACAAGCAGCTCATCCCCGAGCTCGAGTCCGTCAACAACCTCGATCAGGTTGCCGGCAGTATTACCGGTGGTTATATTTTTGACATAACTTTTTTCATCACGGACCACAAAAACGGAAACGGTTGAACCACGTTTGACCAGCGCTCCCACCGGGATCCATAGCGCGGCGCTGGACTGGCGATTGCTTGCCACGCGGGCCATCATGCCCGGCTTTAAGGCGTGGCCGGGGTTGTCCACCTTCACTTCCATTAAAAAAGTGCCTGTCTGGGTATCCACAGCGGGGTTGATCTGGCTGACCGCGCCGGTCCAGCTTTGTCCCGGCAGGTCGGGACTGATCACGTTAACCGGGTCACCCACCTGCCAGTCTTTGAGTGCGGCGGCCGCGAGCGTGACCTCCACCTTGACCTGGTCAAGGTCGCCGATTACGTAGACCGGGGCGCCCGCGCTGACCATTTCCCCGCTTTCCCCAATCTTTTTCAGTATAGTGCCTTTAAAGGGAGCTTTTAACCCGGTATGGCTCAACTGCAGCCTGGAGAGGCTGGCCTGGGCCTGCGCCCGTTGGTAGTCGGACACGCTGGCGCCCTGACCTTCAAAGTAGGCTGACTGGGCCTGGCGGTACTTGGCCGCGGCCAGCGACAGCTGGGTGCCGGCGTCGTCGAACTGTGCCTTGGAAATGGTATTGGCCTCATACAGGCTTTTCATCCGCGAGTAATCCAGCTGGGCTTTCTGGTAGGCCGCGTCGGCTTGATCCAGCAGCGCCGCCGCCTGTTCAATGCCTGCCCGGGCTGTTGCCGATGCGGCGCCGGCGGCTTCCGCCTGGACCTGGTAATCGGCAGGGTCAAGGGAGGCCAGAACCGCTCCTTCTTCCACCAGGGTTCCCTCAGCCAGCAGTGGGCCCTGTAACCTGCCGCCCACCTGAAAGCCCAGGCTGGCCTTCCTGAAAGGCATGACGATGCCGGCCAGACCGCCGCCCGGGCGCGTGGTTTGAGCCTGGACGGCTATTGTTTCAACAGCCCTGGGGCTTGGCGCACTGGTTTGATCTGTGTTTTTGTCCAAGGCAAAATAGGCGGTCAGGCCAATTAAAGCGATAATCAATACGCCGTAAAGAAGTTTTCTCCGCACGGCCTTTTCCCTCCGTATTTAAAAAAAGTGTGATGGGCAAATTGACAAGTGTAAGGTTATACTTTATGCTTTTACTATAAGTTTCCTGCTTTTGGTTGTCAAGGACTTTTTAACTGCTGCAGCGGAGGTTTTATTTATGGAAGCGCGTCTTCGTATGAAAGAAATAGTGGCAAGAACAGGCGAGAGCAAGTCGACTGTGCTACACTATATCCACCTGGGGCTTCTTCCCGAACCTTTAAGAACTTCAAAAAACATGGCTTATTATCCCGAGTCTTATATTGAACTGCTCAATATCATCCGCACCCTGCAGAGCAGGTTTTTCCTGCCCTTGAACGCTATCAAGCGCATCCTGGACCTTGTGGGACCGAGTCCGACCATAGATAGAGCCGTTCAGATATATGAATTCTTCTATAAAAAAGAATACGCCGCATCAGGAGATCCCGACCGGATATACAACCGCAGAGGGTTTTTGCAAGAGGCCGGCCTGACCGGCAGGGAGTTGGCATGCCTGGAAAAACTTCAACTGCTGGTCCCTTTCGAAAAAGATGCATATAACTCCGATGACCTGGCGGTAGTTAAAAGTCTTATGACGATTAAGCAGCACCAAATCTCCCTGCAGGATATTGAATTCTTGCCTGAGCTTGTGGGACAGCTGGCTAAAAGGTCTATAAATTTTCGAGACCATGTTGTAAAGGGGTTGAGTGAAGAGGAAGAGTGGGAGATTACCCGCTTTTTATCGAGCAATTTACTCTGGTTTCTTAATTACCTGATCCGGCGTTTTATAAACATGGAGCTAAAAGAAAAACCCAAAGCGGAAACTATATAATGGGATGTGATGCAAAATAGCCTTACATACCTGAATGTCCGGCTGTGAGTATTACTTGCCACAGTTACTCCGGATATCCGAGAAGGTATGAGTTATCCATTTCAAATGGTTAATAATATGCAGAACAAATAAGATGATTAAAATAATCCCTATCTTATCATGTGTTTCAATTAAGCTGTGTCTGACGTGAGACATGGCGGGAGCAAGCAGCCAGGGGATGATGCCGGTAGAGCCGTGGCCACAGTCAGAATTAATAACCACATTGTTATTCTCGTGTTCGGGTTTGTCTTTTTATATAATTTCTTAAAAAAAACCGCTTTCAGCCAACCCATATGTAAAAATATGTGTATGGACAGGCCTATGATTGATATTACAGCGGTGGTTTTATGAAGAAGCAGCCACCCGTATCTGTTTAACCCAAGAACCACAGCGGTGTCTGCCATATCCTCGTGATGGTAATTGAACTGGATTAGCAGACCGGAAAGCGCCAGGAGAATGAAAGGAAAGAATATTATCGTATCTACATAAAAGAAAATAGTTGACTTTTTAGGCTTCTTAACCTTTATTATTGTACTCAAATTATTTTGCCTCCGCAGGTAAGGGTAGGATGGCTTTTTGCCGGCAAGCCCGCACACATGCCCTGCAGCCTTTACAATCCCCGGCGTTGTTAACAAGAAAAAGATAATTTATAGGGGTGCTTTAATTATGTATGATAAAAAAACGGCGGCGCCTTCTTGGCAGTATGACGAGCGGATAAAGGCCGGTGTGGATTATGCTGACCCGGCAACTGCGGCTGATTATGATCAGCAGCATGCCAGATTCCGTGATTTTGAAAAAGACGCCCGGCTGATCATGCAGCGGCTTGATTTGAAACCGGAGCATGCGGTAATTGACTTCGGATGCGGCACCGGCGCTTTCGTGATTCCGGCGGCACGGGTGTGCCGGAAGGTTTTTGCCGTGGATATCTCACAGGCCATGCTGGACAGGTGCGCGGAGAAAGCTCGTACAGACGGGCTGAGCAATATTGAGGCATGCTGCGCGGGCTTCCTGACTTACGAGCACAAAGAAGATCCTGTGGACGCGATTGTTTCTGTAGTTGCGCTTCATCACCTGCCGGATTTCTGGAAGGCCGTTGCCCTTAAACGCATGTACCATATGCTCAAACCCGGCGGCAAGCTGTATCTTTTCGACGTGGTGTTTTCTTTTCCGGTTGAATCATACCAAAGCGAACTGGACAATTGGATTAACGGAATGCGCGGGCAGGCCGGCCAGGCGATGGCTGAAGAAACCGTCATCCATGTCCGTGATGAGTACAGCACCTTTGACTGGGTGATAGATGGGATGATTGTACGGGCAGGTTTCAGGATAGAACAAAAGCTGAGCGATTTTCCGCACTGTGTTACTTATGTAAGTGGCAGACCTTGACAACCCTAATTCCTGTTAAAACGCAAGATCCTTTCTATATCGCTTTCAGAAACCTGTGAGGCGGCAACATAGACCTTGCCGCTCCAAAAAGGCTGGAAAAACAGCTTGAATATCCATCCCTTGACAGACCCCCAGGGGGCAATAGTTTCTCCGCAGTTCTTGCAAACCAGGACACTGAAAAAACGAAATATGATATACCCACCGGCATAGTCCGGCCTGGTGCAGCAGGCGTTGAATTCAACGCCGTTTACTTTCACCTTACCATACATGGGACAACCTCCCGGGCTGCATTAGTATGTTAGAAATATATGCCGGCCTAAAGTGGGACATAACCCAAAACCCAGCGCATGCTGCTGCCTGTTGTTGAATTGCTTGTGCCAGGGAACAGTATGATTGAAATTACATAAAAGTTCTGATAGTATGTTGTTGTAAGCTGAAGAAAGGGACGGGTAAGAAGGAATGAGGAACAGCTAATTCTGGAACAAACAATTTTTTTTGCGAATTGCTGGGGCAATTCTGTTCCGGGATGGGTTATCCTTGCCTTGTATCAATGTGCCCGTATGAAGAACGTTCTTAAAGCATTGCCATAAGTAAGGTTTTCTTTGGCTAATCGTTTTTACGGGTTTTGACGAGGATGATCCTCCCGAAATTAAATGTTCGGGGGGATTTTTTTGCTGGTTTTGCATGCTTATAATATTAAAAAATCTTACGGGGACAGGTTAATCGTCCAATTTGACGATCTGAAATTCCATTATGGAGAAAAGATAGGCATCGTCGGCGCCAACGGCGCCGGCAAGACGACGCTGCTTGATCTTCTGGCGGGACGCCTTTCTCCTGACGAGGGCTGCCTGGAGCTTCGCGTCCGGCTTTCCTACATCGGACAGGAGGGAAGCCCTGAGGTTGACCCTGACTGGAAACTGGCCAGGGAGTTCATGGTCAGCGGTGTAGCCGGGGACCAGGCGAGCGGGGGCGAAAAGACGCGGCTGAAGATCGCGGCCAGCTTAGATGAAAGCGCCGGCCTTATTTTTGCCGATGAGCCCACGTCCAATTTGGACCTGGCAGGGATAAAGCTCTTGGAAGACAAGCTGGCAGTCTTCAGAGGAGCCATGCTGCTGGTTTCCCACGACCGGGAGCTGCTTGACCGCCTGTGCCACAAGATTGTTGAGATCCGGGACGCTAAACTGCTGGTTTACCAGGGCAATTACTCATCCTACCTGCGGCAGCGGGAGGCTGCTTTTGAGCGGCAGCTTTTTGAACACCAGCAGTATGTTCAGGAGAAGAAAAGGCTTGAGGAGACGCTGGTCGAGCGGCGCGGCAAGGTTAAAAAGATCAGGAAGGCGCCCAAAAGGATGGGCAATTCTGAAGCGCGCCTGCATAAAAGGAGTTCTACGGAAATCCAGGAAAAATTGCATAAGACGGTTAAGGCCATGGAAACCAGGCTGGAAAAAATGGAGGTTAAAGAAAAGCCAAAAGCGCTTGCTCAAATAAAAATTAACATCAATGAGGCCGGCGAGCCTGTTGCCAGGACCGTGGCGGCAGGGGAGAACATAAACCTGTATTTCGGGAGCAGGTGCATCTTTAAAAAAGCATGTTTTGAAATACCCAGGGGCAAGAAAACGGCGCTGGTGGGCGCCAATGGCAGCGGCAAGACTACCCTGGCCAACATGATCGTCAGCGGCGGCCCGGGAGTGAGGCTTGCCCCCGGCACTAAAACCGGTTACTTTAACCAGGACCTGGCGCGCAATCTTGATCACCGGGATACTGTTTTAGAAAGCGTGCTCAAGAATAGCAGCCTGCCTGAGTCTTTGATCAGGACCGTTCTGGCGCGCTTCCTTTTCAGGGGCGGCGACGTTTATAAAAAGGTGGCGCAGTTGAGCGGCGGAGAGAAGGTAAGGCTGTCTCTGGCTGGAGTATTAACGGGCGGCGCCAATTTCATCATCCTGGACGAGCCGACCAATTACCTGGATATCCTTTCCATGGAAGCCCTGGAGTCGGTGCTGCATGACTATGAGGGAACCTTGCTGGTAATATCCCATGATAGAAAATTTCTGAACAACGTGTCCGACAGGGTGCTGCTGATAGAAAGATGCGCCATAAAAACCTATGAAGGACACCTGGAAGAATATTTCAAGGATTCTAAAGCCGCCCCCGGTGTCAAAGAAAAGGAAATTGAGGATATGGTTGTCCAGCTTAAACTTTCCGAGTTAGCCGGCAAGATAGCGGACTGTAAAGATGAACAGGAGCGGACCCGCCTGGACAGGGAATACATGTTGCTTTTAAAGAAAACAAAAAACACTTGAGCTAGGGTGTCAGGAGGTTGTTAAAAAGGTGACAACAACCCCGTCCCCCTGACAACCGGTTTGTAACAAAAGCTGCCAAGGATATTGGGCTTGCGGTGTTGAATTATATTGAAAACTTTTTAAAGAATTTTTTGATGGGGGTAAAGACATTGCTGATAATTGGCATTGCCGGGGGATCGGGCGCCGGCAAGACAACTGTGGCACGTACAATTTCAGAAAGACTGGGACCTGATAATGTGGCCTACCTGTCGCAGGACTGCTATTATTTGGATCGCTCGCGGTTAACCCTGGAAGAACGGGAAAAGCTGAACCTGGACCATCCTCACGCTTTTGACAATCAGCTTTTATTGTCCCATTTAAGTCAACTGCGGCAGGGGATTTCTGTCGAAGTGCCGGCCTATGATTACCTGGCCCATACCCGGACTACAAAGACCACGCCACTGTCCGTCAAGCCGGTAGTTATACTTGAGGGAATCCTGATTCTGGCTATAGCGGAAATACGCGAGATGTTGGATATTAAGTTATTTGTGGATGCGGACGCGGACATCCGTTTGATCCGGCGGCTGGAAAGGGATATGAAAGAACGAGGGAGTACACTGGAAACGGCGATTAAACGGTACCTGTCTACAGTTAAGCCTATGCACGAAGCTTTTATTGAACCTTCTAAAAGGTATGCTGACATCATAGTGCCGAGGGGCGGGCAAAATGAAATTGCCATAAACCTTCTTACCACTATGGTCGAACATTACCTGCCCAGTCATTTAACTCGCAGCTGAAGCAAGGATATTAAAAACTAAAGCCTGGAGAATGGTAATGGACACGATTCAGAGACTGGCTGTTGAGGAAGTATACTTATCTCTAAAAACTCGCCCCGGTGGTTTGGCGCCGGAAGAAGCTGAAAAAAGGCAGTCGGCTGTCAGGGAAAAGCCGGGTATATTTAAGCTTTTACTTGTTAGGGCGGGCAAGGTAAGCAAACAGTTTACCAACTTTTTTGCCCTGGTGCTCTGGGCGGCCGCGGTTCTCTGTTTTTTAGCAGAATACTTTCAACCCGGCGAGAATATGATGACGCTGGGCTGGGCCATCGTGCTGATTATCTTTATTAACGGGACTTTCAGCTTTGCCCAGGAATTTCGCGCCGAAAAAGCTACCCTGGCGCTGAAAAGCCTGCTGCCGCTGAAAGCAAAGGTGCTCCGGTCCGGAGAGATCACGGAAGTGCTGGTCGATTTCCTGGTTGAGGGTGATATTGTATTTTTACAGGAAGGGGACATGGTCCCGGCTGACATCAGGCTGGTCGAAACTCACGACCTGAAAGTCAGTAACGCCACCCTGACCGGTGAGTCGGATGTTTTGACGAGAACAGCCCTGCCGTCAACCGCCGGTTCGCTCTTTGAGGCGGACAATATTGTGTTTTCCGGGACGCTGGTGTTGGCCGGAAGGGGTCAGGGTGTGGTTTTTGCCACCGGCAGGAAAAGCCAGTTTGGCAGGGTGTCCCTTTTGACCACTGAGGTTAAAAGGTCTTTGAGTCCCCTCGAGCAAGAGATTGAAAAGGGCTCCAGGACTATCAGTTTAATTGCTTTAAGTATAGGCGCTGTTTTTTTTGTTCTAGGCCTGCTGATAGGCAGAACGGTCTGGGAAAACCTGCTGTTTGCCGTGGGTACCATCGTCGCGCTTGTGCCTGAAGGTTTGATGCCCACGGTAACTTTAACCCTTGCCGCCGGAAGCCAGCGCATGGCCAAACGCAACGCCCTGGTGAAAAAGCTGAATGCTATTGAAACACTGGGCTGCACGACGGTGATCTGCACTGACAAAACCGGCACGATTACTGAAAACAACATGCGGGTGGAAGAGGTCTGGCTCCTGGAAGACAGTGAGGAGTTAGGGGATAAGGCTTACCTGGTGATGGGCCTGGCCAACAGCATGTCGTTTTCACTGTCGGGTAAAGAAAGAACCGGTGACCCGATGGAAGCAGCGCTGGTACAAGCAGCGGCGGAATACTATAGTAATAAGGCGGGCGGTTTTCCCGGCGCCAGCCGTCTGGGGGAGTTTGGCTTTACTCCAGAGAGGAAGCGGTTGACGGCAATTTATAGTGTGGATGGGAGGAAAGGGCAGTTCGCTGTCACCAAGGGCGCCCTGGAGGTTATTCCGCCCCTCTGCAATCTGAGCGGTGAGGAAACAGAACGCATAGAAAAGGCCGCGGCTGAGATGGCCGGGCGGGCCATGCGGGTAATCGCGCTGGCTGTCAAAACCGATGGCGAAGGTGGAAAAGACGCGGCTGCCTGGGAAAAGGACATGACCTTCCTGGGTCTGGTGGGCCTGGCTGATCCTATTCGCATGGATGTGCCTGAGGCTGTTGAAATGTGCCACAATGCCGGTATCCGGGTAATGATGATTACCGGTGACATGCCTGCAACTGCTCTTGCAATCGCCCGCCGCGCTAAAATCATACCCGGGGAGAGCGAACCGGTGCTGCTTACCGGTAAGGCGATTGATGACATGAGTGCTGATAGTCTTAAGGAAGCTTTGCGCGCTCCGCACGTTGTCTTTGCCCGCATGCAGCCCGAGCACAAGCTGACGGTGGTTGCCGCGTTGCAGGATATGGGTGAGGTGGTAGCCATGACCGGCGACGGGGTTAATGACGCGCCGGCCTTGCGCAAGGCTGATATCGGTATTGCTATGGGGCTGAGAGGCAACGATGTAGCGCGTGAAACAGCTGATATAGTGCTCCTGGACGACCACTTTGCGACTATTGTCAATGCTGTGGAAGAAGGACGCGCTGTTTTTTCTAATATCAGGAAATTCATAACATATGTTTTATCCAGCAATACGGCCGAAATCGTGCCTTTTCTCAGTTATGTGCTTTTGAGAATCCCGCTTCCGCTGACAATTATTCAAGTTATAGCTATCGACCTGGGCACCGATATGCTTCCCGCCCTGGCCCTGGGGCTGGAAAAGCCCCGCAAGGAGGCCATGACCAGGCCGCCCCGCAGTCGCGAAGAGCGGCTCATGAATAAAGGACTCTTTCTCAGGGCCTTTGTTTTTCTTGGAATTATCGAAGCGATAGCCGGTTTGGCAGGATATTTTTATGTAATGTTTAAGGGTGGCTGGCAGTGGGGAGAAGCCCTTGGGCAGCTGAATCCACTTTACCTGGAAGCGACCGCGGCCTGTCTGGCGGCCATAGTCATCACGCAAATGGCCAACCTTATCGCCTGCCGGTCCGATATAATTTCATCTCTGCGGATACCCATAAAAAGCAATCCCTTTATTTTGCTGGGGTTGGCCTGGGAGTTGGCGGTATTGCTCCCGATTATTTACACATGGTCCGGCCGCGCGCTGTTCCGCACCTGGCCGCTATCTTTGGATGTCTGGTTGTTTTTGCTGGTTTTCCCACCCGTGCTTCTCCTTGCGGATGAAACAAGGAAATTTTTCGCCCGCCGCAGGCTAAAAAGTCCAAAAACAGCTTGACCCTCAGTTGCAGCAGTCGCCGCCGCCCGTTTTGCTTCTCATGACCGCGTATAACGCAACACAAATTACAAAATTTCTTCAATTTGCTCCGGGTTAAACCCTATAACCAGGCGTTTCCCGTCAGTCAGCAGGGGACGGTACATCGCTTTGGGGTTGGCGGATAAAAACTCCGCGACTTCACGCTCGGACAGGTTTTTCGCATTGATTTTCATTTCTTTATAAGTTTTGCTTTTTTCATTGAGCAGGTCGTTGACTCTTATACTGCCCAGGCCGGCCAGTTCAAACAGCTCCGCGGCAGTGGGCGGTTCTTTAACTATGTCCCGGTAAGTATAGTCCGCATCTTTTTCCGAAAGCCACGCTTTCGCTTTCCGGCAGGTTGTTCAGGTTGGGAAGCAGTAAAATTTCAGCATGCTCATTCTCCTCCTATACTTTTGATTTTGCATCTCATTATTCGCGCTTTTTCTACATATTAGCATACAGCCTATAATTTAAACAGGAGAAGGGCTTCCTTATTTACATGTTGATATATTCGGTGTCAATACATAAATCAGATTCAGTGATATTGACGGGAAGCAGCCAAAATACTGAGAGGGCTTTTGTGGTAGGGCAAGTGGGGACTGTTCTTGCTTATCAGGGCACAGGGGGACGGTTCTCCTGTGCCCCCATCCCCAGCTTAAGACGTTATTCTAGATATAATTCTGGATTAGTTGGCGCAGATTAGTGAGCATTTCTTTGCGTTCATTATCGGAAACAGTGGGCACAGCAAAAAAGTTTTTGTGCTTGTACTCGGCAAAGCCCGAGAAGCCAAAAACAACATTTACAACTGACTTGGTGATCAGATCCATCATCCCGTTTTGCTGAGAAGTCCGTTCATCAGTTCCGGATGTGGTGATTAGCAAAGCGTTTTTGCCTTTCAACATTCCCCTTGGTCCCGTTTCCGTGTATTCATAAGCAAATCCAATACTGAACACTCGGTCGATATAGCCTTTTAGGATGGCGGGTACTGAAGTCCACCATACCGGACAAATCATAACAACAGCATCCGCCCAGCTAATATCCGTTTGCTCTGTTCTGATCTCTTCCGTTACGTTTCCCTTATGGTAGCCCTCAAAATCCCTGGCACTTAAGACTGGGTTCCAGTTCATGGCATACAAGTCTTTAAATCTTACCTCCGCGCCTTTTTTCTCCAGTTCTTCTCTAACGACTGCCGCAATGGCCGCATTGAAACTCATGGGGCTGGGATGAGCATAAATTACAACAACCTTCATCATTAGAACACCTCCTAAGCACTATTATTTGCCACTTCATTCGATTTTAAGTATGCAAAAACGATAATAGGTGGGCAGCTAAGAAGAAGCCCGCCGGCTCAAAACCGGCGGGCTTGTATTTCCAACCATTACAGCACGTTTCATTTAAAATTAAATGTTAGACTTGGCGCTATTGTTTTTCATAGAAAGAGAGACTCGGCCTCTCTCCAAATCTACCGCCAGCACCCATACCTTGACCACGTCTCCTACTGAAACCAGGTTCAAGGGGTGTTGCACACGGGTGTCCGATAGTTCCGAAATGTGTACCAGCCCGTCACTTTTAATGCCAATATCCACGAATGCGCCAAAATCCACCACGTTCCGGACGGTGCCGGTGAGTTCCATGCCGGGCTTCAAATCTTCAAGGCTTAAGACGTCGGTGCGGAATATTGGTGTCGGCAGATCCTCCCTGGGGTCCCTGCCCGGCCGGGCCAGGGAGTCGACAACATCCCTCAGGGTCGGGACGCCGGCGTCAAGCTGCGCCGCGATCCCCTTAACATCGGCCCTGGCAATCTTGGCCCTGGCTTCAGAGCTGCCTATTTCATTTAGCCCGGAACCGATAAGGTCAAGGAAGCGGTAGGCCAGGTCGTATGACTCCGGGTGTATTGCTGTTGCGTCAAGAAGGTTTTCTCCGTTGTTGATACGCAAAAATCCCACACACTGCTCAAGTGTCTTGGGCCCCAGCCTGGGCACTTTGGACAACTCCTGGCGGAGCTTAAAACCACCGTTTTCATCACGGTAATGTACAATATTTTCGGCAACTGTCGATTTTATCCCGGCAACATAACTCAACAGCTGCGCAGAGGCTGTGTTCAGATCAACGCCCACATAGTTGACGACTGATTCCACAACCTCGGACAGCTTTTCATCAAGATGTTTGGGCGGCAGGTCGTGCTGGTACTGCCCCACACCTACTGCTTTGGGCTCAATTTTTACAAGCTCTGATAGGGGGTCCTGAATACGGCGGGCTATTGAAACAGCGCCGCGTTCCGACACATCCAGATCGGGAAATTCTTTTTTGGCCAGTTTGGAAGCTGAATAAACGCTCGCGCCGGCCTCGCTGACGATGGTATAAGACAGGCTCGGCTTGTTATAAGAATTGATAAATTCCGCTACAAAAACTTCCGTATCCCTGGAGGCGGTGCCATTACCTATAACGATGGCGGTAACTCCATACTTTTCTACCAGACCGGACAGGACTACTTCGGATTCCTTGATTCTTTTCAGAGGGGGCGTAGGGTAAAATACCCCTGCCTCCAAAAGCTTCCCTGTTATGTCTATGACGCACCATTTACAACCGGTACGGTAGGCCGGGTCTATACCCAGGACAACCCTGCCGCGCACCGGCGGCTGGAGCAGCAGGCTGCGCAGGTTTTTAGAAAACACCTTGATCGCCTGGGCTTCTGCCTTTTCAGTCAGTTCATTGCGGATATCCCGAGCCACGGAGGGCGCGATGAGTCTCTTGTACCCATCCCTGATCGCCCTGTCAACATAATCCGTGGTTGTAGTACCTTCTTTTAAGAATTTGCGGCTTATCCATTTAATAATAGGACTTTCATCCACTTCAACGGAGACACTCAGTACTTCTTCTCTTTCACCCCTGTTAATGGCCAGTACCCGGTGCGGTACTATTCTGCTTACCGGTTCTCTGTAATCGTAATAGTTGCGGTATGTTTTATCTTCCGCCGTGTTGCGCCCGCTGGTGACCAGGTGTCCTGTCCGCCGGGTTTGTTCGCGCACCCAACTGCGCACGTCGGCGTCCTCGGCGACATTCTCAGCAACTATGTCCATAGCTCCATGCAGCGCCTCTTCAACTGTGGGAACTGCCTCAGAGATATAGGCCAGAGCCTCTTCCTCCGGGCTGCCTGACCTGGGGAAGGACAAAAGGTATGCGGATAGAGGTTCGAGACCATTTTCTCTGGCAACACTGGCCCTGGTTTTGCGCTTTGGTTTGTAGGGCAGGTATAAATCTTCCAATTTCGAAAGTTTGGTGCAGCTATTGATTTTGGCCTGAAGTTCACGGGTGAGCTTGCCCTGCCCGTCAATCAGGCGGATTATTTCTGCCTTCCGCTGTTCGAGGCCGGTGTAGTGCTTATTCAGCTCTTCAATATTGCGGATCTGTTCTTCGTCCAGTTCGCCTGTCTGCTCTTTGCGGTAACGGGCAATAAAAGGGATGGTGTTGTCGGCTAAAAGCTTGACCGTATGCTCCACTTTATGCCGTGGAATACCGGTTTCTTTTGCTATGATCGCGATAATATCAACCTGATTTGTATTCAATATTTATCCCCTTTTTGTTGGTTTCAGCCGGTTTTCATACTGATTATATTATTATGACAATCTTTATTCTACCTAAACATTGAATCAGCTACAAGTACTATGAAGACATAGGAATTTTAATCCACAGGAGGAATTTTCTATTTTTTGAAAGAATAATGTCGACGATGTAGTTTTTAGTGAGGTGTGGTAAATGCGGCAGGAGCTTGGGCTGGAAAAAACAGATGTGAAGGAAGGTATCCGGGAGAAAGTCAATGAAAAATCCTTGATGGGAACAGTGTATATTAACCATTCCCTGGATTTAACAACAAAAAGAGCCTGTGGCATCAATCCGCAGGCTCTTTGCTCGTGTTTTAATTTGTTGCGACTCCATTACCATTGAGGTACTTTTTGAGCTCAATAATGTTGATTTCGCCAAAGTGGAAAACGGATGCGGCAAGAAGGATGTCAGCTTTTCCCTCCCGGGCGGCTTCCAGAAAATGCTCCATTGTGCCGGCCCCGCCGGAGGCGATGACAGGGACTTTAACCACTTCTTTAATGCCACGGATTAGTGGGATGTCATACCCGGTTTTGGCCCCGTCACAGGCTTTGCTGGTAGGGAGGATAAACCCTGCGCCCCTGGACTCCGCCTCTTTAGCCCACTCGATGGCATCTTTCCCGGTAGGGGTGTTGCCTCCGTCAATGTAAACTTCGTAGCCGGAAGGGAGGGATGGATTACGGTCAACATCAATGGCCACTACCAGTTTGGAGGAGCCAAATTTTGCGGCGGCCTGGTCTATTAAAGCTGGGTTGCGGAAGGCCGCGCTGCTGATAGAAACGCGGTCAGCACCTGCTTCCAAGACTTCCCCGGCATCTGCTATGGAAGCTATGCCTCCGCCGACCGTAAAGGGGACGGTTGCGGCCTGGGCAACCCGCCGGACAGCGTCTAAAGTGGTTTTCCTTTTTTCAATCGTAGCGGTAATATCCAAAAAAGCCAGTTCATCAGCTCCATTTTGGCAGTAAATCCTGGCGCATTCCACCGGATCGCCCGCGTCTCTAAGATTTACAAAATGAACACCTTTTACTACTCTGCCGTCCTTCATATCCAGACAGGGCATAATAAGAACCTTGCTCATAGATTATATCTCCTTTCTTTTACTAAGCTGGTTGTTAAAGGTTATTATTTCTAGGCTTAGCTTTTAAATTCCTCCACGACGGGGACGGGGTGCCTGTGGATGAGGATTTCGAACACAATGGTGCTGCTTTAACTTAGAAAACCGGTTATAATTACTAATGGTAAGAATTAGCTGTGTCAGGTTCCAGGGCAATATAAGTCAAGAGAAGAGGGGTATTGTCATTGGCAGTAAAAAAACTAATAAAGGCGGCCAGCCAGGGGGATGCGCCGGAAAAGATCAAGTACCTGATTGAGGAAAAAGGGATGGATGTCGACGTGCGCGACGAGAATGGCATGAGCCCGTTGATTTATGCCGCCTTTTTCGGGCACGATGAGGTAGTTAAAACACTCCTGGACTGCGGGGCGGATGTGAATGCCTGCGGCAACAGCGGGGTTACCGCCTTGATGGCCGCCCTGCAAAAAGCGGATAATGAGAATATTGCCAGGCTGCTCATAGACAGCGGCGCGGATGTCAATGCCAGTGACGGACAGGGTCTGACTCCGCTCATGACAGCTATCTACACAGACAGTTTGGAGATGACGCTGTATTTGCTGGAAAAAGGGGCTAATGTTCAGGTTAAGAACAGCAAAGGGTGGAGCGCTCTGGACCTGGCCAAGCAGAAAGAGAACCACCAGTTATTAAAGGTGCTGCACCAGGCCGGTTCTTTCAAAAATGCCGACCTGATCTATGCCGCCAGGATTGGCGATGTTGCCTGGATGGCTGAAATGATCAAGGGCGGCGCGGACGTGAATGCCGCGAACGATGATCAGGAGACGCCGCTTTTGTGGGCGTGCTTCAATGGCCATGTAAAAGTGGTCAAAACTTTGCTGGACCATGGGGCCAGGGTAAATGACAGGAGCAAAGAGGGGTGGAGCCCCCTGATGGCCGCGGCGGAAACCGGCAGAGAAGAGCTGGTAAAACTACTGCTGGAAAAAGGCGCGGATATTGATTTTAAAACAGAATCAGGTGAAACGGCGCTGACTTTAGCTGAAAAAAACGGCTTTAGTAACATTATTGACGCGATTCAACGGCAAGTAAGTATGAAGAAGCGGGGAGATTGTTAATGTACTATTTAATTGCCGCTGTTGGTCTGGTGATCCTGTTGGTCATAGTTTTTGGTGTGGTAGGCTATAAAAAATCAAAAAAAGAGTACTCTTTATTTGTTGCCATGACTTTATCTAAATTACCTGCTAAAAAAGCGGATATTTTAGAGATAAAAACAGACAAAAAGAAATATGCTGTTTCTTTTGAGGACCACGGGACTGCTGCAACTAAAACATTTTCCGCTGACGAAATAAATATTCTATATGACTTAAAAAAAGATGCAAAACCTTATATAACCTATAAGTCTCTGAACAAGGATGTCCCATTTCCAAAAGTTAAAACCTGGGCAGTCAAACAAGGTGTATATAATGTGGAAATTCATGTGACAGAGGATTATATGAACATTATTTAATGTGTTTGCTATAAGACCACCGCGTGCGCGAAGTGAATATGCCCGAATTCGTGATAACCATCCGTGCGTCCCTGAAAATAGCGTTCTTCGATACCTTGTTCTTTTCCATTTAGCCGGCAAGTTCTGCAATGCGCCGGTTGGGGTTGTCCTGATATAGACCGCCGTGGTAGCAGATGACTGTTTGAATGTCATAGCGGGTAAGCTTTTTCAGTGACTTGACAGCAGCTTCGTTATCATGATTAAGAAACTGCGGGGCCGCCACAAGCGCGCCGCCCTCTGCAAACAAGGCGTCCCCGGCGATCAAAGTCTTGCTCTGTTTAAGGTAGAGGCAGATATGCCCCGGCGAGTGGCCCGGGGTGTGGATAATGGTGATGCCGCCGCAATACGGCAGTTCCTCGCCATCGGCTAACGTCCGGTCAACCATGGCCCCGAGTTTCTTAAAGTTTTCAAAGGCTTTCTTTATCGCCTGGCTCTGCTCCTCCGGCAGGGAGTTAAGCTGCGCCATCCTCTCCGGGGTCAGCTTAACCGGGCGCAGATCTCCCTGGATATACGGTTTTTCCCCTTGATGCGCCAAAACCTCGATTTTTTGAGGCAACGCGTTTAATACAGCCGACAGGCCGCCAATATGGTCAATGTCGTGATGGGTGATGATCACCTTGCTGAGTTTGTCAAAAGGCATACCGGCTTTCTCAATCGCTTCGCGAAGTTTGGGCAGTTGGCCGGGAAATGCCGCGTCCACCAGGATCAATTCTTCCTTGTCCCGGATAACTGTGGGATTAACAATATTTTGCTCTCCCATAACGAGTGCTGAAATCTCCAGCATTTCTACTCCATCAGCTGCTTTCATCTTATCTCCTCCAGATGTGTGTAAGCGCCTTGTATTTTTAACCTATATATTATATATCACATTTCCGGGTAAAATGTCAATTAATAAAACTTTAGTATAGCACACAAATAATAATCTGTCAAGGATAATTTCAAAGATCTCAATTTTACCTGCACGTTAGTTTTTGTGTTTTTATAGGGTCTTATTATAATGTGTTTTAATCATAGCACTATTTGCAATAGCATCTAATACTGGTAGAGCTTTTTATGACAATAAATAACTGAAAATTTAAAAAAGTTGCAAAATTATTAGATTCATGGTTTAATTAACTAAGACATTTCTACAGGCATTTTACACTGCGGCGACTGCCGCACACTGTTTTTTCAGCATGTTTAAGTAGTTGTTAAAAATTTCTTTCCGGAAGGGCATGTTGTTTTTTTTAAGCCTCAAGGTTATGATCAGAGTAACTGTGGGGGCTTTTATGTTTTATTGCACTGTACGAGAAAACATAAGGAGGTTATATCTAAAAATGACTGCAGAACAATTATTGACTAAAAACAAATTAACCATGGATGACCGTGAGAAAATTAATTTTGTGGCCACCCTGGAGATGAGACTTATGAAGCACCTGATCGGTAAGGAAGACGTCCGGGTGCGCGACTACCTCATTGCCATCCGTGTTTTATGGCCTGTAATGAGCGAACTGCCTATAAGTTTGAAGCTTATCAAAAGAGCGTCAGCTTTTTTGGAAAGCCGTGGTTGGCATATGCACATGGTTGAAGATCATTCAGAAAAAATCGGCAGGTATATAACTCGTACCGTTTAGAACTGCTATCCTTCTTTAAAGGCAAAAAGAAACAAAACAACCGCAACCGCGGTTTTTGTTTTTTGAAGGGCGGTTTCCCCATTAAGTCCACATTTTTTAACCCTGGGAAAGGTGAGTCTCTTCCCGGTCCGAAGCCGGAAATCATTAATGCTCCTGAAAAGAATAATTATTACGAAGAACTGGAGCAGGCCAGGGATTCAGTGAAAGGACATGCGGATTTTAACAATGTTGAAAGATAGACGTTGAAAGACAGACTATGAAGAAGGAGCTTAGGGCTCCTTCTTATACTTTAGGCCTCCTCATCTTATGAAAATCCCCTTTGCAGTATGTGTCAATTGTATCCAATCCAGTAAACTAAAATATTGGAATCCATTTTTAATTTAATCTTGACCTCTGAGCTGGCGAATGCTAACATGGAAAATAAAGAAAATAAACAATTTTCCATGGGGGAGGAATGCATAATGAGAGACAGAATTATACACTCGGCCATGGAGCAGATCAAAAAATACGGGTTCCGCAGATTCACGATCGGAGATATTACTGCGGACCTGGGGATCAGCAGTAAAACTGTCTACAAATACTTCGAAGGAAAAGATGACATTATTAGCGCGGTTTGTACAAGCTTTGTTGAAACGGAAAAAGAGAAAACCCTAAAAATCCTGACGGCAGATGGCGCCTGGCTGGATAAAATGACGGCTTTTATCTGCGAGGAACCGTCAAAGAACGAGCAGCTGGCCTTTGAACTTAAAAAGTATTTTCCTGATGAATGGAAAAAAGTCATGGATATGGAAAACTTCCTGTCGCAACACAAAAGAAACTTTATGGAGCAGGGAGTAGCCAGTGGAAATATCAGGCCGGATATAGATCTTGATGTACTTGAGATAATTATGAATGCCTGCATTGATGCGTTATTCAATATAGACACCAGTGATTTAAGTACGAAGCAGGTCCTTAAAGAGTTCTGGAAAGTGGTCATGTTCGGCATTATCAGTCCTGAAAGCAAAATGAGAAACAGGTAAAAAAGAGCCAGGCATTAGATAGAGGACTAAAGGGCTGGGAAGGGGCTAGCATTAATGGGTTTAACGGAATTTGCAGTAAAGCGGCCGGTGGGCATGTGCGTGATCATCATGATGTTCGTGGTGCTGGGCATCTACAGCTACCGTATGATCGGCGTAGATCTCTTTCCAGCGCTCAACATACCGGTCGTTACCGTTGTCTCTACCTATCCCGGGGCGGGAGCGGAGGAAATAGAGACCCAGATTTTGAAGCCAATTGAATCGTCACTGGCTACCATAAGCAAGGTGAAAAATATTACCTCGCAGTCAAACGAGGGTTTAGGGTTCGTGGTCCTGGAGTTTGATTTGACCGCCAACGCTGACCAGGCGGCGCTCGATGTCCAGAAGAAGATTGATTCGATCAAGGGGAGTCTGCCGGATGACGCCAGCGACCCGGTGGTGTCCAAGATCGACTTAAACGCCTTCCCGGTCATGACCCTGGCGGTAAAAAGCCCGCGCCCGCTGCATGAGACTCACTATTACGCGGATAAAATTGTCAAGGAACACCTGCAAAAGCTCTCCGGCGTGGCCGATGTATCGCTGGCCGGCGGGCAGGACCGGGTGATTAATGTAAAGATAGATAAAAACCGCCTGAATGGATACGGTCTATCGGTCAACAGCATCATCAGCCGCCTGGGGGTGGAAAACCTCAACCAGCCCAGCGGGCGCTTGGACCAGCCTGAGGCCGAGTACAATGTTCGTGTCATGGGTGAGTACAAGTCGGCGGACGATATCAAGAATATACAGATACCACTGGGCAACGGAAACTCGATTTATCTGCGGGATGTGGCCACGGTCGAGGATACATATAAAGATGTCCGGTCGTACAGCCGCCTCAACGGGTCACCTTCCATCGGAGTGAATATTCTCAAGCAGAGTGATGCCAGCACGGTGGATGTAGGCAAGGTGATCAAGAAGGAACTGCCAAATATACAAAAAGAGCTGCCGCCGGATTTTGAGATAGTTTTAAACAACGATTCTTCCAAGTTTATAACTGACTCGTTAAATGGAACGCTGCTGACCATCGTCGAGGGAATCTTCACCACCGCCTTGATCTTGTTTTTCTTCCTGCGGGAGTGGAGGTCGATGGTGACAGTGCTGATTGCCATCCCGACTTCCCTGATCTCAACCCTGATGGGGATGTATTTCGCCGGTTTCAGCTTCAACATGATGTCCCTGATGGGGATGGCGCTGTGCATCGGTATCCTGGTAGATGACTCCATCGTGGTGCTCGAAAATATCCACCGGCATCGCGCCATGGGCAAGCCGGCTCTGCAAGCGGCCCTGGAGGGGCGCTCCGAGGTGGGGATGGCGGCGATTGCCATCACCCTGTCGGACGTGGTGGTGTTCGCTCCTATCGCCTTTATGGGGGGCATGGTGGGGCAGTACTTCCGCCAGTTCGGACTGACGGTGGTCATCGCCACACTTTTCTCGCTGTTTGTCTCGTTTACCCTGGCCCCGATGCTGGCGCACCGTTTCTACATGGAGGAAGACTCCGAGACACGGGAGTTGAAAGCTAAAGCGCGCCGGTACACGGTCTGGGGGTGGTTTGGAATCAGGCTGCATAAGCTGTTTGATAGGTTTTGGTCGTTTTTGGACGGAAAGACGGATGTGGCCATGACCTGGTATGACCAGGCGCTGAAGTGGTCGCTGAGAAACCGCAAAAAGGTGCTGGTTTTGGCCATAGTCGGCTTCTTCTCAAGCCTTACTTTAATTCCGCTTGGACTGGTGGGTTTTGAATTAATGCCCCAAACCGACCAGTCAACGCTTACCGTGACCTTGGAGATGCCGATCGGCACACCACTTCAGAAGACCGAGTCAGCTTTGAAGCAAATCGAGGATTATGTCAAGAACATCCCGGAGGTGAAGTATTATCAGGCCAGCGTGGGCTCATCCGGAGGATTCGCCTCGTTTTCCTCAGGGGCGAACAAGGGGCAGGTAACAATAACGCTGTATGATAAGGCCGAGCGTAAACGCACAGTCTGGCAGATAGGCGACGAAGTCAGGAAGTTGGCAGATGGTTTTCCCTACGGCCAGATTACCGTCAGCGAGTCCGATTCCATGGGTGGAGGTGGGGCTTCGGCTATCCAGATCGAGGTCTCCGGACCGGATTACACCCAGTTGGTGGCGCTGGCGGAACAGGTGAAGAAGCTGGTGGCTGAAACCCCGGGGGCAAAGGACGTGGATATGAACTACCGGCTGGGTCAGCCGGAGGTGCAGATAAAAGTTGATCGCCTGCGGGCGGGTTCTTACGGGCTGTCAGTCAACGATATCGCCAACACTTTGAGAACCGCTCTTAACGGCAGCACCGCGACTGTTTTAAGGACCGGGGACCAGGATGTGGATATAGATGTTAGTATTGAGGGGCTGGACAAGACTGAACTGGAAAATCTAAAGTACCTGACCATAGCTGCATCGAGCGGGGCACAGGTGCCTTTAGCACAAGTGGCCGAGGTCACCAGGGGAAGCGGGCCCACCCAGATTAACCGGGTTGCCCGCCAGCGGACCATAACAGTGAGCGGAACCATTGGGGGGACGACCCCGGGGGCCTTTACCCAGGAAATCGGCCGGAAGTTGTCTCAGCTCCAGCTTCAGCC
>CAZIYV010000022.1:0-32717 GCA_964543575.1 uncultured Pelotomaculum sp.
GCCTAATGCTATAACCTCCAATAAATTTCGTTTGCCCCGAATATGGGGCAAAATAAGCTTTTATAATTGTGACACACCCATCGCCAACATTGTGACACAACAAGACAAGCAAATTTAGGGGGCAAATGGGGACGGTTCTTGACTTGCCAGGAAATATATGGTAACAAGAGGAGCAGACATCCAATGAAGGTCAGCTTTTCAAGTGGATGGCAGCTCTTCCTGTCAATATGGCAGGCTAAATGGGATAAAAAGGCAGGCAAACGAGAACCGTCCCCGTTTGCCTGGTTGGATAAAGATGAAATGTTTTATTTTTTCGCTTGGCCTGGGGGCTGGGCGAAGAATTTTTTCAGGGCGGGATAGACACCGCTTTTTTCTTTGATCGTTACACAGGTAAACTTGTGATTATTAACTCTCTTAAACGCTGTGCGCAGGGTGCTGGTATAGTAATAGGGCCCTTCGATTTCACCGTATCCCACCATGTTGCACACCTCGAGCAGCGCGTTGATGGCTTGGACGCAGTTTTCATTGTCCGAAGACAGGTTATCCCCGTCTGAGAAATGAAAGGCATAGATGTTGTAGTCGCTGGGGCTGTAGCGTTTTTCAATAACTTCCAGGGCCAGTTTGTATACTGACGAGCAGCGGGTGCCGCCGCTGGCCCCTTTGGTGAAGAACTCCTCTTCAGTAGTTTCCTTGGCTTCAGTATGATGGGCCAGGAATACTATATGGACGTTGTTATACTTCGTCCGTAAAAAACGGACCATCCAGAAGAAAAAGCTGCGGGCAATGTATTTTTCAAACGGTCCCATTGATCCGGAGGTGTCCATCATCGCCAGGACCACGGCGTTGGATTCGTATTTGTAGGTTATTTCCCATGTTTTAAAACGCAAATCTTCAGGCGTAATAACGAGCGGTTCCGTGCCGCCTTTCACTGCGCTGCGCTTAACAGCCTCCATGATGGTGCGCTTGCGGTCAATGTTGCTGGATATACCCTTCTTGCGGACATCCTTGAATTCCATGGAGTCGGAAGCCATTTCCGGCTTCTTTTTTTGCTCCAGGTTGGGCAGCCCCAGATCCTCAAAGATCATTTCGGCAAGTTCATCGACAGTAATGTCCGCTTCATAGTAATCTACCCCCGGCTCTTCCCCCGCTCCCTTGTTTTTGCCCTGTCCGTGCTGGGGTTCAGAATAGATTACATCACCCTGTTTGCTGTCTCCCTGACCCTCACCGGCATGCTTCTGCTTGCCGAAGTCGTAGCGAAAATGGTATTCATGCAGGGAGCGGATAGGCACTTTTACTACCTTGTGGCCGTCATGCATAATAATGCTTTCTTCGCTCACGATGTCAGCCAAATTTTTCTTAATCGCTTCCCGCACTTTCTCTCTGTGCCTCTGCCTATCCATTTCCCCTTTGCGATGGAGCGACCAGTCTTCCCGTGAGATGATAAAATTTGATCCAGGCACTGCGCACCCCTCCTTAGCGGTTAAGCAGGCTGCCGATGTATTTGAGAAGCTCGTTGGCACAGTTGGGGCAGTACCCGTGGTCAGCGATCAGCCTGGCGCTAACCTGGTTGATTCTCTTTAACTGGTCGGCATCCGGGGTTTTGCTGGAGGTGGTGATTTTCACAACATCCTTCAAATCGGCAAATAGTTTTTTCTCGATAGCTTCCCGCAGGCGCTCATGGGAATTGTAATCAAAGCGCTTGTTCTTGCGGGCGTAACTGGACAGCCTGATCAGTATCTCCTCGCGGAAAGCTTTCTTGGCGCTCTCTGAAACACCAATCTGCTCCTCAATGGACCTCATCAATTTCTCGTCCGGGTCGAGTTCCTCGTCAGTTATCGGATCCTTCAGTTTAACACCGTTGCAATAGGCTTCGACGTTGTCCAGGTAGTTGTTGAATAAAACCTTGGCCGATTCCTCGTAGGAGTACACAAAAGCCTTCTGCACTTCCTTTTTGGCCATTTCGTCGTACTCTTTGCGGGCTACGGATATAAAATTCAGCAGGCGGTCTTTTTCATCCTTGGTAATAGAAGCGTGCTGGTCCAGGCCTTCTTTCAGGGCGCGCAGGACGTCCAGCGGGTTGATGCACTGGGTAGAGGTACGGATCAAAGCTGAAGAAAGGCGGTTAATCACGTAGCGGGGGTCAACCCCGCTCATTCCTTCGTCAACGGCTTCCACCTGCAATTCGTGCAGATCTTTCTGCTTGAACCCTTCCACATCCTCACCGTCGTACAGCTTCATTTTCTTAACCAGGTCCATCCCCTGCTTCTTGGATTCTCCAAGCCTGGATAAGACCGAAAAGATGCTGGCCACCCGCAGGGCATGCGGCGCGATGTGGATATTGCGCAGGTCGCTCTGCTTGATCAGTTTTTCATAGATTTTGATTTCATCGCTCACTTTCAGGTTGTACGGTATCTTTATCACTATGATCCTGGACTGCAGGGCTTCATTTTTCTTGTTGCTGATGAAACTTTTGTACTCGTTTTCGTTGGTATGGGCCACGATCATCTCATCTGCGTAAATCAGCGCGAAGCGGCCGGCCTTGAAGTTGCCTTCCTGAGAAAGACTGAGCAGGTTCCAGAGGAACTTTTCATCACACTTCAGCATCTCCTGGAACTCCATCACGCCCCTGTTGGCGATGTTTAGTTCCCCGTCAAAACGGTAGGCGCGGGGGTCAGACTCGGACCCGAATTCGGTAATGGTGGAAAAATCCATACTGCCGGTAAGGTCGGCGATGTCCTGTGATTTTGGGTCCGATGGGGTGAAAGTGCCTATGCCGACCCGGTTGTCTTCGGATAAAAACACTCTCTCCACCGGCACTTTTTCTATATTCCCGCCGTACTCCACATCAACCATCATCCGGCAGGAGGGACAAAGCTCCCCTTCAATGTAAACATTGTATAATTTTTGGAACTCCTCCCGTAATTCTCTGGGAATCAGGTGCAGGGGTTCCTCGTGCATGGGGCAGCCCTTGATCCCGTAAAAAGCTCCATCTTCTGTCCTACAATACTTTTCCAGGCCCTTTTTAAGCATTGCCACCAGGGTTGATTTACCCCCGCTTACCGGCCCCATCAACAGCAAGATCCGCTTGCGCACGTCGAGGCGGCGGGCAGCCGGGTGAAAGTATTCCTCAACTAACTTCTCCAGGGTTTTTTCCATGCCGAACAACTCGGAAGAAAAGAAATGATACTGCTTCAACATGTCTTTCTCTTCAACCCCGGCACACTTGATCATATTATAAATCCTGGCATGGGCAAGTTGGCAGACATAGGGCCTTCCACTGACAATCTCAAGGTAATCCTTGAAAGATCCTTCCCAGGCAAGCTGCTTTTCCAGGGAACGATATTCTTCTATAAGCCTCAGGAAATCCATGGTTTCACTCCTTCTCTATAGTTTTAAAACCTACCGGCTTCCACTCAGGCGGTGAACACATCAAAACGAATACTACATTATATGCAAAACTGGCAAAAAGAAGAATGTAAGCTACCCGCGCGAGTGACCCGGACTACAAATATTGTCGATTTGCAATAAAAAAATTTTATGGTTATAAGGAATTAGTTTGCATCCCTTTACCACTTATATAAGGTATTAAAAGCAAATAAAAAAAGCCACAAAATATTCCCATAAGTTTCAAAATCACCAATTTCTCAAAGGCAGTTATTTAACTGAAACCAGTAGACTCGCCCTTTTTTAGAAAAAAAATCAAAATTTTTCAGCACACAGTCTGGGCATGGCCAGCGCCGCGGAGAAGGCAGTTGATAAATGAGGAGGATTAACATTGGAAATTATATTATTGGGCGTTGAAGGATGTCCTAATTGCAAAAAAAAATGCCACAAAAAATGTGGCATTTTATCCCATTTAACAGTGCCTTGCTACCAGTTAACAGGCACCGCTACTTTATCCAGCTCTTTCCCGTCCTTCGGACTGGCCCAGTATACTTCCAACTCCCCGCGCCCTGGTGAGGCTGCGTTAAAGGGCAGGGACAATTCGAACTGACCACGTCCGGGAGCGCCCTCAGAAGCTGTTGCGAAACTTTCGGTGATGGTCTTGCCGGATTCATCTTTCAGCCTGATGTTAACCGTCGCCTCAAAAACCCTGGCGCTGCCCTTTACCAGCAGCGGCGAAGCCACTTTTTGGCCCGGCGCCGGGCTGGTTACCCAGATGACAGGCTCATTAACCACTGACATATCCCTGGAGAAAGGCTGCTCGTACAATCCGACGTGGCCCCACCAGTCCTTCGCTTGCTCGTCCACCTTACCTTCAACCATAAACGAAACCTTCTGAATCTCGGGGAATTCCGTCAGAGTGTTGACAATGCTCTGAATGCCCAGCGCTTCCCCTGAAGCGCCCGTATTAGCCCTGAGCACTTCCTGTGAAAAATCCACCGTTGCCAAGCCGTCCTTAACATTTATGCCTTTTATCTTGGTGGCAGCGGGAATTACCCGCACCGCGCCGGGACCTACCGGGTTAACATTGATTAATTCTTCCAGGGCCGCCTTGGCCACTTCCTTGGTGGCAGGGACCTGGTGCACCTCTCTGACCAGGTAGGCGTCATTCTGGGTTACTTTAACATAATAAACAGCCACATTCAGCTTCTGTTCCGGCGCCACGGTTTTTTCCTGGGAGGGAACAGGCGCATTCCCGCCGGTGGTGGTACAACCGGCCAGAAAAGACAAAACTGATATCAGCAGCGCCAGGAAACAAGTTATTACCAGAAACCTCTTACCATTTTGGTTCACAGTAAACACCTCCTTGCATCTTAATTACATTATTCTACGGAAACAAAAATAAACCTTTTAAAATCTACGCCTTAAGTCCCAGCCTGCCCAGCATAACCCTGCGTGCTGATTCTTCAATAGTGTCATTTAATGGTTTCAGATCAGACCCTATACCCCGTCTCTTCAAAGCAAGACTGATCAACCTGTCTGTAAGCCTGGCGTTTTTGGGCAGCAGCGGTCCATGCAGGTAAGAGCAAAACACATTTTTGTAGCGCGCTCCCTCCAGGCCGTCTCCGCCGTTGTTGCCGTTGCCGCAAAGGACTTTCCCCAGGGGTTTGACAGAGCCGGTGTAAGTGCGGCCTGAATGGTTTTCAAAACCAACTACCTTTAACTTCTTACCGCCTAGATTCATTTCAATGGCCACGTTTCCCACCAGGCGCTTGTTTCCAGCCGTGGTATACAGGTCGAGGATATCAAGGCAGGGAATGTGTTTGCCTTCAACAGTCCGGTAGTATTTGCCGAGAAGTTGGTAACCCCCGCAAATAGCCAGGACCACCAGACCTCCTTCGACAGCGTCTTTGAACTGGTCTCTTCGTTTCATCAAGTCAGCGGCGATCAGGTTTTGTTCACGGTCTGAGCCGCCGCCAAGAAAAACAAAGTCGTACTCCTTAAAATTAATTTCATCACCCAGGCTTATGCTCTTTATTGTTACCGGGATATCCCGCCAAATACAGCGCTGCCGGAAGGCTGTAATATTGCCGCGGTCCCCGTACAGGTTCAGCAGATCAGGATACAGATGACATACGTTTATCATCGGCGTTCCCCTTCACGACCAGATATTCCAATATCTTATGCACCGGCCACAAGGCTGTATAGGTGGAAAACAGGTAGGAAGCTTCTGCCCGGCCTGACAACACCTGCTCTATGGCCATTCGCATCTTAGTGTTAACAGTTATCTTCTCAACCGGAACACCAGCGTATTTAAGGCGCAGGGCCATCTCTTCCGCACGCCTGCCTGAACAGATAAAACAGTTAAACGCCTTATGGTCGCGGCCCAGCAGCTCAAAGTCCACATCCCAAAGCCATGATATATCCCTGCTGTCCGCGTGGTTGTCGTTGACGGCAATAAACACGTCCTTAGTTCCCCCGGCCGCGCACAGGGCGGCCAATGCCACGTTAAACCCGGTAGGGTTCTTAACCAGGTTTAAATAAGCCTGCTTCCCCTTATATGCAAACCTTTCCATACGACCGGTAACCGGCTGGTATTTCTTCAGGCTGCTCAGAATCGTCCTCACGTTGACACCCAGGTGCAGCCCCACCGCGAAAGCGGCCAGCGCGTTGTAAAGATTGTAAATGCCGTGCACCTGAATAACCAGGGAGTCTTCTCCCTTTTTATACCTGAGGCGGCAGCAGTTCGCAGCGTTATTAGATACCGTGCCAAGGGCTTCAACCTCGGGTTCGGGCCTTTTAAAGGCGCAGTCCGGACAGTGGTAAGCGCCTAATTGACCATAGTTGAAAAATTCATATATAAGGGCGGCGCCACAACAGGGGCAAAATTTCGCTTCCCTGGTTTGAGTATTTGTTTTACTGGAAAGAACATGCTCGGAAAGCCCGTAAAATACAGCGGGAAGACCGGTTGCCCCCTTGAACTGAGCTACCAGAGGATCATCGGCATTCAGTACCAGGGTAGATTGTTTTTGTTTATGTAAAGAATCCTTGATAATACCTATTATCTTTTCCAGTTCCCAGTAACGGTCCAGCTGATCGCGAAAGAAATTTGTCAGCACTACCACTTTGGGATTGATTTCCCTCAAGACCCAGGGCATTGAAGCCTCATCTACTTCAAGTACAGCGTAATCACAGTCAATATTCGCGCTCACCCCGGAATTAGCCACGAAACTCGCGGTAATTCCGGAAATCATATTTGATCCTTCACGGTTGACAATAACCTTATGACCCGCGTCACCGAGCACTCCGGCGATCATATTTGCGGTAGTAGTCTTACCGTTAGTGCCGCTGACCACAATGATGCCCTTGCGCACCTGGGCGGACAGGTCTTTCAAAGTGCCTGGATAGATTTTAAGGGCAACCCGACCCGGCAGGGAAGTGCCCCTGCCGCCACGGGCGCGACTTAGCCGCGCAGCGGCTTTTCCGGCTAAAATGGCGGCCGATAACCTGAATCTCAATTAAATGCTCCTCTTTCGTCTTAATTATTTGACGCTGGCAAGCTACCCTCGGTTCAATGAGAGATTCGCTTTGTGATATATAGAAACCCCACCGCGTTCTTCTCTGACAACCCTTCCCACTTCCACAAGATAATCCAGGTGGGCAAAGATTTCAGAGATACCCAAGTAGATCTGAAAACCTCTGATTTTGGGGTAAAACTCCCGCATCAACTGGAAAGCGTTCAAAGATCTGTCTGACAGGATGGCAAGGAAAGCTTCCAGCCGCCGCGTGTGGTGCATTTGAGCGTTGGCCATCGTTTCCCTGCTGTTATTAATAGTTTTCCCATGTCCTGGCAGGATTAGCCCTATCTCCATCATCTCTACCTGCTTAAGAGATTCCAGGTATTGTCTCAAAGCTGGTGATCTTTTGCTGAAATCATCCGGCTTCGCTTCCATCACCGGGTTGGGTGTGATGTGCTTAAGTATGAAGTCACCGGCCAGAAAATTACTACTTTCCGGATCATAGAGACAAATGTGGCCGCTGGTGTGGCCCGGCAGATGCAGAACCTGGGCTGTGCCCCCGGCAAAAGCAAGCTCCTCCCCGCCATGCAGAACCACTACCCCGGACTCTGGCAGCACCGGTTTCACCACCGGGTCCTTATCCGCAAATATATCGTTTAATACATTTTCCGGCACACCTGCTTCTTGAAAAAATGGAAGCCTTTCATGGTAATATATGTATTCTCTTTGAAGTTTGCGCACTTCCAAATTATGTACATATATCTCTGCCCCGGCCTGTTCCCCAATCCACCTGGCCAGCCCGCTGTGGTCAGAGTGACTGTGGGTAATAACCACCCTGCTTATATCCTTCAAGTCCACTCCCAAAGAAGCCAACCTTTCCAGCAGGCTCTTTTTGGCGTATTCCGTCTCGGGTCCGGGATCAACCAAAGTGTAGGGCTGGTTTTTAATGAGGTACGCATTGGTAGGACCGGCCAGGTAGGGTGTGGGTACTGAGATGCCGTATATTTCTAACATGATTTGCTCCTTAAAAAGTAATTTTGAATTTCGGGAATTCTCCCCTGTAGCTTTCCCATGTTACCGCCACATCTGACACTTCCGCTTCCGGCGGCCCCTGGCGGCACCAGGAAATCAGCTTTTCAACACCTTCCCGCTCACCTTCAAAAAGCCCTTCCACTCTGCCGTCAGGTTTGTTTTTAACCCAGCCGGTTACTCCCAGCCACAGTGCCTGATCCCGCGTTTCCGCCCGGAAGTAAACACCCTGAACCATGCCGCTGATGATGACGTGAGCCCTAACCTTTGACATCTTTTCCCCTCCTATTAAACCTATTCCCCACAAAAACTATTATAACAAAAAAAGGTAAAAATTTGCAATCACGCCAAATTCTTACCGAGATAGATTCAACTCTGAAATGCCCAATACAGCTGCAATAAGACCTGCATTATTTAATTATACGATCAGGCAATCGGGCCTGCAATAGTTTAACATGTGGGTCATAGATTATATTGGAACAATGTCAGCGGAAAGGGGACACACCTCGACAGAGGAAAGGGGACACACCTCTATTTGGGGCCAGTCTATAGGGCTGAGGAATGTCCCCGATGGAATGTCGGGATGAGGAATGTCCCCGATGAGGAGGGGGTTTTGCATTGACAAGAAAGCCTGCGGCCTTGAAGGTTGGTTCCACCCTGGGGATAATCGCTCCCGCCAGTCCCTGTTACAATTCAGACTCCATTGTCCGTGGTAAAAAAGTATTGGAGGACCTGGGCTTCAGGACTGTTCTGGCGCCCAACGCTCTGAAAAGAGACAGATATTTAGCGGGAACGGACAGGGAAAGGATTGCCGATCTCCACAGCATGTTTCTTGACCCGCGTATTGACGGCATCCTCTGTTTGCGGGGAGGATACGGCACGCTCAGGATCCTGTCCAAGATTAACTACCATATCATCCGGCGCTGCCCGAAAATACTGGTGGGTTACAGCGATATCACCGCGCTGCAGCTGGCAATCTGGAAAAGATCAGGCCTGGTTACATTTTCCGGCCCCATGCTGGCCACTGATTTCGGCCTTGAAGCAGGTGCTTTTACGATCAATCACTTTTATCAAGCCGTAACCAGTGTTCACCCCCTCGGCCAAGTACCGGCCGCACCCGGTGTTAAAACTCAGGTAATCCACCCCGGACGAGCCCGCGGCCGGCTGATCGGGGGTAACCTTTCCCTGGTGACCGCGACACTGGGCACCCCCTATGAAATAGATACCAGGGGCGCCATCCTTTTCCTGGAGGAGGTGGGAGAAGAACCTTACCGGGTGGACCGCATGCTCCAGCAGCTTTTCCTGGCCGGCAAGCTGCATAACGCCGCCGGGGTTATCTTTGGAGAATTTGTAGGCTGTGAGGCGGCAGATATGAATGGTTCTTTTACCTGCGGGGAAGTTATTGCCGATATTTTCAAGCGCATTAAGATTCCGTGCTTTTACGGCCTGGGGCCGGGGCACGGCGCGCACAAAGTCACTCTCCCGCTGGGTGTGAAAGCTTTTATGGACGCGGGCTTATGTCAATTGGTCATTAGCGAGCCGGCGACTGTCCCACCAGCCAAGCCAAGCTAATATAAAATAAATTTATGACATAATAAATAAATTATTAATGACAACGGTAATTTCCTGTGATAAAATAATTTGTAAGTTGGGGGAAGCCCCATAGTCGAGCGGAGTCTAGAATCGACAATTACATACGGAGGTGAGCTGAGTATGAGGTGAGCTGAGGCGAGGTTAGCTGAGTGTTTTTTTATTTTGCAATCAGGCCGGGCTCATGCCCGGTTTTGTTATTGCCGAGCCTAATTCTAAAATTTTAAATTACAGGGAGGTTTTTAAAAATGTCCAATACTCAATCAATAGAAACTGATAGATTGATTTCCACGGGATCTAAAATGGTGCGCTCCAAGCAGCTGGCTGTGGTGGCGGTGCTGCTGGCCATCGGCGCGGTTTTGCGTGCGGTTACCCCGCCAATCGCCGGGATTACACCCAACTTCGTTATCGCCATGTACTGTCTGGCTATCCTGCTGATCCGCCCGAACTTGGGGGGAGCATTGGGCATTGGCCTGGTCGGCGGCGCGGTAGCGATGATCTTCTCCAAGTCCCCTATCCCCTACCTGAACCTTATCTCAGAACCAGCCGGCGCGCTGGCCTGCGCTTTCATAGTCAGCTACCTGCCGGAATTCTCATTGAAGAACTATTCATTCAAGCCCATTCTGGCGGCGGCGATAGGCACTCTGGTCAGCGGTCTGTTGTACATTACCCTGAACTTTAAATTCGCATTAAACCTGCCGCCTGAAAAGATGATGATTGCCTGGAACACTGCCTTTATTACCGTGGTGATACCTGTGGCTACGATCAACGCTCTTCTGAACCAGATTTTTTATGCCCCCGCTAAAAAATTCTTGAAAATATAATTTACGAGGAGTACCGGCATGGCTGTTCTGGAAATAAAAAGCTTCACCTTCAGCTACCCCCAGGCCTTACGCCCAGCGCTTAAAAAAATCAGCCTGAGTGTGGAAAAGGGGGAATTTATCGGCATCACCGGCCCGACCGGGGCGGGCAAAACCACCCTGGCCTGCTGTCTGAACGGGATTATTCCCCACTTTCAGGGGGGCGAGGCCACCGGCCGGATCGAGCTCCATGGCTTATCAATTTTCAATAAAAGCACAGCCCAGATTTCCCGACTGGTAGGCAGTGTCTTCCAGGACCCGGAGTCCCAGATCATTTCCTCCGAAGTGGAGCAGGAACTGGCCTTCGGATTAGAGAACCTTGGCTTCCCACCGGGGGAAATGGAGAAAAGAATTTCAGAAGCTCTGGAACTTGTGGGCATCTCAGATCTGCGCTACCGCTCCACCATAGCCCTCTCGGGCGGTCAGAAACAGCGAGTGGCCATAGCCTGTGCCCTGGCCATGCGGCCGGAAATCCTGCTCCTGGATGAGCCGACCTCTGAACTCGATCCGGTGGGAACCGAGGAAGTTTTTCAGGTGCTCAGCCGCCTCAACCGCGAGCAGGGGATCACCGTGCTTGTGGTTGAACAAAAGACGGAGCAATTGGCCGCCCATGCCGGCAGGATCCTAATTTTAGACAACGGCGCTTTGGTTATGGACGGAGAGCCGTGGCAGGTCTTTGCCAGACAGCAGGAGTTGCAGGCAATCGGTGTGAAAATACCCCAGGTGACCAGACTGGCGGGCATGCTGGGCGGCAGCGACAAGTATTCACTGCCCCTGACCGTGGAACAGGCCCGCATCTACATTGAAAGGCTGGTGCGAAGCTGATGACAGCAGCCAGGCAAACCCTGATCAAAATTGAAAACCTTACCTACCAGTATAACGGCGAACAGCCGGTGCTGAAAAATATTTCACTGGAAATAGACAGGGGCGAGTGCCTGGCTGTCATCGGGCAAAACGGATCCGGCAAGACAACCCTGGTAAAGCATTTCAACGGCCTGCTCAAGCCTTCATCCGGCCATGTGTACGTCAGTGGCCAGGATACAGGACCTTTAAAAGTATCCAACCTGGCCCGCACCGTGGGCTACGTCTTTCAGAACCCCGACCACCAGATCTTCCACGATACTGTCGGCAAGGAAGTGGCCTTCGGGCTGAAAAACCTGCGCCTGCCCGCCGAAGAAATAGAACGCAGGGTAACTGACGCTCTGGATGCGGTGGGGCTGACCGGCCACTACCTGACTTATCCTTTTAGCCTGAGCAAAGGCCAGCGGCAAAGGGTCGCCCTGGCCTCTGTCCTGGCCATGCACACTGAAGTGATAGTGCTGGATGAACCAACTACCGGGCAGGATTACCGTGAGTCTGCCCAGATCATGGATATGGTAAAGAAATTGCACGAACAGGGTCATACCATCATCTTCATCACCCACGACATGTCCCTGGTGGCACGCTACGCCGAAAGGACAGTTGTATTGTGTGAAGGGCGGATCCTGACGGACGGTCCTGTGCGCACAGTATTCGCTCAGCCGGAACTTTTAGCTAAAAGCTACCTGAGCCCGCCTCAGATCACTCTCCTGGCGCAAGGACTCGGCAAGCACACCATCCCGCCTGATGTTATAAGCGTCAGGGAGATGTATAACCTGCTGTTGAAAGCGAGGGCTGATAAAATTGGCTGCTGCGGTTGAATATATTCACAAAGACTCGCTGATTCACCGGCTTAACGCCACAACCAAGATTTTCTGGGCGCTTTTTACCCTTGTCTGCGGACTTTTATTTAACGACTACCGCTACCTGCTGGCCTTGCTGGCCTCAGTGCTGCTGGTGGCGGCGACGTCTCGCGTCTTCAGAAATTTGCTGCCTGCCATAGCCGGATTGTCCGTATTCGCGCTGATCCTTCTGCTGATCCAGGCCCTCTTTTTCGATCAGGGACAGGTTGTTTTTCATTTGATTCCCAAAACCAACTACCTGCCGGTTACGAATTATGGTATATTATCCGGAGTGGCCATGGCCGCCAGGATGCTGTCGCTGGTGCTGAGTTTCCTGGTATTGCTTGCCACTACCCGGATTCAGGATATGGTGCTGACTTTGGTGGAAAAATTTAAAATGCCTTATGATTACGCCTTTATGTTTATGACCACCCTGCGGTTTATCCCCACTTTTCTGGGCGAGGTCAGGCAGATCACTGACGCTCAGAAGGCCAGGGGCCACGCTGTGGAAGGCTTTAACCCCTTTAAAAAAATTCGCTCCTACGCCCCGGTAACCGTGCCGCTGGTGTTGATATCCTTAAATAAGGCGGAAAATATGGCTATGGCCATGGAAACAAGGGGTTACGGCGGCGGGCGTCGAACTTATTTCAGAGAGCCTAAAATGCGTGGTGCGGACTACTTTCTGACAGCTGTTTTGTTGCTGCTGCTGGTGCTGGGTATAACAGCCCGCGTTAAAGGCTTCGGCGTAATGTAAATGTACCCGCCAAGCATAACTCAAGGGGGGCTTTTTTTGGTTTTAAAATTACTCATGGGCAATGAAGCAATAGCACACGGCGCTGTTGAAGCAGGCGTTCAGGTAGCTGCGGCTTATCCCGGCACACCTTCATCGGAAATTCTGGGAACCCTGGCCGGTATGGCCGGGGCCAATGAGTTTTATGCGGAATGGTCGGTTAACGAAAAAGTAGCCCTGGAAATAGCCGCCGGCGCATCATATGCCGGAGCGCGGGCCCTGGCAGCTATGAAGCAGGTTGGGCTGAATGTGGCCTCAGACCCGCTGATGAGCCTGGCCTATATTGGTGTTAAAGGCGGTCTGGTAGTGGTAGTGGCTGACGACCCCGGGCCGCACAGCTCCCAGACTGAGCAGGACACACGCAAGTTTGCCCAGTTCGCCAAGCTGCCTGTGCTTGACCCGGCCAGCCCGCAGGAAGCCATGGAAATGACCAGATGGGCCTTCGAGCTTTCTGAAAAACTGCTGCTGCCTGTTATTCTGCGGCCCACCACCAGGACCTGTCACGCCTGCCAGGACGTTTTCCTCCAGGATGAATCAAGCGAGCGCCGGCAGGCAGAAGGCTTTGTAAAGAACCCCAACTGGGTTATTTTCCCGAGCCTGTCCGCCCGCAAGCACGTATGGCTTAATCAGCAGCAAGAAACGGCGAGAAAAATCTTCGAAGAGTCAGCTTTTAACCAGTTAACCATTAAAGAAAACTCTACCTACGGCATTATCGCCAGCGGTGTGAGCTATAACTACGTCCAGGAAGCGCTGGCTCTGTCCGGGCTGGAAGCTTCCGTGCTTAAAATAGGCACTCCCTATCCCCTGCCCCACAGTGATGTGCTGAAACTTTTTAATCATGCTGAAAAGATTCTGGTAATCGAAGAGCAGGAGCCTGTCGTGGAGGACCAGGTCATATCAATCGCCTGGCGTCACCGTTCTGCTGTAAGCATATCAGGCAAAAACGACTGCCTGGCGCCGCGTGAAGGTGAATTCAACGTTGATAAAGTAAAAGCGATTATAGAAGAATTCTTTGAGGCAACACCCGCGGCGCCGTTGTCCGCGCCACTTCCGGAGCTGCCCCTGCGCCCCCCTGTTCTTTGCGCGGGCTGCCCGCACCGGGCTTCTTTCTTTGCTTTTAAAGAAGCAGCCAAAGGCAAGGATGTAATTTTCACCGGAGACATAGGCTGCTACACGCTTGGCGCCATGCCGCCCTTAAACGCTGTGGACACCTGTCTTTGCATGGGCGCCAGCATTACCATCGCTACCGGGTTGAACCATGCTGAACCAGGCAGGCGGCAGGTGGCTTTTCTGGGAGACTCCACCTTCTTCCACACCGGCATTCCGGGGCTGATCAACGCGGTGCACAACCAGGCGGATATCACGGTTGTCATTTTGGACAACAGCACCACCGCCATGACCGGTCACCAGTCCCACCCCGGCTTGAACCGCACAGCTACGGGAAGTTCCGCCAAAAGTGTGAACATAACCGGACTGGTCAGAGCCTGCGGGGTGGAGTTTGTGAGGGAGGTTGACCCCAACGATCTTAAGGCGGCCATAACGGCAGCCAGCGAGGCTTTAAGCCACCCCGGCCTGGCCGTGGTAATTATGAAACGCGAGTGCGTGGCGCTGGCTAAAAAAGGCCCGCCTTACTTTGTAAACCAGGAAATTTGTGTTGATTGCGGCGCATGCCTGGAGGACCTGGGCTGTCCGGCTATGGGGAAAACCGGCAGCGGGCTGGAGATCAACGCCAACTGCACGGGCTGCGGCGTCTGCGCCCAGATTTGCCCGCTAGAGGCGATAACGGAGGTGAGGTCATGAAGCTGGACATAGTAATCAGCGGCGTGGGCGGGCAAGGTTCGATCCTGGCTTCCAGGGGTTGGGGGCTGGCAGCACTGGAAAACAACATGGTGGTAAGGACCTCAGGGGTCATCGGCATGGCCCAGCGGGAAGGTCCCGTCACCAGCCACGTACGGGTGGGAGATGGGCTTTACGGGTCGATCATTCCGGACCATGAAGCTGACTTTCTACTCGGGCTGGAGCTGGCTGAAACAGTCCGCGGTTTAAATAAACTCAAGCCGGGCGGCACGGTTATCGCCAGTACTTCCACCATTGTCCCCGTATCAGTCCAGCTTGGACTTTCCAGTTATGATCAAGGAGCATTTATTAATGTCCTTAAAGAGCGGGCGCAAAGGGTTGTTTTCCTGGATTTTGACTATCTGGCAAGCCAGGCGGGCCACCCCAAAACCGGCAATGTGATCATGCTGGGCGCTTTTTCAGCGCTTCCTGGACTTCCCTTCGGGCCGGATCAACTGCTGCAGGCTGTGCTCAATCTGATTCCGGCCAAGTTAAAAGATATCAATAAACGCGCTTTTGAGATAGGGCGCCTGGCTATGGAGGTAGCTTAAAATGTCTCTGTCGATCCAGAATGAGCGGAACTCATTTACAGAAAAAGTATTTTCAGATCAGGAGGAAACGCTTAGCAGGTTTATCCCCCGCCTTTATGAAAACTCTCCCTTTTACCGCGGTAAACTTGACGAAGCCGGGGTTGATCCGTACAGTGTCCGAACCATGGAAGACCTGGGCCGTCTCCCTTTTACCACTAAAGAAGAGCTGCGCACCGGCTACCCGCTGGGGCTGATGGCGGTACCCGAAGAGCAGGTGGTCAGAATCCACTCCTCCTCCGGCACCACCGGCAAGCCGGTGATTGTGCCATACACCGCCAACGACGTCGCTACCTGGGCTGAGATGATGGCCCGCTGCATGGACCTCACCGGGGTAACCAACAAGGACCGCGTCCAGGTAACGCCCGGCTACGGCCTGTGGACGGCGGGAATAGGATTTCAGGCCGGAGTGGAGCGGCTGGGCGCCATGGCCATCCCGACCGGTCCGGGCAATACGGAAAAACAGATTGAAATGATGCTCGATCTTAAAACGACCGTTCTTTGTTCCACCTCCTCTTACGCGCTGCTGCTGGCGGAAGAAATCCACAAACGTGGGTTACGCGATCGCATCAGCCTGCGCCTGGGCATAATCGGCTCGGAGCGCTGGGGCGATAAAATGCGCGCCAGGATCGAAGAAATGCTTGGCATCGAAACCTTTGATATTTACGGACTGACTGAAATATATGGTCCGGGCACATCTATCGACTGCCCCGGACACCGCGGCCTGCACTACTGGCACGAGCACCTGCTTTTCGAAATTATTGACCCGATCACGGGCAAACAGCTGCCTGTTGGTGAGTTAGGAGAGCTGGTGGTAACCACGCTGACCAAGGAGGGTATGCCCCTGCTGCGCTACCGCACCCGTGACATAACCAGGATCCTGCCTGACCGCTGCACTTGCGGCAGCCCATACCCCATGCACGCCAGGATCCTGGGACGCACCGACGATATGATCAAGATCAAAGGAGTGAACATATACCCCGGCCAGGTGGACCACGTGCTCAAGATTACCGAAGGCGCCGGCAGCGAGTACCAGATCATCGTGGCCAGGGCTCAGGGCAAAGACAACATCCTGGTCAAGGTGGAGGGTGAACAAAACTGCAGTTTTGAACAGGTCGCCGACCGTCTGCGCAAAAACATTAAGACCCGCGTCGGGATCCTGGCGGACGTTGAAGTGGTTCCTTACGGTTCCCTGCCGCGCAGCGAGAAAAAAAGCAAAAGGGTTTTCGACTACAGGGAGTGCTGAACAAAACGACGGCCGGTAGCAAACCGGCCGTCGTTCTTTAAAATATGTTATGTTTTCATAAAAAATCTTTATTTATCAATTTTTAAAATTTGCATCCTGAAAAGTCTTGCAGCGTTGAATATCTGTAGTATATATACAGTTATGCGGAATCCATGATCACCCTGCTGCCGGCGCCGGACGGATCCGCTGGAAGCACTAACAGACGCCTGGGCAGACGGTTTCTTAATTCCGGCACGTGACTGATTAAACCAATAGTGAGGCGCTCGAAGCGTAATTGCTCCAGGGTGGACACAACTACTTCCAGGAGTTCGGGATCCAGAGTGCCGAAGCCCTCGTCCAGGAAGAAAAATTCCAGGGGGTTCTGCCCCTTGAGCTGGATTTGCGCCGATAGGGCCAGAGCCAGGGCTAAAGAAGTGATGAATGTTTCTCCTCCCGAGAGGGTACTGACCGGTCTTTTCATCCCGCCGTTCGCGTCATCACGGATAATAAAGCCGCCTTCAGAATCAGTTTCCAGGGCGTAGCGGTACCGGGTAAGCTGACCCAGGCGGGCTGAGGCATCCCGTGTTACTCTCATCAGCTGTTCCCCGGCAAGAAATTCAACAAAGGCATTGCCCTGAAACAGCTTTTTCAAGGTATCAAGCCGCCCGGCGAGATCGCCCAGCACAATAACTTCCTGTTCAAGCTGATTCCATCGTTTATTAGCTAACTCCAATTCACTGTACGCTTTATCAGCCGCACCCTGCTCCCGCAGGGCTTCTTCATGCGACTGCTGCGCCACGGTCTTCTTTTTCAGCCAGTCTTGCCACTCTTCTTCAGTCAGAGCGCGCCCGCCCAGGTTTTTAACTAACTCCCGCCGCATACCTGTACATTCGTCCAGCTCTTTACGATAGCTGCTAATTTCCGCTTTCACCCGTTCTTTTTCATCCTGTTTCAGGAGAGCTGATTCAGCCTGGCTGCGTGTTGCGAAACCCTGTTCTGCAAGAAGGTTGTCCAGTCTCTGCCGGCAAGTCGCCAGGCGCTCGACGGCCTGGGCTAAAGACTGTTCAGCAGCCGCCGCTTCCCGTTCCCGCACCCCTTTTTCCGCTTCAGCCTCTGCGAAAACATTTTTGGCGGCTATCTCCGCTTCCTGCAAACTCTTGATGGAAGCTTCGTTTAGAACAATCAGTTCCTGTACCGGCCTGCCTCCGGTAATATCGCAGAGTTCCGTGTTTTTCAGCTGGTATTGCCCACGCCGTTCTTCCAGAAAAGCCCCGTTGCGGGAAACTTCCACCGCCAGCTCGTTATCCCGCCGGCTCAGGCTCTCAATCACCAGGCTTATTTCACCGGATTCCTTTTCCAGGAGCACCCGCTCATCCTCCAGAGCTGTCCTCTCTTTGTCCCACTCCTGAATCTGACGATGCTCATGTTCAATTTGCACCACCGGCAGGTCTTTTCTGACATCTGCAAGTTCGGACTGATGCCGCCACTCCTTCGCCAGAGCTTCCTCAACCCTTTTTACAGCCTCATTATGAGCGCCTTCTACCAATTTTAATGCACCGGCTGCGTCGTTCCTGATTTTTAAGCCCCGATCGTATTCCTCCTGAGCCTGCTGTTGCGCCCGGCTTAACTTTTCCTGCACCTGCCGCCAGGTATCATAGCTGTACTGACGAAACAACAGCTTTTCTTCAGTCAGAAGCAATTCCGGCGGCAGCTTGGCCACGTCCATCTCCGCCCACGAACCGGGCAGTACCCGGCGCGCCTGTGTAAGAGACTCCTTTTTCTTTTCCTGTTCGTTAATAATCTGGCTGTACTCCGCTTTTAATCTTTTGAGGTCACCCGCCAGCCTCTCTTCCTCACGCCGCGCCTCTTCCAGACTGTCTCTGGTTTTTTCTTCGAGCCCGCGAGCCGCCCGCAGTTCGCCTTCAGCGATCTTTACATCTTCTTCACCCGCGGGCGGCGCCGGCGCCGGATGCCGGCGGGAGCCGCAGACCGGGCAGGCTTCATCTTCCCGCAGGCTGCGGGCAAGTAAAGAAGCTTGATGCTTTATTTTTAAAAGCTCCAGTTTAGCTTCCAGGTCTTTTGTCTGCAAGCGGGCTGTCTCAAGGAGCTTAAATGCTTCTTCTTTATTCTCGGTCGCCCTGCGGCAGGACTCCTCCAGTCCGGCTATTTGGTCAGGGAAGCCTGCTGCTTTTTCACTGAATTCCACATAATCATTGTTTATTCTGATGATATCCTGTACTTGAGCGCGAATTCTCTCCAGTTCCAAACGCTCGCTCTGCAAACTCGCCGGGTCATCCGGGCAGTTTTCACCGCTTTCTATGAGCTGAGCCTTGTTCTGGCTTAGTTTTTTCTCTGCATTCCGGTATTTTATTGTTGCTTCTGCCTCAATCTGCCGGAGCTTTGCCAACTCCCCGGACTTCTCCCTTAGCCCGGCTTCCACCGCGGCCTTTTCCGCCAGCGTCTCCTGGTAATGCTGCAGCGCGATGATAGAATCATTCACCAATCGCCTTTTTTCAGGTGTCACCTGAATGGCAGATAGCTTTCTTTTACACGTGTTTAATGAATGTTCCAGATTTAATTTCTGCTGCTGTAACAATTCCAGCATGCTGGATGTATCCTGTTTTTCTTTTTCCTGCACACTCAAGGCAAGAGCCAGCTTAGATCCTTCCGCCTTAATTGCGGCAACTTCATCTTCCAATTTAGCGGCACGTTCGTAGCGTTCCCTGTTGGCAAAGAAAACAGGGTTTTCTTCTGCACTGCGTTTGGTTACTTGCTCCAGGGATTGACGTGCGGAGCTGGTTTTTTCCTGCGCCAGCTTGAGTCTTTCACCGGCGTCCCGCCGGGATCCCTGTGCCTGTTTGTGTTTTTCTTCTGCTTCGTCTTTCTCTAAAAGGGACGGCTTAATTATCTCGGCCCTGGCCGCTGACTCCAGCAATTCTTCAAAGCGGCTTATTTCAGACTTTTGTTGCTTTAAGTCAGTCAGGGCCTGTTCAACTCTGCTCAACTCGTCCTGCCAGACCCTGACTTGTTCCAGCTTTTTGACCTGCGCCTCCACACTTAACCTGGCGGCGGCGCTGCACTCTGTTTTTTGCCTGGCTTCGGCAAGTCGCCCGGAGGACTGCTCCAGTGCCCGGTCTGATGCATCCCCGATGCCGTCCTGCTCACCTTTAGCCCTGGCCAGCCGGTTTGCCGCGTCATTTGACCGCTCTTTAACGTTGAGCATCAGTTTATCCCCGTAATCGTGCAGGCCAAACAGGTTTTGCAGCATTGACCGCCGCCTGGCAGGCTCCAGTTTTAAAAAGTCGGCGAATTTCCCCTGGGGCAGCACCACAGCGCGGGTAAATTCAAGCCTGTCCAGGCCAAGTATTTCTTCAACCTTCTGGGTAACCCTGCTCTTCTCAGCCAGGGGCACTTCACCTGCCGGGGTGATTTCGATCAGTCGGCTGGCTGCCGCCTCAACTGTATTTTCCCCTGACCGCCGGTATACCCGTTCCACCCGGTAACTCCTGCGACCTCCCGGATTGGCCAGTTCAAAGCTGAATTCCACCAGCAATTTATCTTCAGCGTAATTAATAATACCCTGGGTTCCCCTTGCCGCACGGTCAATATGACCGTAAAGAGCCAGGGTAATAGCGTCCAGAATCGTTGACTTGCCGCTGCCGGTAGGTCCAAAAATACCAAACAATCCTGCCTCGCAAAGACAGGCGAAGTCTATCTCCTGGACCTCGCGAAAGCTTTGCAGCCCTGCCAGTTTCAGTTTTACCGGTTTCATGAAACACTCTCCCGGGCCGGCTGGGTTTCTTCCGGCTGACCAATCATTTCCATAAACAGTTCCACCAGCTTATTATCTGGTGCAGAGCCTTTTTTTCGCTGGTAAAAACGACTGAATAACTCTTCTATAGGAAGGCCGGCAATCGATTCCCTGGCAGCCGCAACCTCCAGCTCAGGATAAACCGGCCGAATCTCAATGAAATGCTCGCAAGCTTTCCTTAACTTATGAATTTCAGCTATGCTCAAAGGAGCCTCAACTTTAATTTCAAGGTCAATCCAGGCACTGCTGTCCCTTCCTTCTTCCAGCCAGCGGTAAACCTGCTCTGTGCTTGCTGCCCGCCAGCGAACCAGAGGGCGCCCGGCGGAGAGGTGTATCTCATTTATTTCCGGGGTGCTTCCTGGTATGATCTCAACTACCGTGACGGATTTGGCCTGACCGGCTTCGGAAAAGCTGTACGCCAGAGGCGAGCCCGCATAGCGGCAGGGCGCCGGACTGCCGGCTACCACCTGCGGCCTGTGCAGGTGACCTAAAGCAACGTATTGGGCCCGTCCCGGCATCGCCCCCGGGTCGACTGTATACGCTCCGCCCGCGCTGTACACAGGGCGCTCGGAATCCGATGTCCAGCCTCCCTGAACAAAGATATGGCTGGCGGCAATATTTACGGTATCCATACGGTATTGACGTGAGAGCTGCTCAAAGGTCAGCTTTACTCTATTGGAATATGACTCCATCATCAGGCTCTCATCATCCAGGCTGTCACAAAGCAACTCCTTTAATCTGGTTTCAGATGGGTATGGCAGCGCCAGGATTACAGCACCATGGCTGCAGCCGGGAACAGCCATCTCCAGCCAGGATGCTCCTCCCCTCACAATGTGGACCCCACCAGCATCAGGGGTACTCAAAAAAGGCTCTTCGCTGGGCAGCCCCAGCAACACTATTCCATGGCGCCTGGCTATCGGTGCGGCGGCAATCAACCGTTCGGGATTGTCATGGTTGCCGGCGAGAACAACCACCGCCCGGCGCCCTCCCAGGCTCAGACGGTCCAGAGCTTCATAAAAAAGTTGCTCGGCAAAAGCAGGGGGGTTAAAAGCGTCAAACACATCCCCGGCCAGGATAAGGCAGTCAATATTCTGATCATCAGAGATCAGGCAGATCTCTTCAATGAAGTCCTCTTGCTCTTTTTGACGGGAACGGCCCTCCAGAGCACGCCCGAGATGCCAGTCGGAGGTGTGCAGGATCCGCATAGTTTTATTCACTCCATATCTAAAAGAAAGTGCTTACTTTTATTTTCTATTACTTCTATAAAAAACCTTTGGTTATTTATTAAATTAAAAATATTCGCATTTATCCAGCCGCGATATGATATAATTTGACAGATAATTTTTTCAATTACTTATCTTGAGGTGGGATATATGTTGAAAAATAACTATCAAGTGTTACAGGACCCTGGTGTTAAGGAAAACTCTGTGGAGTTCATGGAGGAAATGGGCAAACGCTGGCTGGCACACGACGGCCTCTGGTTTCAAGCCCTGGAAAAGGAATTCGGCATGGAAACGGCGATCAAGTTAGACGCCGCTGTATGGGAAAAGTTCTCCGCGGTTGAAGCTGGAAGAATAAAGAGATTCCACCATATTCCAGAAGGCGGTGGGATAGCAGCCCTTAAAAAAGCGCTGGGCTTGAGATTTTATGCTTTTGTAAATAAACAGGAAATTATTGAGAAAGATGAAAACAGGATTATCTTCCGGATGAACGACTGCCGGGTTCAATCGGCCAGGAAAAGGAAGGGTCTGCCTGACTTTCCCTGCAAGTCCGTAGGATTGGCTGAATACGAAAGTTTTGCCAGGACTATTGACCTCCGGATAAAAACCCGCTGCCTGGCCTGCCCCCCGGATGACCACCCCGCTGAGTATTACTGCGCCTGGGAGTTCTGGATAGACTGAGATAAGTGTCGAGTGAGACAAGGGGACGGTTCTCTTGTCTCACTTTAATCGCATCTTATTGCTGTGCCCAGGTGAAACAGGTATAGGTATTTTTCTTTTACTTGCCGGCCTGTGATGCTTTCCACCGCCCTGGCGTAAATTTCAAGCTGACTGCGGTAACGTTCCAGCGCCTGTTCCAGTTGGTCCTGTGCCAGTCTGTCTGTCTTGTAGTCCAGCAGCAGGTAGCCGTCCTCTTCTTCGGCCAGGCAGTCCACCACTCCCTGCAGCATAACAGTTTCACCGGGGAAATTAATTAGCTCCGGATAAACCTCTTCCGCCGGTACGGCCAGGGTAAAGGGCAGTTCCTGCAGCACCACGGGCGCGGCCAGTACCCGCCTGCCCAGGGGACCTGCGAAAAAATTGGCGATCTGCCGTACAGACAACGAGTCAGCCTGTTCTGATGTCAGAAGCTCCCGCTCCACCATGCCCTCTATTTGCTTCTTGATATTACCGTATGCCAAACTGCTTTTCAAATCAAGATTCTGCAGAGCCAGGTGCAGCGCTGAGCCCTTTTCAGCGGCAGACAGGCCGTGAGCTTCTTGTAAGAAAAGAGGCCTGCCGCCGACTGCCGGCCGGAAATCCCGCGGAGTAGCATCCTCCTCCGACGCCAGCTGGTCAAAACGCCGTTTTAAATCGGTAATAGAAGCCTTGGAAGCACGGCCAACTACTCCGGTAAAAGGGTAGCTCCAATCCAGCCTTTTTTTAACCACCTCCGCCAGAGGACCTTCTTCAGCCAGGGGCTGCATTTTGCTGACCAGGGACAGAAAATCGGGACGGGAAAACCTAAGCGCCTCTGAGCCGGCCAGGCCGGTTTCAAAAATTATCCTCCAGCGTGAACAGTCAGCCGCCACCTTTTCTAATGGAGTGCCTTCACTTTTCCCCATCTTTCTGATTTCACCGCCGTCCTTATGACGGGCTAAAGCCGGGACCAACCAATCCAGGCCGGTAGCAGCCCCTGCCAGGAATCCCTCCGGCAAATGCCAGCCTGACGTTTCCAGCGGACCGCACCAACGCCGGGTGTGATTCTTTAAACTCTTGACTGAGCCGACCAGAATCAGCTTCTCACGAGCTCTGGTCAGGGCCACATAGAGAATGCGCATCTCTTCCGCCAGGGTTTCCATCTTTAGCTGTTGTCTTAAAGCCAGCTTGGCCATGGTGGGATAAGTCACCCTCGCGCTGGCGTCCACCAACTGGGGTCCGAAACCCAGATCTTTATGAAACAAAACATCCTTGTTTAAGTCACTGAAATTAAACTTCTTGCCCAGGCCCGCCACAAACACAACAGGAAACTCCAGGCCCTTGCTCTTGTGGATGCTCATAATCCGCACCACATTCTCTTTCTCACTTAAAGCCCGGGCAGTTCCCAGGTCACGGCCGCCCTCCCGGATTCTGTCAATAAAGCGCAGAAAGAGGAAAAGCCCGCGGAAAGCGCTGGCCTCATACTGCCTGGCCCTGTGGTGGAGCGCCCGCAAGTTGGCCTGGCGCTGCCCTCCTCCAGGCAAACCACCCACAAAATCGTAGTACCCGGTTTCCCGGTAAATACTCCAGATCAGGTCCGCCAGTGAACCCTGCCTGGCGGCGCCGCGCCATTTCTCCAGCTTTTGCAGCAAGCTCAAAAGACGATCTGAGAGTTCCCCCTGTCCTCCTACCGATGCCGCCACCACCGCGTCAAGAAAGTCGCCCCGGCGTGAGGCAAGCCTTACCCTGGCCAGGTCTCCCGCTTTTAAGCCAACCAGCGGGGATCTTAAAACCGCCGCCAGGGGTATATCCTGGCGCGGGTTATCTATCACTTTTAACAGTGCCAGAACTGTCTCAACCTCCGTCGCTTCAAAATATCCTGTGGCCAGTTCCGCGTAGGCTGGAATGCCCGCCTGGCGGAATTCTTCCACAAAGGTATTGGCATATCCCGACGTAGCCCTCAGCAGCACCACCACGTCCCGGTAAGTCACCGGCCTGTAAGCCCCTGCAGCCCGGTCATACACGTTTAGCCCGCTCTTGCCGTCACCGTCTCCCTGCAGCAGTTCGCCGATCCGGCGGGCAACCAGGCGGGCTTCTTTCTGCGTGGCATCCAATTCTTCCTCAGTTTCTGCCTGCCCTTCCTCCGGCGCCGCGTCATCTAGTTGGCTGTCCCCTGCCTTTTCGGCCGGGGCATCTCCCTGTTCCAAAGCATCCCGTTCAATAAGGTATACTTCCACCGCGCTGTCCGGCTCAGCCTGTCCCTCCGGCGCACCAGGGTACTCAGCTCCGTAGATCAGCTCCGCTCCCTGGTCATAAGCTATTTCGCCAACTGTTTGCGTCATGACCTGGCGAAAGATAAAGTTTACCGCGTTAACCAGACCCTCCCGGCTGCGGAAGTTCCTGGCCAGTTCAATACGGCGCTCCGGTCCGCCCAGCAGGGCGGGATAAGACAGGTGCTTTTTCAGGAACAGGCTGGGGTCGGCCAGTCTGAACCGGTAGATGCTTTGTTTAACATCTCCCACCATGAATAAATTTGGCCTGGCTTCCCCCTGCCTTGACACCAGCTGGATGATAGACTCCTGCACGGCGTTTATGTCCTGGTACTCGTCTACCAGCACCTCTTCGAAACGCTCCCTCAGGCTTAAAGCCGCCTGAGAAGGAACAGACCCGCCCTGACCGGATAGAATTTGCAGAGCATAATGCTCCAGGTCATTAAAGTCAACAATACTACGGGCGGCTTTGGCCTTCCGGTAAGATTCTCCGAAATCCAGCACCAGCACGGACAATTCCCGGACCAGGGGCGCCACCACGCGCAGGTCCTGGCACAGATCTTCCGGCGGGCGGGAAAAAAAGTCTTTCACCAGTCCGCTGATCTTTCTTTTAGCGCTGTCCCGCAGCTTTCTTACCACTTCTGGTGTGTGCCCGCCGGCTTCTTCTTTTTTGTGCCCCTTCAATTTGCCAAAAGCCGCCCCGTTAAATAACTTGTGCAGGCCGGCCCAGGGCGTGTTAGCGCCGCACTGCCGGATCAGGCCGGCAATCATTTCCCTGTCCTCTTTCAAATTGTCCAGATAAACCGACGGGCCGCCGGGGCTGCGGGCCAAATTCAGAGCCTGGTCAATAGCCGATAAGGCCGCGTCCAGTTCCATGGCCAGCGATTTTTTTAAAATACCGCACCATGGCAGCTGGTCAAAAAGAGCATCATCGGACAGATCAAAACTATCCGGCAGTTTTTTTAACCAGTCGGCCGGATCCGGCGTGCTCCGGGCAAAGTTATAGGCGGCCAGGACCAATTCTTGTAGAACGGCATCGTCACGTTTGCCGCCATAACAGTCAACCAGGGTGGTAAATAAGACATTATCTTTGGCAGCGTAATGCCTTTCAAACAGATCTTCTATAGTTCCAGCCTGAATCAATGCAGCTTCGTCCGCATCGGCCACCCTGAAGGCCGGGTCCAGGTCGATCAGGTAAAAATACTGGCGCAGCAGGTCCAGGCAGAATGAATGGAGCGTGCTGATGCAAGCCCGGCCGAGCATGGCTAACTGTCTAGGCAAACGGGTCGACCCCGGATGCTTTGCCATCTCCCCGGCCAGCGCGCGGCCGATCCGTTCTCTTACTTCCGACGCTGCAGCGTTGGTAAAGGTAACCACGAGCAGGCGGTCAACATCTACGGGATCTACAGAGTCGGTAACGCGGCGGATAATCCTCTCCACCAGCACAGAGGTTTTGCCCGCCCCGGCGGCGGCCGCCACCAGCAGGTTCCCATCCCGGCTGGATACTGCCGCGAGTTGTTCATCAGTCCACTGATTATTCAACTGCTTCACCTCCCCGCAGTCTGGCCAGCTTGTTCCAGACGCTGTCATCGCTTTCAACTTTAAGAACCCGGTAAGTGTTGCCTTCCATAAGGATGTCAAACTGACAAACCGGTTTGAAAAGACAGAAGCGGCAGGAGCGCTGCGAACCACGGCGGTACGGTGATATGTCAACAACACCGTTCATTATGTCTTCTCCGGCCGAACTGAGCTGGAAACGAAGATACGCGCGCAGCAACTCAAACTGTAAACCGGTTAAAACCATAGAGCGGGCGGCGAATTCACCGTCCTTTTTGATCTGCACCGGGATAAGCTCGGATTCTCCGGCAAGGCCTCGGTCCATCATTTTTACCACCCTCTGGTCCGCGAGCACCAGACCGGTCATGCGGAACTCTTTTAGAATTTTTTTCTCTATTTCATCACCGGAGGGGATTTCCCCCGCGGTCCTGACCAGCGGGTCATCCATGCGGAAGTAAAGAATAGCGCCAGGCAGTCCAACACCCCCCGCAATAGTTTCGGCGCAGCGCAGGGCTACATCCAGGTAGCCAAGCAGCTGCAGTTTTAAGCCAAAGTAGATATCTGACAGGTTGATCGTCACCCTGCCTGATTTATAATCTATTACCCGCAGGTATACGCCCTCATCAGTTTGAGCGGCGTCAACACGGTCGATCCGTCCTGTGAGAATCATTTCGCTGCCGTCCGATAGGGTGAAAGTAACAGCGGGAAGTTCTCCGTCCGGCCCAAAAGCAAGTTCCAGGCCCACCGGCCGGAACTGGCCCCGCCGTGAGTGCTCGCAGAGGACCAAGGCGGTGCGCTGCACGGTTTTCTTAAGCTTACCGGTAAGGTAGCGGCGGCGGGCGGAGCTTAAAAGAATCTCGCTCTGCAGGCGCGGCGCCAGTTCGTCAACCGCGGCGCCTGCCATATTGAGGCACTGTTCCCTGTCCAATTGCCCCCAGTCCAGCCCTCCGGCACGGACACGTTCACCAAACAGCTTGAGAGCAGCGTGAAAAAACTGGCCGAGGTCGGGCGCGCCCAGCTTAAACACAGCCCTTTCCCGAAGCTTCAGGCCTCTGGTAAGGAAATGGGCGAAGGGACAGGCCCGGAATCTTTCTATGCCTGACACACTGGTTTTTAGAACCCGGCCGTACAACGCCCTGCTCAGTCCGGCAGGCAGCCTTCCCTCTCTATTGTTGGCAAAAAGGCTGGCCAGCAGATAGGCGCACTCCGTTTTGCGGCTGCTCCGCGCAAACCAGGAATACACGTCCCACCAGACCTGGCTTACCGGGCGGCCCGCCTTAGCCTCCCTCAGCCGGGCGACAAGATAAGACAGGGATCTGTCCGGGTTGGTAATAAACCCGAGATCATCGGTTACAGCCTGATCAGGCTCTACCGGCCAGACCAGCTCAGCTACTCCCGGCAGTAATTCTTTAATCCTGGCCACCACCTGGGAAGGGGCAATCGCCCCGCCTTCTTCGTTCGCCAGGGGATAGCTCAGTAAGAGCTTTTCTGAGGAACGGGTAATAGCTATATATACCAGAAATTGTTCATCAAAAACCCTGCGGCGTGATCCTGGCGCCAGGCGCAGGCCTGCCGCCAAAAGCCTCTCTCTTTCGCCTTCCGACAGAATGCCTTTCTCGGCAACCCTGGCCGGCAGCACACCGTCGCTCACTCCCATGACAAAGGCGGCTCTTGCTTCCGGGCTGCGTGAGCGCTCCAGAGAGCAGACTACAACCTGGTCAAGGCCGGGCGGGATTAAACCCAGCCGCATGGCCTCAAAGCCTGCGTCCAAAATCGCGGCGTATTCTTCTGTTGTAAGTGTTTCTTCACCCAGAGCTTCTACCACCTGGTCCAGCATTGCGGTAAGCCCTTCCCAGACCTGGGCGTGCTCCCTGGCTGAATCCAGCCTTCCTTCCTCCTGCGCCAGCAAGCTCCAGCGCTCAAGTATTTCCGGCGTTTCCAGCCGGGCACACAGGTCATAAACAGCCGTGGATACAGCCCGCACATCTTCAGCTGTCCGTACGGCGATGTCAAAATCCGACAGGACGGCGACAGCCTGCCGGCGGATGCGGTTAATGGCCTCCAGTTCCTCCACTTCAGCATCTGTCACTTCGCTGTCCTCTTCCAGGGAAAGATTTCTGCGGTAGTCCCACGGTCTGTCGTCAGTCCAGCGGCTGCCCCTGATCCCATGGGCGAGTACGTAGTTTTCCAGCAGGTCTACCTCGTCCCTGGTTAGAGGGACCAGGTCTGTCTTTAGAAAACGGAAAACCGGATCAGACGACCAGCCTGAGGTCACCACTTCCAAAGCCGACCGGACCAGTTCCACCAGGGGATGGTGCATCACCGGACGCTTCTGGTCAATAAACACCGGGATGTGATGGTCCGCGAAAACGCTGGAGATAATCCCGGAGTACGAGTCCAAATCCCGCAGCAGAACAACTATATCCCGGTAGCGGTAGCCCTCATCCCTGCACAATGTTGTTATCTCACGGGCCACACCCTCTGTTTCGGCTCTCGGACTGGCCGCCACAGCCAGGATCACGCCTTTTTCGTAAGCTTTAACAGAAAGGGTAGGCCGTTTAAAAAAATATCTTTCCAAATGAATCAGATCGAGATTACGGTAGCGGCCCGGCCCGGCCTCATCCAGGGCCAGCGGGCGCTCAACCGGCGCCTTTGCCCTGGCAGCCGTTTCACACAAGGTATCATATGTTTCCCTGACAGAGTAAAATAGCGCTGTCTCATCGCAGCTGCCGGAAAGAGATCCCATGTCTGTGCATAAGGTGATATTGACCCGGTTGGCGGTGCGCATCAGGGCGGCCAGGACCCTGTATTCCTGCGGTGTAAACCCTGAAAAACCGTCCACCCACACTTCCCCGCCGCGCACTGCCAGCGAAAATTCCAGGCGATCCGCCAGTAAGTTCAGATAATCATCCGGATCGGTGAAGCGGTCAGATAGTTCCACTTCCAGGTCACTGTAAAGAAGGTGTAAATCTGAGAGCTTATCCGCCAGCAGGTCAGCGCCGGCAATACCTCGCAGTGCCGCTGCAGTCAGCGCCAGTTCTTCCGGGCTGATACAATATGTTTTTATCTCTCCCAGGGTGCGCGCCAGAGTGTCGGCAAATCCAGGCAAACCGGCTGAACGCCTGAATATTTTAAACTCAGCCCGGCGTTTTTCCAGCAAGCGCCGCAGCACCATACGCTTGCCCAGTTCACCGATATGAGCCCGGGCAGCGCCGCCAACCTCCTGCAGGACCCTGTAGGCCAGCCGCCTGAAACTCAACACCTGCGCCCGGGTAAATCCCTGCAAACCTGGTGTGCAGGCAAGGGCGTATTCAGTCTGAAAGGTGGCCTGCTCGGGCACCAAAAGGATCAGCGGCCCTCCCGCCGGCCCCGCCAGCAGTTCTTCCCGCACCTGGTCAAGACAGGCGCGGGTTTTCCCCGCCCCGGCCCGGCCTATAATAAAACGCAGGGACAAAAGCGCACACCCCTTTTCCGCTTAATGCTTAAGTATTCAAATCCTATGTACCATAAGTAAGTATAATTTGCAAGCAAATAGTATATCAGGTAAAAAAAACAAAAAAGGCAACCCTGTTTTTTAGCTTACAGGTTTGCCCCGGTTAAGATCAAGTTTAACGGTTTGCAGACTTGCCTTCCGTCCTTTTCACAAAGCTCTCTTTTTTTACAATAAACCGTTCGTGCAGCCCAGTGCCGATCAGTTCTGCCTCGTCGCGCGCCTCAACTTCAAACAGGAGTCTTTTGCCTTCCGCTTCCACCAGGCGGGAGGTTACCACCACGTTCATGCCTACCGGAGTGGCAGACAGGTGTTTCACATCCACTCTGGTCCCAACTGTAGTAAACCCCGGTTCAAGCAGAGGGTCAACCGAGGACAGCGCCGCTTTTTCCATCAGGCGGATCATCGCCGGCGTGGCGAAAACGCGCACAGAACCGCTTTCGTAAGTAATCGCGGTATTGTTCTCATCAACTTTAATCCTTGCCTCACCTTTTAAACCCGGTTTTATCTCTTCAGTCATATCTCTCACCTCACCTATCCTAAAAATAACGTTCTGGGCTGGCTAAAAAATGTAGGTGCGAATTCATTCGCACAAATGTTACATTGGCCCCAGACCAGTTCAGCGCTAACGCGCCGTGTTCGATTGAAATCGAACCTACAGTTAAATGCCGCTTTTTATTTAACTGACTTTTTTATATTCATAACTTCCCCACCGGGGCGCACGTTTTCAAGCGTGATATACTTATAACTGGCAGGGCCGGTAAAATCCATAAAAATAATCCTGGGTACGCGTACCAATTCCTGTTTTAAGCTGGTTAAGCGGGCCAGGGCGCCAGGATTCAAAAAATATTTAATGCCGGAGTATTCATGGTAGCCCAAATGAGCATGGGCGCCCAGGGTATAATCCGCCTCAGTCCCAGCCACTTCTGAAATCAAAGTGCAGGGCACCTTTTCAGAAAATTGCTTTGGCAAAAGCATACCGTGTACTACGTGAATGGCAATATCACACCGCTTTTTGGTCACCACGTAATCGTCCTTGTTTTTGCGGCGGTCAATCCCCGCGTAAAAATGCTGGCCGCTGAGCTGCAAAACACAGCTGTTATTGGACAGGTAAAGTTTTTCGCCGGGCTTAAGCAGTGTAATCAAACGCTGCCTGTCTAAATAAGCGATAGCCGTGGTTTCAAGGCTGTCTAACCGCTGTTCTACCAGGTCGTGGTTGCCCGCGATACAGTAAACAGGCACACCCAATTCTTTTAGAAACCAGCGAAAAAGATCGAAAGATCTCTGGTCTGGCCGGGGATTGTCAAAGACATCTCCCCCGTGGATCACAAAATCCACTTTGAGTTGACGGCAAAGGTTAACCACCTCTGAAAGCTTGATATACATCGCTTTCAAAAAATCGTCCTGGCGATATTCTGGCCTACCGCCCTGTATGTGGGTATCACTAAGATAAACCAAGCGCATAGAGAAACCCCCACCTGCTTTTCAAACTAGCGGCAACTTCGCCCCAGGTAAATAATCAAAAGATGTTACGGCCAGTGTCTACCCGTTTTTCGTCATCCGCCTCCAGTGAAATAAATAATTCTTTAAATCTTTCGAAATCCTCCAGACCCATCAACTCCGTGTGGGAATAAAATATTCTCCCGGCATTGTTCATAGCTCCCCAGGTTAGTTTCACAATATCTTTGTTTACACCCTTTTTGGTTTCTGTTTTGGCGAAAAGTTTTATGGTCATGGGAAAACACCCCGGAGAAAATTCGTCTGCTGGATCGTTAGCCTATATATATTATAGCAGGGGAGAACATTTTTTACCTCTAATTTTTACGCCTGGCCGCCTGCAGATTTAGCCTGCGTCCTTTTTAGAAAACCTTCAAGCTTTACAATAAAGCGCTCGTGTATCCCTTTGCCGATTTGTTCAGCATCATCCCAGGCCTCCACTTCAAAAAGCAGCCTCTTGCCCTCAATTTCAACCAGAGTGGAGCGTGCCGTGACGTTCAAACCTACTGGTGTGGCCGCCAGGTGCTTTACTTCAAACCTGGTGCCAACGGTGGTCATCCCCTCACCTAAAAAGGGCAGCACTGATGACAGGGCGGCTTTCTCCATCAGGCCAATCATGGCAGGTGAGGCGTAGACGTTCACCACCGTGTTGCCGTAGGCGACAGCCGTGTTAAGGTCAGTTACGGCGTCCCTGGCCTCTCCCTTGATACCTACCTCTAATTCTTTGGCCATATTTCACCCTCCATAACAGTTTTTATTTAATAATTCCTTTTAGTTAAGTAAAAACCTTCCTTGTTTGAAAATTTGCAAACTTTTGCTTAAGCAAAAGCGCTGTCTTGGTATGTGATATTTTGGTCTTGCAGGCATATTATATCAACAAATGCTAATTCAGGTAATATTGACACTACCGCTGTTGATGGAGATGGTCCGGCTTGACTGGTATTAATCTAAGCCTTAACTCATCGGAGCTAATCTTAATCATCCTTTTGTTTCTGGGATTGTTTGGCCGCTCCAACCTGATTGTCGCCTCATCCTGCATTCTTCTGAGCATCAGGTATTTCGGTCTTGATCAAGTGATCCTGCCAGTACTGGAAAAAAGGGGGCTGGAAATCGGGCTTGTTTTGCTGATGCTCCATATCCTGGCTCCCATAGCAAGCGGCAAGCTGGCCAAGGAAGACTTATACTCTGTGGTTTCGCTTAAAGGTTTTCTAGCGCTGGCGGCAGGCGCGCTGGCCACAAAGCTGAACGGTGACGGCCTTAATTTAATGAACGCGAACCCTGAAATAATATTCGGTTTGACTGCGGGAACAGTGCTGGGTATCGTTCTTTTTCGCGGTATGCCCTGCGGACCGGTGATGGCCGCCGCGGTAACAGCGGTGTTTTTTCAGGTGCTCCAGTTTTTTTGCCGCTAGAAATACTTTCCCTGAAGGCCAGAAAATATTGCCTTTACAAGACGACCCAGACTACTAACGGCCTGGCTGCCTTTAAATATGTAGGTGCGGCTTTAGCCGCACATATGTTACATTGGCCCCAAACTAGTTCGGCGCTAATGCGCCGTGTTCGATTGAAATCGAACCTACATCTATGATTATCATCCTCTGCTGGTGCCGCGAAGCGGCATGGGCAACTACCCTGAAAATGATAAAAGAGAATGAGACAAGAGAACCGTCCCCTT
>CAZIYV010000023.1:0-15078 GCA_964543575.1 uncultured Pelotomaculum sp.
CACCGCTAAGCAACTGCTTTTCATCATCCGGAGTATCCGCGTTGTACATCTGTGACGCCTTATGTGGCGTGTTAATATTAAGTTCCTGGTACGAGTTCTCCAGCTTCATCGCGGCGCTTATCGTCGCCCCCATGACATCCCCGTCACCGCCGTAGCTAAACGACACGCCCCGCACCGTGATCCGCTTGAGGTAGCTTTCCGGCAGATCGCACATTTCAATGACATGTGGTGCTACCCCCCCCATGACGGCGTAAAACTCCGGCCTGGCAGTATCACTGCAGGTAAAAGAATATTCATCCCACCCGCCGGTTCTGGTTGCCTGCTCGTAGGCCATGAAGATTTTGTTTTCTTTGGTGATCTTGATTTTCTTGATACGCATTTAATAAGCATCTCCTTTCTAAAACAACAACGTTCCGTATGATAAATCTTCCAGCATATTTGTCTTTGGTGTCAGTCTGTCAAATGCGCAGGGCCTCATATCAAGCAGCCAATCATGCTCTAAGTTGTTTAGTTTTATATCGTCGCTGATGGCGCAAGCGAACGTTTTCATCTCCCGCGCCATACCGTACTCCATAAGTGCTTTCCATTTATTAGGGTAATGCTTCCGCAGAATTTCAATATTGTTGCTTTTGTAGGCAAGCCCTGTGCCGCATGTATAGCAACCGTTTCGCTCAAAGAGCTTGTTGCCGTTTTCATCGGCCAGATCGTATAGTGGCGCATAAGGGCAGCCCCTGGAGCGGATATATTCCCATATATCCTCATCTGTCCAAATCGACAGGGGATTTGAATACAGATAGCCGTCAGCGGTCCGGTACAAAAAGCCGTAGTCAAGAAAAACGAACGTCCTGCGGCGGGCTTCACTTGCCAAAAGGCCACGAAATAAGGCGTCACAGCCAAGCTTGCGCTGTAATTTCTGGCTCGGTTGTTCCTTGATAAAAACACAGCAGGAATGAGAAATTCTAAGGTCTGGAAACTGCCGCAATATCGCATAGTATTTGTCATTCCCTTTGCTTTGCTCTGGGCTGTATTTCAGGAACACGTTGATATTGATCCGCGGCGCGTCTAATTTCGTCGCAGCCTTACCTAGTAACGGGAAACCGTATTGTTCCGCGATAAACCAGAAACTGATAGGTGTCCCGGCCTCCCAGACCAATTTGCGGCGGCGGAAATCCTCCCACATTCCGGGCGTTACTGCCTCGTTCAGTTTATCTGTCTTAATCAAACGACCTTTCTTGTTGAGATAGCGATGTACGTCACCGTCCGCATCGATCTTCGCCCAAACTTCCTTTTGCGCCTCATATTTCAGGCGTGGCACCTTCAACCGCTCGAGTTTTGTTTCGTGGAAGTTGTCGCCACCCCATTCTTTCCCAAGTTTGCGGGCGAACAAAAGGGATTCTCTATACTCCACGCCCGTATTGCCGAAAATAACTATCATGTTTTTAGATTCATCTGGGCATGTTTCGCGGATTAAATGCCATAATGCCGTGCTGTCCTTTCCACCCGAGAACGCAAGGGCGACCTTTTTGCCGCGCCTGAACGTTTCGCGGATTATTTCCTGCGCCTTTTCGATCTTTTTCTCAAGCGGCCACGACTGCATTTCCTGTAATTCGGCATATGAAAACACGCTTTGCTTTTTGCTCATATCAAGGACCCTCCGTCCATAGAACGGTCATCCTCTGCCTCCCGTACCCATATCCCCGTCCCGCTCAGTTCCCAAACCCCCATAGCATTCAGCAGCAGCGTCCTGAGTATCTGCTCACCTATTGCCTGGGCAGCCGGCGGCGGTACCGCATTGCCGATTCTCTCCCGCCACTTCGCGTCTGACTTACCCGTCAGCACCACCGGACTCCCACCGGGCATGTAAACCGGAAACCCCTGTAGAGCCAATAACTCCCACGTTGTCAGCGGCCTGTGCCATGTGCCGTCCAGAGATACAATGATCCAGGTACCAGCTTCGTTGTCTGCCGGGATCCTGGGGTCAGCTACAGCTGCAGTTCCAGCGTGAACATCTCCCGAGCCCGTGACCGTGTTCCCCGGCTTGTCCCAATCCTGTACGCCGTAACTGCCTTCCCTCGGGTGACAGCCCAGGCGCGGGTCTGCCACTGAGATCGCCCCGTTGTTAGGCCGCATGGCCCCGGTGACGGTCTTTGAAGGCTTATCCCAATCGCCCACCTGATAGATAGCATGATGCGTGCTGTCCTTAAAGCCAGTGCGCGGATCTGCTATAGATTGGGCACCGCTGCCTAGTGAATCTTCTCCCGTAATGGTGTGCGCCGGGCATTCCCATGGCCTGACTGTGTATGAATTACTGCGCCTGTTCTCCCTGATGGTAAGCCTCGGGTCCGCGATAGCCGGCGCTCCACTCCCGAACCTGGTACCCGTCACACAAGGCGCGGGCTCATCGTATTTGACCACCTTGTAAACCCCCGGGTGTCTGCCTTCCCGCTGCGTAAGCCGGGGATCTGCGACACAGGCCGCGCCGTTACTTGGTGCGCATCCTCCGGTTATGGTCCCGGCTGTTTTATCCCAATCAGTCACTCGGTAAGAGTGCTTAAAGTGGTCAACTCTCGGATCTGCAACAGCTGAGGCTTGACTTCCCCCCACTCTCGCATGGCCGATAACCGTTGGCCCTGGATCATCCCACTGGTTAACACCAAAGGTTGATTTCCTGGGCACATGCACCAACCGGTATTCCTCCGGCGCTATCTTTTCCAGGTCCCTCCAGTCTCCGCCGGCCGGGATGAGCGCCAAGCGCACCCATGTTTTCCACTGCAGGCGCGGCAGTCTGTGCATCGGCCCTCCGGCTGTATCGTCAGGCATGGGCAGGGGTCCGATTATCTCACCGATTGACTTAACTCTCAGCACCGGTGGTAAATAAACAAAGTTGGCAATCTTTTCTTTGTGCCTCGCTATGAGCAAGTACCGCCTCCGGTGTTGCCCCAGGCCGCCAATCTCACCGCAGTCGTGGCTTCCCTCGTGGAATAGATACCCATAACCGGCCAGAATGTTTTTTATCTCAGTCAGCAGGTCCGCGCCCCTGGTCGTGATCCGCGGGACATTCTCAAGCAGAATAATTCCCGGCAGGTCGTTTTTAAAAGCTTCCAGCGCAAGCCGTATACCTCTCACGGTCAGGCGGTTAAGGGCCTGGTATTTCTCGGACTGCGCTGATTTACTGGGCAGCAGGCCCGAGAATCCCTTGCATGGAGGACTTAAAAACAATACGTCTGGATTTATCCCCCCGGTTAGTTCCCGCAAGTCCTCCGGTATTATCTCCCGCCACCCAGCCGGCGGCTCTTGCCCGTGGAAGGAAATATAATCTTCCCGTGCAAACAAGTCCATCTGAAAGGCCGGCGCCCCGGTAAGCATCTCAAAATCTTTGCAGGCATCCAGGTCGCAGTCAATGCCGCCAATGGTCATAAAGTTGGCATGAACTCCCCGGTATTCTGTTTCGGCGTTCTGCATCCCCAGTGCGGCCCCACCCAGGCCGCCGAAGAGGTGCAGGACGGTGTAAGCGGTCATTGGGATGCCTCTGGCGTTGGCTTAAACCTGGCCTCTACCATCTGCCTTGCACACCTGTATATCTCAGTCATACCGGCCACACACTTGCCGAATACAGGCTTGTCGCCGGTATATTTGTCGCACTTGAGGCAGATGTTTCGCCTGAATCCTTCGCAGTTAACTCTCATGGCTGGTGTCCTCCCTAAAATAACCTCTGCTGCGCTAACCCTTCTGCCGCTATGGGGTTTAGCCAGAGGACCTCTGTTCGGGCCTCCCCTTTCTCCGCTCGGGCCTGGTGAGTTTCCCGTTTCCAGTGAGCCAACCGGTCATCGTACAGGTCGCAGGCGTAACCGGATAGCAGGACGGGTCCAGGATGAGCGTCAAGGGCATCTAGTAGTTCAACGTGGTCAGAGTCGGTCATTTCGTGTTTATATTGTTGTTTTGCATGAGAGGTCCGGGTCTCAAAAACATAGGGAGGGTCGCAGTATATACAAACATCCGGAAATTTGAATCGGTTAATCAACTCCACAGCAGGCATACATTCTATTTGCACCTGTTTGAGTCTTTGAACAGAATGGATAATCCTTGCCGGCAAGTCATTCCAATGTCGGACAGCGTAAGCACTTTCCCTGCCCTGAACGTCATTTTTCCATCCAACCTTGTATTGATTTACCCGAAACCCATGCCCTTGACAGCATCGGGTAAGAAATTGCCTTGCCCGCTCATAGTTGCAATCCGGTACCGGTGCCCAATATACATTGTCGTACTCATGTCGGCTGTATGGCGTGAATTCAACCAACCTTGCAAGCCTGGCAGCATCTTCCCTGATGCAACAGAACAGGTTCACTACATCGTAGTCTAGATCGTTGACTGTTTCTATATTGCTCGGCGTCTTTTTGAATAACACCGCCCCGCTCCCGAAAAACGGTTCTAGGTATGAATGGTGCGGCGGGAAATAGCTTATAATCCAATCTGCTAAACGCCCTTTACTGCCGGGATATTTTAAAACCGGGCCGGTACCCAACACCGCGCCACGGGCGAAGTCGATCATTGGGATGCCTTCACCCCTATCTCCGCCCCGCACCCCGGACATACCCAAGTCCCAGTAGCATCTGCGCTGTACCACACCTCGCCGCAGTTCGGACACTTTCTGTGCCCCCAGGGAAGGGTGTCTTTCTCAGCCATTAGCTGCCACCGCCTTTCTGCACTTGTAGCACGGCCTATCCTTCGCCCATGTGTGCAATCTGCCGCAGGTGATACATCTATGCCGCCTGCCGTAGGTCTGGCCCGTGTGCCGTATTTTAGCCATGTTGCACCTCCGGCTCCCACCCCCACAACCCCTGGCGACCTCGTGCCGGCACAGGCTCGGGCAGTTGCTTAATGTCCTCCAAGATCCAGGCGTAACGACCAGGGGTGTAGTCGCCAAAGGCAAGTTCATTGCCGGTTGGTAGTGGCGCCTTAATTCCATGTTTCTGCCTATTGTAGTATTCACGAAGATGTGTGTTGCCGATCCAAAGACAGTCCACCATCCGGCAGGTACAAAGCACCGCGCCGCAGGGCATAAGGGCTTTAAGCGGAATGTCACCTGTAAACTCTATGCCAGCGGCCTTTAGAGCGGCTCTGAAATGTGGATCCGCTTCACAGAGCTCCTCCCCAACGGCAGGGCCGATCTTTGCTGAATGTATCGCTAATGGTCCGCGATAAGACGTATACCAGGAGCGTGTTTCAATCCTTTTCCCCAGTTTTGCTATCTCCGGATCCGGATGACCGGCAAGCCAAACGAAGTAGGCCCAGGGGTTCCAAAGAGTAATGGCTTTCATGGCTTCACATCCGGCCACTGGGACCACTCCTGGCCATCAAGGAGGCGGCCAGCGGCTTTCTTGCCGACACGAAACATGCGTAGCCCATCCATTCTTACCCATTTACGCTCTGCATCGGGGTCGGTTTCTTGTTTGAGCCACTCCTTCTGAGGCAACCACTCACCCCACTGCTTAAAGAAGAACGGCACTCCCGCAGCAACACACTGATTGCGCAGTCCTCTCACCCAATCCGGATGCATCGGCCTGGCGCCGGGGCCTGATTCGCCGCCACAGATAACCCAGTCAATCCCCTTTTCTACCGGTCGGCTGTAATCGTCCAAAAGCCCCATGAACGCAGCCTGAATTATTTCTTTTTCATCTGCGGCCTTCTTCCTCATAACGAGAGGCCCTAAAGCTGGCTCATACGAAATAAACCTTACAACCGCTGGAATCTGGCGAAGATACTGCACTCTCTGGTCATATAAATCCTGGTTTTCAGCAGTTACGCCCAGATAGACGTTGGGCAGCGGCCAATGCTCACCGCTAAACTGCATCGCGCAACCAATGTCGCTTTTTCGTTCGCGTTCGGCTTTCGTGCTCCACAGCATATCTGATCCACAGCCGCGTAAATGCATCCCGATTTCCTGGCCCCTGGTATACCTCTCGATCGTCTTTTCGTGTGGGAATGTGGGAAATTTACAATGTGTCAATTCCGCACACATGTAATTCATCATTCGTTCCGGCCGCTTCGTCAAAACTAAGAACGTGTGCTGGGGACACAGCGCCATCGCACCGAAAGCCAAATCAATAAACTCATCTGATACATCCTCATGGAACAAATCATTCCACACCGCCCACACCTGGGGATTTTTAGCCCTCAGCGGCAGGTCCAGGTTCTTCTCCATGAGGCGGATCTGCCCGTTCCACCGGACGCCTTCGGTCAATCCTGCATACTGCTCCTTGATCTTCGCGTTCGGGTTATTCGCCCTCATATTGGCCTCTCTCGCGCTCCAGCAGTGGTCACAACCGGGAGAAACATGGGAGCAACCTTCTACCAGCTTCCATGCCCGTTCCCACCAGAGGCCTTTCTCTATGCGTTCAGGTTGTGGTTTCATTAACTCGCCTTCTTCCCGGTAACATTAAAAACCATGGCGCCCATCTTAATAAGCTTCTCCCGCACTTCCGGCCAAAGGTAAGCACCTCCGCCATTGCCATTACCGTCTCGACAAAACCACGTTGAAACCCGTGGACCAGGCCCATGAACAATGTACTCACGCAGATTTTCAATCCAGCCAGATTCAGTCCCGGACATTTGCCCTGGCTTCGGGTAAAGCGGAATTGGCTTTGGCGGGTCAAATATCTTCTCCGTGCGCGGTATCCCAAGGAAGGCTAAGCACGGCGCCCCCTTCGGTTCAACCAATCCCAAACGGCCACTTTCCTTGCGGATAAAACGGAAGCATCTCGACATCCAATCAATCGAATAAAGGTACTCTAAAAACTCATTTACCGCCGTGATTCGCCCTTCCCTGCCTGATTTTTTAGCTTCCTTCTGCCAGCTTTCCAACTCGTTAGGTGGCGGACTCCACCTTGATTTAGGGTTATGGTGACCGGACCTCCGGACTATCTTCCCAGAGCTGTTTTCAGGGGTTAAATCAAACAGTTCAAACGCTGCCAGGTTTCTATACCAATACTTGTTTATAAGCACCCACCACATATTGTTGATATTGTGGTAAGCCGTGCCTCGCATCAGCCGCCCCTTGTGGTCCCTGAAGTATTTTACATCCCCGTTCCCAATGGTTTTTCCGTCCATGTCGGTACTGTTGTAGCTTTCCGATGTCTGCCCGTCAAGGTCTTTAAGGTTAAACTCCATGGACATTTGTGGGTGATGCCATGATCTAACAAAAGCATATTTCACCTTATCCTCAGCCGTTTTCAAAACAGGGGCTGAGTGATCGGCATAACCAAGGCCGGCAAGAAGGTTTTTAATGTATTTCAATTCGGTCAGGAACTGGCATCTTATCAGGTACGGCATCATTTTAAGTTTGTTGAAGTCGTACCTTCCGCCATTACGATTCTCAGTATTTATATCCTGGTAAAATTCCAGTTCAGAAAGCGCCGGGTGCTGTTCCGCTTTAAATTTCAGGTCACCCTTTTGCCCTTCAAAGTGATCGTCTGCTAATATTGGGTATCTTTCTAAAACCTCTTGATCTGTTTGAATTGTCCAACCACGGCCCTTTAGCAAATCGAATACCGCTTGCAGGGCTGCATGGTTTTCTTTTTCTGGTGCCCGAATACCTATAAAGGTCCCGTTGGTATCTATAGTTGTGTGAAAGTATTTATCTGGCTTACTCACGCTGCTAACCCCCCCTGCACCACCAGAATCAACTTATCCAATATTTCAGACTGCGCCTGTACCAATGGGTGATCCCTGCCGTACAGATCAGACAACTTGTACATCAGCTGGCGGGCATCTTCAATTACGCTATCATCAAATGGCATATTCTACCGCCGCCTTTCATAGAATAGTTATGGAGGAGTGTTTTCCTAAGAATGAAGTGTATAGTATTGGCGAGGCTTTGCACCCCGCCTGTATTTTTATACAGTATATACGGCTTGTTTAGGCCACCAGCCTCACCTTGCTGCCCTCTTCTCCGCCGTCCTCTACAACGATCACCTGGGGGAACCTCGCTTTAAGCTGCGGGTCGTGACTAATCGCTATAACCTTCATTCCCGCATACCTGTCGACTATCGCTTCCAGAGCGTCGCAGTAGACATCAGAACCCTGTTGGTCTAAAAAACTCGGCTCATCGACAAAGAGCATCCCCAGCCTGATCCCGGCCCGTGCCGCTTTTAATTCCGCCAAAGCAAAGGCTACAGAAAGGGCAGCGCGTACCTTCTGGCCACCACTCCTGCTCCTGTAAGGCATGTTCCCCCACTGGTAGTCATTAATCCAAATCTCAAGGGTGTTAACCTCTTTTTTATTCTTCTGAAGCCTCTCCGTTTTCATTTCAAGGCTCCTCTTGCCCCCGGTCATCTGCCCCAGGATCTCGTTAGCCTGGGCGGATAGTTCCGGTACCACAGTCCGGATTATGGAGAAGGGTATTCCATCCTGCCCGAAGGCTTTGGTAAGAGTCTGGTACCTGGTCAGAGTTGCGGCAGCCGGCGCCATGGTTTCTGCTGCCTGCTTGCGTTCCTCTTCGTCCGCAGCCAGGGCTTCGAGTCTCGCTGTAACCCCTCCTTGTCTGACGTGGAGGACATTCTTATCTAGATCCAGACCGTCAATGTAATGCTGCAGGTTCGTGACGTTTAGCTTCGTTATATCCAAGTCAGCCGCCATCACCAAGAGTTTATTGCGTTCCTCCTCAGCGGCTCCCGCCTGGTCCTCTTTATCCACTATCTCAACGTCAAGGCTCTTGATTCTCTCCGTAGCCGTGGCCACAATCTGGCGTGCGGCCGGCAGTTCGTCTTTAGCCTTCACCCAGTCCGCCAACTTCGGCAGCCGTGCCTCCATCGCCGGGAGTGGTTCAAGTTCTTTTGATAGCTGTCGAATCCACTCTTTTATCGAAGCCAGTCGCTGGTTGAGTTGGGTCTTTTGCCCTTCGGCATCGCTCTTCTGGGATTGAAGGTTCTCCAACAGTTCAGCCTTGGCGCTCAGCTGGGCGGCCTTTTCGGAATATGGCCTCAGTTCCTCGACCAGCTTTTTGATACGGTAATGCTCCTCTTGGCTATATCCAAGGGCATCAGACTTCTTCTCAAGTTCCGCTACCTGTTCATCCAAGGGTTGCCGCTGGTCTAAAATGCTCTTTACCTTGGCTTCAATTTGCGGTATCAGCTCCTTACTTGCTACAGCATCGGCCAGGAACCGGCAGAAAGCTTTTTCCGGGTCTATGCAGTTTGAATCTTTAAGTATTTCAACCTTCTCGCAGCAGGTTTTATGCTGTGCATACAGGCCGGTAAGGGGTTCGGCTATTTTATCTGTCTCCCGTTCAATAGCCATCACCTGCTCATAGAGTGCATGATACTTTTCGCCAAGTTCATCTATTGCCTTGAAGGATTCCAGTGCCCCGGTATATTCAGCAGCTTTCTTTTGGATCAGTTCACGTTCGCCCAGAAACTGCTCAGCTTCCCTGATCTGTATCCCCAAACGCTTCAATGAAGCCTCCACCCTGGAGAGTTCCTGATCGATACGACTCTCTTCCCTGCCGTATTCATCCAGCTGAGGCTGTTTGGCTTTAAGAACAGCGACCTGCTCTTTTACCTGCTCGTACTCCGCAGCTTTGGCCAGAATGTCGTCTTCCCGTTCAAGCATGGTGTATGCCTTATCAAGCTGGGCCTGCTGTTTTTGACGCTCTTCTTGCTTCGTGCTTATCTCGCCGGCCAGGGCTTCAACTTGCTGGCGGAGTTCCTCCGCTTTCTGAGACTTTGCTTCAAGAGCCCTGACCAACTCTTCAGCCTCTTTAAGCTCGGCCTCCTTGCCGGCGATACCCCCTGTTACCCGGGCAATCTCGGCGCCAACTTCGGCAAGTTCCTTTTGGTAACCAGGCTTGGCTTTCAGCTTCTCATCAAGTTCAGCCAGCTTATCCTTTGCCTTTTGCAGTTCCCGGTTCACTTCCGTCACCTGCTTTTTGGCTAATTCCTCAAGCTGCTCGTATATACTAAGGCCCAGGATATTGCCCAGTACGCTCATGCGGTCCTCGCGGTCAGCCTCCAGGAAGAGACCATAAGCATCCTGCATAATGAGGCCGCAGCACCTAAATGTGAGGGCATCCATGCCCAAAAGGGCGATAATCTTATCTTGCGTATCCCGGACCTTCTCAGCGGACCTGTCAGCCCAATCTTCAAGGTGTCCAGCTCCAAGCCACATCATTTGTTGCAAGGCCAACGTAGTCTTTCCACTGCGCGCCCTGGTTCTGATCACACGCCATGTGCTCTCGCCCATGGAAAATTCAAAGGTGATCATCCCGGACTTCTCGCCGTTAGTAATCCAGCCGGTGATCTCACCTTCGCGCGTCTCTTCGTATAGACAGTCACTGATCGCATCCATGAAAAGGGCCGACTTGCCCACACCGTTGGGTCCGTTGACCGTGGCAAAGTTGATCTGGCTGAAATCAAAGGATGCCTCGCGATACGACCGGTAATTCTTCACTTCAAGGCACCGCGGTACGAATACGCCGGAGAGTTTACCGGTGGGCATCTTAGCTGAAACTGTATCAATAAGCGGCCTGGCCAAAACCTCCAAGGCTAGTGTTTCCTCCGGGGTAAACCCTTCCGCCCTGCACCAGCTCCGCAGGTTCTCCAGCGGCCCAGCATTCTCGGTTAGTTCCTGCTTTGTCAGGGCGGTATTGATTTGAACAGGTTTTATCTCTGCCACGTAGAAGGCGCCAGCATCGTAATATTCCTTCTCCAGTGCCTTCCTATTAAGCTGTTTATTAAGCTCCTCGCTACAGGTATAGTGAACGCGGATTATCTTATCCTTGACTATTGTCCCAAGTAACCTTTTGGGCATTTCCCCAAGATATTCAAGGATGATTTCAATATTTTGTTCATCCAATGTCTCGGTTAAAAACTCGCGGTACGGGGTCTTTACAAAACGGGAATCAACATTGTCATATGGTTCGATCTTGATCTCGTGCATCCAGAACCCTTTATCCTGTCCCTCCTCATTGAAGGTTAGCCCGTTGATTGCCCCGCTATAGAACACCGGTATGCCGCAATTCTCGACCTCCTGCGCTTTGTGAATATGTCCCAGGCATACCAAATCAAACGGACTCGCGGCAATGGCCTCTCGTGGAAGGATAACTTCGGACTGTGTGAAAATATGCTGTTGCCCGTTGTCATACTCACATCCGGCTATGCTGTAATGCGCCATGAGCACCGAAGGCAACAAGGCATCAACCTGGGCACCAAGTCCAAGAACAACGTCGCCCAGGAGCTGGCTGCATTTTTGGTTTTCTTCTGCCGGATCCATGCCGGGGTAAAGTGTACGGAAGTGGCCTTTATCAAGGCCCGGAAGGGCCGCCACTTGCAGCGGCCCAGACTTGGTGTCAAGATTGAACAAGAAGGGAGTTGTTATAATAACGAGGTTATCAATACGCATAGTTCTGATATTCTCAAAAGCCTGCAGGCTATCGTGGTTAGCCGTCCCGTACATCAACACTGTAGGGGCAATAGCGGCCATCTTGCGCAGCCTGGAAGCTGCTATATCGATAAGGTTAAGCATCGGGGTCGCCCATTGCTGGCTTTTGTGAAATAGATCTCCAGCTATAAGTATTGCGTCCGGCTGCTCCTCTTCGGCCTTTTTAATAAGGAAGTCAATGCAGCGAAGGGTATCCATGAGCCGGGCGTTTTCTCCGCTTATAACAGGTCCCGGAAACTCGCCTAAATGCCAGTCTGCTGAATGAAGGATACGCATAGCTTACGCTCCCTTCTGCTTGGACATTTCCCTCATGCGGGCACCGGCGCAGTTGTGGCAGAATACGCCTTTTAAGTTTGCCTTGGTAAACGCCACGGTATCCTCCGGCGTCCACTCCTTCTGGTTGCGGTCAATCCAAAGTTTGACAGGTTCTCCGCAGTCCTGGCAGGTTGGCACCTCTTTTGGTGGGTCAAAGGCTGGCGCCGCTGGCTCATCAAATGCTGGGGTCTCGCCAAGGGAAGGCGGTAGATCATCATCATCGCCCGTTACCGTTTCAGTGCTGGAGATAATCTCTCCGGTTTCAGTGTCAACAGCACGCCCACCAGGAAGTGCTTTCAGTTCGCCAGATTGTAGTTGCGGCACTCCGGTAGGACCAAAGAGCGCATCCGCTCCGGCAGAGTACCGATGGATCAATGCCGCTTTGAGGTCGGGGTCTGTTGTGTTCAGCACCACCAAGGCCACGGCAAAGGGTTTTGATAGTTCCTGCTTTGTGTAGGCGCCCTTGATACCCAGGCCAGCCCGCAGCGCCCGGAGCAGGGCTTTCGTTTCACACTGAGCGGCCATGTGTTCTGCCTGGCCCGAGTAGTTGGCCTTATTAATCTCTTTAGTTGCCAAATAGCGCCTGTACCCGCCCGAGGGCTCTGGAACTAAAATAGACACCTGATATGCAACGTCCTGCTTGGTGTTGCATGTGCCGCACTGCGGAGCCGTCTTTGTCATTCTGGCGACCTCAACGCACCGCTGGCAGTTCGACGGCAACATCGGCTTGCTCTCTTCCATGATCACGTTAGCCGCGGTCATAAGCTTTAAGCAGGATATTTTAGTCAGCGATACTTTATCGCCGGATTTTTGTTTGTAAACATCTCCATCGCTACCCGGGTCGATGCTAACCACGTTCACCATGACCTTGTGCAGAGGTGAAAGCTGGGTCAGCGTGCATGGAAAGAGGCGGTTATATTTAGCCTCCGGGTAGTTATTTATCTCAGCAACAACAAGGTTTTGTTCCGGCATTGCCATCCTATTTACCACCTTTCAGCGCTTCCGCAACCTTCTGGTCGGCCTCTACCGCCAAGGTAATGGCTTCTTCGATAGTGTCAGCGTAAGATTTGACCTTCCAGGACTTCTCGCCCTTACCGTTGGTGCTTATCTCTACGCTCGACTGAGAGCGTGCAATCTCTTGGTTTTCCATTTGCTGGTCCCTCCGTTTTTAGTATTTCTAAGTCCTTTTCATACTCGTCAAATTCTGCCCTTGCTAAACCGCCCGGTTCATGCTGCTTCCGGCACTCGCCACAGGAAAGGTTTCCATATCTGACTGCTCCACATTCTGGGCAGATAGGATGTGAGTGCTTTTTAGTTTTGAGGCATGTTACAAACGGACACGGTCCGTCAATCTCTATGGTCTTTACTTCTTCCATGTCGGCCTCCGTTAAGTTTTCAAGTTCCTTTGCAGCACCGGCTCCTTAATCCCGGCCGGCGTCTTCACGATGTATTTATCTTTGGCCGTCAGGCCTTCATGTGGCCCGCTAACTACTATCAGGGGCACTCCTGGCATATACCGGTGTTCCACTACCTGACCTCGCGCCAGGCGGACCGGGTATTTTAGTTTTGGGTGACTGTACATAGAATCACACCTTGCTATTGGGAATCCCCCCGGACCCGGCCAGGCCGCCCGGAGAAGTTCTTCCCTATTTTGGATGCATCCTCATGATCATCGTTAGTGGCCCTGCGTTTTGGGCAATCAGTTTATCACATTAACGGGCGCCTCATCGCTCCCTGGCCGGGATACCACTCACTCCGCGCCCCTACGGGTTCTGATTAAATCCCCACCCCCTGAGTTAGCCTGTGAGAGTCAAGGGGCGGGGAAAACTTTACACTGCCTTTTTGCGCTGAACTTCCGTGATCAGGTCCCGAATATCATTGCTTGTGTAAATTTGATATCGCTCCAGTCTCCTGCAGATCTCTCCGAACTGCTTTCGGGCGCTCATGCCTGCGTAACATTTCCCGTGCAGCATTTCCTCATGGAGGATCTTCTCTATCTGCAGGCTGACCTTACCGATGTCTGTGCTTCCAGCCTCTTTAATTGCCCTGGCCACCAGTTCGTACTTTCTCAGCGGGGCTCCCATTAAGCGCTCTCCCGCAGCCTCATGGCCTCTTCCCTCGTTATCAAACAGAAGAAGGTCACGCCCAAAAGCTCTTTAGATGCCTCGATAGTAACGCTGCCGCGCTCCCGTGTCATAATCACTCCAGGCACTTGCTCTAGATCTCGCATGCCTTTCATCTGTACCCTTTTATGATCACGCTCTATTATGATCCCGATTACTCTGCCAAGCTCCTGGGAGGCCTCCCAGGCTGCATTTAACTTGTCGCAGACCTCGATAGCCTTGTTAGGCATTGACTTCACGCCTCTCTCTCTGATAAAATCTTTTTAGAAGTTATACGTAGCCTGTGGTTGGGGAACCCTGGCTATTTCTTTTTTTCCGGTCAGGATATCAACTATGCCCAATCTGTATGTCTCATCCCATTCCATGACCAGGTTTATGTCGGCCTCTGCTCTCTGAAGAAGCTCAATTCCGGTAGTAGTTAGCACAAATATATCCTCGCTGCTTAGGTCCTCCGGCCTGTTCTTATCTATTGTTCTCCAGGCAATATTGTGCTCTCTTAAAGCTTTGTCCGCCTCATGGTCCTCTTTTTCTACCCTTCTAAGCATTGTTTGAGGATGCCGGTCTCCGTCTATGTACCCAAACGGGCTGTATCCAGCAGTATCAATGACCACTGCGAGCCACGCAAGCAGACTCATACCTGCGATCTTCTGCTTTGCATTCGGGTCTTGCGGGATTCTGCGTTTTCCCTGAAGGGTCTTATGGATAGCGTCGACGCTGTAGTTTATCTCAGCGGCTATGGCCTTGGGCGGCTTTCCTATGCTGTCAATGGCTCTTTTCAACATCAGTCCAGATTTCAAGTTTTCACACCCCCTTTCTGTCGGATTTACATACTTTCATCGGACAAGCGCAGGTGCTATGCTTTACCTTAGATAAAAATGCCGCCCCGATTTACAATCCCCCGCCTCCGGCAATTGGCCACTGCTGGGGGCACATCCCCCGCCTTTGGTTCCGTGCCACAATTTGGGCAATAATCCGGAATACTTTTCTCAGACCAAAATCGGTGCTCATAGCCACACCGGGGGCAAATCCAGCGTTGAAGTTTATCCCCCGTCAATCCACATCACCCCCATAGTCGCCAGCAGTCCCACGACAAGCCCCGTTGCTACCGCTATTGCCAGGTTCCGCAGCGCCAGCCGCCAGTTCCAGGGGCGTTTTCGTCTCCGCCTTTGCCGTGTCCACGCGCGGCAGCTTCTGCGCCGATGAGAGG
>CAZIYV010000023.1:15088-30382 GCA_964543575.1 uncultured Pelotomaculum sp.
CCTTTGCCGTGGTTCATATACGCTGGAGATAACCGGCTCGCGCTCGATTGTCCCGAGTCTCAATCTGACTCCCCCCTCTCAGGCCTTCTGACCGTTACGCCAACGGGAAGCACGCATATCATGTACTCACCCATGTAGCCCATGTCAGGGTAAAAGTCCCCAAGCACCAGATTGGCAACCGGCTTTTCACAGCCGGTAAGGTTGCCTTCGTATCTCCCCCGGATCCAGCGGTCGGGCAAAAGCTCCTCGCCGCCCTCTACCTCTTTCCACTTTCCCAGCTGCACCTCCAGCTGGCTGCCGCAGCGGATGTCGTCATGGCTGCCATCCGGGAGTTCAATATAGTGCCGGTTCCCGCCTGCGTCTTTCTTTAGTCGCAGGATGCCCTGTGACAAATCGTTTCACCTCCTCTTAACTTACCTCAACCTGTCAGCTGGCTGGTTTTTGTTGAACGGATGTTTCACGATCCAGTTCCGCCTGCTTCTTTAGTTCCTCGTTTCTCACGCGCATCTGGATATTGAACATGACATCGAACAGCCTTCTGCGGCTTGGCTTGATAACCAGCGTTTCTTTTTTTGCCTCACCCATGTCATCACCTCGCTTGTTAGTTTTAGGTAGGATTTTCCTCCCTTGTGTCGAAAGTGGTGGTTGCCCAGACTACCAGTTCCAAAGAAGGGAGGTGTGAGATATTGAAAATCGGAACCGAGCAACTCAAAAACCTTGTTGAAAAACAGCCGTGTCCTACGTGCAAAGAAAAAGATTTTGACTTACGCGATGATGTAGAACCGTTGTTTGTTGATAAAGATGGAAACTATCAAGCATTTAAAATTTTACTTGTTACCTGCGCTAACTGCGGACACATGCGCTATTATCGAATTCCACGCTAAACTCTATGAATTATTTGCTTGCGCTCTACTTCACTGACCCGCTTTTCCAGATCTTCAAGTCTTTCCGGCTGGACTGGCCTCGCCTCCAGCTCAGCCACACGCCTTTCAAGCTGCTCGATGCGCTGCTCTAATGTCATCAGTCTCACCTCCATTACTCACCCACGGCCCTGAGTGGACTGTCTTCCAGGAGGGCGCTTACTGGGACCCCAAGGGCTGCGGCTAGTTTTTTGAGTTCATCAGCAGCTACCTTGCGGCTCCCTCTTTCGATTTTGCTTACTTGTGATTGGCGAAGGCCTGCAAGAGCAGCTAGCTCCCCTTGTGATATGTTTTTTTTGTTCCTCAAGAACTTAACGCGGTCTTTTAGCAAACCGTTCACACCCCCTACTTTATTCTATATTAGAATAATACACACCCGAAGTCAACACAATTTATTCTTTTTTAGAATATTATTTTCTTAAGTATTGGCTTATGCACGTTGCGGATATAAGATGAGAAAAAATATATTCCAAAATGGAATAAAGGTGTCTGGCTATGGATATTGGGGCAAGACTTAGAAGGCTTAGAAAATCGAGAAAATTAACTGAAAAAGAATTGGCTGATATGACCAATATTTCTCAGCCCGTGATTAATAGGCTTGAGAATAATGCCAAAGCTCACGATGTTGAGTCAATTAAGCGTATATGCTCTGTTTACGGCATGACACTTTCTGGGTTTTTTTCTGAAGAAGAAATAGACATCCCCCCCGATATCCGGGATCTAGTCAAGGATCCGAAGAATTATGGCCTGCTAAGGCTTGTGCAGGCCATGATGAATAAAGGATATTCAAACGATGTAATTACTGAGTGGATAAATTCCCTAGACAATACCTTGACCAACATGAGAGCAAGACATGACCTGGGCGGGGCCACATGGATGGATGAAGGCTTATTACCGGAGGAAGCCAGAGGAAAATATACAGAGGAGCAAAAGAAAGAAGCATTAGAAAAATATAAGCAAAAGACATTGGACCAGAACCGTAAGCCGCCGTGGGAAAAACAAGAGAATTAAAGCCAAACGCCACCCAAAGAGGTGGTGTTTTTTTAATCGAGAATAATGCAGTAATTTGTCGAACCTCTCTTCTTTAACCGAACGTATGTTTGTATTATAATAGACATTAGCAAAATGGTAACATTAAAGGAGAGGGGTAAATGAAAGGAGTTGTGATCGTGCCGGACCTGCCGGTTGATTATATTGAGATAGAAGATGCGGTGCTGGTAAACGCGGAGTATTTTATTAACTGGGTAAGCAGTTAGGAAACTTTAGGTGAATCATTTGAAGTTTTATGATTTCGCACTTAGTCGTTAAGGAAGGCAAACAAAATCCACTGGTATTTGTATCAACTAAAAAAGTGTTTGCTAATATCTTCTTTAAGCAAATCAACATTTACCCTACCGTCTTTTATTGCCTTTTCTATTAGTTCTTTTATTTTTTTAACTCCAAATCTTTTGCGCTTATTCCCTCTCACATAAGATAAAATCAAACAGGCAAAGTCACCTAAAGACTTATATGTTAAATTATATATATCTTTATGACTATTTATTAAATCTTCAACAGGATTTGGAACTACACTAGACTTAATATTAATACCATATTTGTCTATATCTTCCATTTCAATACAGATTACATCAATTGTGTCTAAATGATCTGCAGAAGAAGTAATCGCCAAGATAGCTTCTTCTAGATTATCTTCTGTTTCAATTTCCCAAGTTGATAATGTGTTCCCTCTTGTACTTAAACATTTTGTGATCGCATCAGAACACACATCATTTATATGCTCGATCTTACTAGCCTCTTTTTCCCACAAAGGACCATTAATCTTTCTTACAAGAAGTGCCATTACCTGCAAAATCACACTCCAAATCAGTAATAACTTGATTCATATAATCCATTAACCATTTTTCTTCAAAATGTAAACTTTTGAGATAAATAAGCGAGCAAGGTCCCCAGTTTTCAAATGCTCTTATCGCACAATCTCTAACAGTAACATCTTTATGCCTTGTAGCAGCTATAGCTATTGTAGGACCTGTTGGTTTAATAATCTCATATTCTAAATGAGATATAACATGTAAAATAGCTGTTGTTGTATTTACATCATTAAAGTATTTTAAAAAGATTTCGTTCAACCATAATTTTATTTCAGACGGATTATTTTTAATTAAATTCTTAATGAAAATCTCTGATTTTGATATATAGCCAAATTCAAAGATATCATCATCAATAATTGAAAGAAATTTTCGTGTTAATAGAGGGTCTATAGAAGATATAGTTCTATAAGCTTCAAAATTAATATCGCTAATTTCTTCTTTTATTATAGGTATAAAAGCCTTATAATTAATAATTCCATCTTCTGAGCTTTTTTTAAAAAAACTAGTGACAATGTTATCCTGAAAACCAGTAGTATTTTCTATAGTTGAATTACCGGATATGTTTGATTCGTATTCTCTCAATAAAAATTCTAGTATGTTTTTCTTGAAGTAACTCTCATCTCTCATAAATTGCCCTCTCTATATCTGATATTATATTATTCCTTGATTCTAATGCTTGGTGAAGAAACTCCAATACATTAAAAAACCTGGTGTCGTGATTGTTATCAAGTGTATTTACATCAAAATCTATTTTTATTCTATCAAAGGCTTTGCCTGCGCTATCATCCAAAAACACACCTCTTGCTCGGCTAATATCAGTAATTATGTTTACTTCCTCATCTATAGCATTAACCTTATATTCAAATCTTGATATAGAACGCGTAGCCCATTGAGTCGGAGGATTGCTTTTATAAAAGGCAATAGGATTGATGAATATTTCATAAATACTATTAAGTTGCGTATTACTCATCTCCTCAAGCATAATACTGGTATTAAGAGCTATTCTTCTTCCCTTTTTTTTGAATTCTCTAAAAATAGTTTCAATTAATTCATTAGCCGTCTTCATGAAATCTATGATTTCTCCCATATTTGTCCCTGAACTATCTAAAGCGTTTTTTTCTATATCCATTCTTTCAGTTCCAAATTTAATAATCCATTCGTTATTGGGTAAAGTAAAAAGTAGTCTCATATTTGACTTTTGGCTACTTGTTATTTTTTCTCCAAATGTACTGGGAATAAAACTATAGCTTTTCAAAAGATCGGTTAATTTTATTATAATTTCTGGTGAGGGAACAATATCATTTAAATTAGCAAAAATACTTGCTTTATAAAGCATATTCCAATAATTCATCTTTGCCCTCCAATTTTACAATGGTATAAATCTAATATAATTATTACTGGTTAATCGAAATTTAAAACACTAATATTATTATAAATATAACACTCTATACCTAAAAATTACAATAGGTCCTGCCGGGCTTTCGAGAAATAACCAAGCCTTAAATGTTTTACTCAATCCCGATACACCAAATCGGCACAGTCACCACCGAAGAATAATCCCCCCTGAGAAAGTCCACCAACCTCTTAAAACTAGCCCTCGCCGATCGGTATGCCTTTACATCCCCCTGCCACTGCTCATAAGCCAGCTCGTCCAGGGTTATTATTATGCCGGCGTCAATTTCCCTTCGCTCGTACAGCAGCATGAACCGGAAAAAGTCCCGGAAAAACATCTCAAACCGGGAAAATTCCATTTCGATGGCAACCTTCCATTTGCACAGATCCAGGAAATCATTTTTGTCAGTATTGAAGTCGGCCCTTCCCTCCTTGGTCCAGCCCCTCTGGACAAATGCTTCCGTCAGGTAATCTTTTACGGTTGTTCCCTTCTTGGAACCATGGGGAAAGGGGTCAAGGCTGTGCAAAGTTGCCTCAACTTCCTTGACAATATCCGGATGGAGGATTTGTAGGAGTTCTTTGCCGTGCCTGTGGCTGTATTCGTTGTATTTCAAAAGTTCAGTACCAGCCTTTAAGAAATCTATTTAGAAAAACTATGTAATTAACCTCGTAATTCGCTAAAAAATACATCTATGGATTTAGATTTATTTCGCAAATCGGCTACTAGACTACTAAAAGTTAAATATTGTTCAATTACTTTCTTCGAAATTCTAAAAGCTTTTTTAATTTCAGAAACTCCCTTTTCTTCATCTCCATTACTAAAACCTATTAATCCCCTATTAAAAGCAACTATTGCCTTTTCGTGAGATGTGTTGGAATAAAATTCAGCAGCATCAGAATAGGAATTAGCTATATCTATGTTGCCATCTAAAGCCTCGCATAAGCCATAATTTGATAATTCTATTGAACTAGCTCCATCTTTTTTTATTGAATCCTGCAGCAATTCTTTACCACGTTCATACAATCCCTTGTGGATTAACAAAAATGCTGTGTTATTAACAGATTGTTGTGATGGGTAGTATCTTTTCCTAAGAAAAAGTACAATCATTATTATCAGCACCTGTAAAACACCTAATATGGGAATAATTATTGGTGTAACTTTGCTAATAATTTTACTGTCTGTGTTTTTATCAATTTGGGCATCAACTAACTTTTTTTCTGCTATCGTTTTATTGCTCTTAATAGAAACAATTGGTTGATAACCGGCTCCTTCTGTTAAATAAGATATTTTTACTTTTTCATTAGGTGTTAAAAATGGAACAATAATAACTGATCCATATTCGCTTACATCCTCTTCAGTATAAGTTGCTGAAGGTCCACTCGAGAACTCTATCTTTTTATCAATGATTTTAATATTCCCTATTTTATCATATCGAATAGAAATCCTTAAATTTTCAGCTTCTTTACCCCCCTCATTTTGAACATTAATTACCTGTAGTTTTAATTTATTATTATCTGTTGTAAAGGAAATGGGAGATTCAATATCATAAATTATTTTTTCGGATTGAAGTGTGGGTTTATCTCGAGTTAAATAATATACTATTGTACCGCCTATAATAGTGACAGTAAGACTTATTAGTGCTCCTATGATTACTGGTTTCCAATTCATATAGTATATTCCTCCAATAAAAAAGCATTAACATTTAGTTGTGTAATAATTTGCCTAAGTTTACCCTTGTGCTCCACCATTTTAGCACCTAATTATTAATACCATTATTCTCCACGCAAACAGAAATATCCTACCAGTTGAGGAAGGACTTTACCAAAAGATATCGAAAGTAAGGGGAAAGTGGAAAAGAGACGGCCACCCGTAGGGGGTGGTCGTTGTGGTTTAGGCGGGATTCGACAAAATATTACAAATAACAACTAATTAATAGGGGGTGCTTTCAGTAAATAAAGATATTACTTATTATTTTGGTCGCTTAAATTTAATAGCATATTATACAGATAAAAAACCATATATTGTAAACAGCCTTAAAAAAAAACAACAAGTAGTTGTAAAAGAATACGAGTGGGGGTTTTTTGATGTTGATGAAATAACAATATTTGAAGAAAATTATATATATGGTAATTTAGTAAAATACAAAACTCTAACTGCTGAGGAAATTGTCGATAGAGAAAAACGTAAAACTATAACAGAACCAGCTAGTGACCGTGTCCTTGCTAAATCCTTTTTTCTACTACATATAAAAAGTGGCCTAATCGGTTATCACCCTATACCAAATAAAATAAGTGACAATCAGTTTAGAATGATTTTTTCGCGACTTATTGAAGAAGCTAATGATAATTTATTAATTAATGCTGATATACAAACAGTAAACGAAGAAGTGGAAATTATTAAAGCAATAAGAAGTTTCGATGCAATAAACTCATTATTTATACGCCTTCATCCTTCCAACCCAAATTATAGTCATAGGTGGAAGAAGATTGATGATAAAATGAAAATTATGCAGGCAGAAATTTATAAATCAAGCTATAATAGCAATAAGGGGTTAGTAATAAATGAAGAAGATGAAGTATATGAAGAGATATTAATGGCAAGTGATGGTTATGGAAAAGCTGAACTGTACGGCCAAAAAGATGGAAAAAAGAAAATTGCAAGCACTGAGAAAATTCCCATTAAAGCTGAAGGCCCTAAAGAAGGAACTACTCAGGAAATAGTTAGCCCAATAATTAGTAAATTTACTGAAATCTTAAAAAGGATCATGGATTAATGCAACCAAAAGAGATAATTGCAAGCTGGGATTTTATTTTATCAATTTTAATATCAATTATACTGTGGTTGATTTGCCCTAATCAAGTAGACGGGCTATTTGCGAAAGATATTTATAATGTAGCGATTTCCGTTTTGTCTATCATATTCTCAATGCTATTTGCAACTTTAGCGATAATAATCTCCTCTAGTGATAATGATTTTGTAAATTTTCTCGAAGAAGAAGGGCACTATACAGGAATTATAAATTTATTTAAATATTCCCTCTTTGTATTATTTATTGCTTTAATCCTTTCATTAATTCTTTTTGGAATAACATCATCTAATTTATCAGTACAAGGATATACACAGCCAAAAATAATAATTATAATGTTTAATTTTCTTTTTTTATATTCTCTTTTTGTTGTTTTTAGTACTAGCCTCAATACAATTACCTATCTTAAATACAGAATAAAATACTTGAAAATTAAGAATTACAAAAAATGACCGGTCACCAGTGGGGCACTATTCTAATACAAGTTCCTTCCATAATAATGATAATTTATATATCATAATTGACTTGGTGCAAATAGAAATATTTCAAACTACCAAATTTAGACTATTTTAAAATTGCAGTAAAGCCTAGGAGGTAGTCTTTATGTCAAAAAAATTAACTCAAAGCATATTAGTACTTCTAATTCTGGTATCATTGTCTTGTGTTGCTACAGCCGCCCCCCAGGTAATCCTCGACGGCCAGGCCATCTCCTTCGACGTCCCACCGGTCATAGAAAGCGGCCGCACCCTTGTACCCCTCCGCGCCATTTTTGAGGCCCTGGGGTCTAACATTCAATGGAACGGGGATACTCAGACGGTAACCGCTACTAAGGACAGTACGGAGATTAAGCTAATCATTGGCGGCGCTGCATATAAGAATGGACAGCCTGTTACGCTGGACGTTCCGGCCAAAATAATCGAAAGTCGCACAATGGTCCCCCTCCGGTTTGTCTCTGAGGCGTTGGGCTGCCAGGTAAATTGGGACGGGGCCACCCAGACAATCACGATTTCAAGCTTATCGGGTACCGGCACCATTAAGGTCCACTTCATTGACGTTGGACAGGCTGACTCCATATACATATCACTTCCGGACCATAACGACATACTCATTGATGCCGGCAACACTTCAGACGGATCTACAGTAGTTAACTATTTGAAAAACCACGGAGCAGACGATACTCTTGAACTCGTTATCGCCACTCACCCGCACGAGGACCACATTGGCGGCCTCCCTGCTGTATATGATGCTTTCGATGTCATAGAAACTATCGATTGCGGCATGACTGCGGGCACCAGTGTTTATAAGAACTATTCTGTTGCAGCTCAAAGCATAGGCGACTCGTGGGAAGTTGATAACCACCAGACCTATGCTTTTGGAAACGTAGAGCTTCAGATCTTGACCGGTGCTGCCTACTGGGACAATCCAAACGATTACTCGGTGGTCAGCCGGCTTGATACCGGTGACATTGAGTTTCTGTTTATGGGTGACGCGGGGTTCCCGGCAGAGGCGGTGCTGACTGGTGAATTGGACGCGGAGATCCTGAAAGTTGGCCATCACGGCAGCCGGACCTCTACATCGGCTGATTTGCTGAGTGAAGTTAACCCAGAGGTTGCTGTAATAAGTGTTGGTGCGGGAAACAGTTATGGCCATCCAACAGCGGAGACGCTGCAGAGATTAACGAACTCTGGGGCCACGATATACCGGACGGATTTTAATGGTGATATTGTGGTTACCACTGATGGTCATACGTATAACACTTCTGTAAGCCATACAACCGCTTATGAGACACCTGCAGTACAGGTCCAACCCCAGACTACTCCCACTGAATTAACTCCTGCCAGCTCCGAAACTGGTCTTTATGTCGGCAGCATAAAATCGGACAAATACCACTACCCGAGCTGCCGGTATGTCCAGACTATAAAGCCGGAGAATTTAATATGGTTCAATAGCGCAGCTGAGGCCCAGGCTGCGGGGTATGTGCCGTGTGGGGTATGTAAGCCATAAAAAGTACCAGAAGATGTAATAAGGCATGAGAGGGATAATGTCCTGCGCCAGCGAACCTATCTTTGAGGTGACAAAATGCGCGTGGTAGTATATCTCCGTGTTTCAACAGAGGACCAGGCCAAAGAAGGGTATTCCATACCAGCCCAGAGAGAACGCCTTGAAGCGTTCGCAAAGTCTCAAGGATGGGTTATCGTTGACTATTACATAGAAGAGGGGCAATCGGCCAAGGACCTGAACAGGTTTGAAATGCAGCGCCTACTTACCAACATCAAGAAAGGTGACTCCGGAATAGACATAGTTCTGGTTTACCGCCTGGATAGGCTTACCCGCTCAGTGCTGGACCTATATACTCTATTAAAAATATTCGAAGAAAACAATGTCCACTTTCGGTCAGCCACTGAGGTATACGATACCACTACAGCCATGGGCCGGCTTTTCATCACCCTGGTGGCCGCCCTGGCCCAGTGGGAAAGGGAGAACCTGGCCGAAAGGGTACGCATGGGCCTGGCTGAGATGGTCCGCCAGGGCCGCCGGCCCGGATCCACCGAGCCATACGGATACAGCTACGGAGAAAACGGAGGCCTGGAAATTAACCCGGTAGAGGCCGAGGTTATAAAAACGATATTTCAACTTTATAATTCAGGGATGGGGGCCAGGGGTATTGTTAGGCTGCTTAATAATCCTGAGTGCCCAACCCCCACAAAATTTAATAAAAAATGGGCGGATAAGACCATTCTGCAGATACTTACAAACCCGCTATATACCGGCAGGTTTATATGGGGCAGGCCCTACACCGAAAGGTCTACCGCCAAAACAGTCAAAGAAGAATACATCCATGCCGGAGATCACGAGCCTATCATAGATATTGACACATGGGAAACCACGCAGAGGATTTTAGAGAGACACCGGCGCCTGCCGCCCAGGATAGTGTCCAGCGATTACCCGCTCACGGGTATATTGAACTGTGGGAAGTGTGGGTATCCCGTCAACGGGATGAGGTCCACGCGCAGAAATAAAAGAACCGGCAAAAAGACGTCCTACAAGAGGTATTATGTCTGCTCTAACCGGCAAAGGACCGGGACGTGTGATTTGCCCTTCTTCGGCTCTGATGATCTGGAAAACAGAATTTTAGAATACATTGAAAGCTTCGATGAGAACGAGCTACGAGAATTGATCCGAAGCAGGCAAGTTGATATTAAAAATTCTGACTTGGAACACCAACAGCTTACCGCTGAATTGCAGGAGATCGGTGCAAGGAAAAGGAAATGGTTCGATGCCTATGAGGCAGGCGCGATAGATCTAATCGATCTAAAAGAGCGGACCAAATCAATTGAAAACAGGCTGACTTTTATTCGTGAGAGAATTAAGGGAATAGAAGGCAGGAAACCCTGGACCGTCGAAGAAATAATGCAAAAGTTTAAGGATGTTAGCTGGCACTGGAAAACGGCCAATGCCGGCGAGAGAAAAGAGATGCTGTTCAGCGTCTTTAAATCCGTCAAACTGCTGCCAGATAAGGATTTTAAGATAGAGCTGCTTGACTAAAAATGGCGTACCGTTTTGCTTACCCATGGGGGTGGGTCAGAATTAAAACGTCAATCCTGTTAACGCCTATTCTGCGCAGATATGGCTCCACCACCAGATCGCCTACACCCGTGCCGGTCGTAAATTCATCCGTCCTGCCGCCGGTGTCAATCAGGATGCTATGTCCGCCAGGGGTCTGCACCAGGGCGCTGTCACCCTGCCCCACGTCAATAAAATGAACCGTGAGCTTTTGCCCGCCTGACCAGGGCCAGCAGATTAAAGCCAGCGCCACTGTCAAGGCCACCCCCACCGGCAGCCATCCCGCACAGCGCTGCCGGAGACCGGAAAACAGCCCGGCTGAGCGCACCCTCATAGCGCCCAGGAGTCCGGCATACCAGACCGCCACTAAAAGAACCGGCGGGGTGGCCAGGTAAATCACCGCTCCGGGCAGGTGCTGGAAGAAAGCCACCAGCGCTAAAAAAACATCCAGGACCACCCCGGTCACCACATTCACCAGCGCCGCCAGGGGAAGCCAGACCAGGCCAAAGGCTGTGGCCAACAAGCCAAGGCTCATGATTAAGCCCACCAGAGGTACCGCCAGCAGGTTGGCTGGTATGGAAACAGGTGAAAGGAGGTTGTAGTACCACGCCACCAGTGGTATGGTAGCCAGCTGAGCGGCGAGAGGCACCGCCAGGGCAAGTGAGACCGGCCGCACTGTTTTATCCGGCAGACCTTTTAATACAGTGGAACAGGCCTTGGTCAAAACAGGGCTTAGATATAATATCCCCCAGGTTGCGGCAAACGATAGCTGGCAGCCCGGGTGATATATTTGCAGAGGGTTCCAGAGCAAAATCAGAAGGGCGGCCAGAGCCAGGGTGGTAGGCCAGTCCCGGTCACGGCCGAAGTGGTGAGCCCAGATCAGGAGCAGGGCCATTATGGCCGACCGCAGCACAGCCGGGTTAAGCCCGGTCATTAACACGTAGAAAACCAGCGCTGGTGTGGCCAGGGGAGCGATAAAGACAGGCTGCAGCCTCAGAAGCCTCAGCAGTCCCACTAACCCGCCCAGCACCAGGCCGACATGCAGCCCGGAAACACTGAGAATATGCACGACTCCGGTTTCGGAGAATGTTTTTCTTGTTTCCCTGTCGATGAGCCCCTGGGCGCCAAAAATTATCCCGTTAAGAACCGCCGCCTGTGAGCCTGTCAAAGAAGTTGTTGCCGCGGCGGTTAGTTTTTGCTTGACTTTTAAGGCGGCGCTGTGCACAGGGTTGGCTCCGGCTACGCCTATCTTTTGTACCGCGCTGTCTCCCCGCGCTAAAAGCTGAACCATAATGCCCTGGCGTTCCAAATAGGTCCTGTAGTCAAAAGCCCCCGGGTTGCCTGCCGGATCAGGCCGGCTTAGCAAACCGGATACCTTCAGCACATCACCGTAACCGAACACCTGGTTTGACTCCTTTACCTGAAGCCGCACAGAACCTGTTATTGACAGGCGCTCCTCACCCTTGACCAACTCCTGAACCTGCAGCAGGTAATTGACCTTGTCCTCGCGCACGTCCGGCTCTTCAGCAACCCAGCCCACCAGGACAACCCGCTGGCCGGCGCAGTTAACCAGAGGGGTCTTGCTCTCTTCAACCCACAGGCGGGATAAGCCCAGACCCAGGGTCAGAAAAAGTATTAAAATAACACGCTGGTTCCACCGCCAGCTCAGAACATGGCCGGCTATTGCGGCTAAAAAAGAAAAAGCCGCCAGGGCTAATGCTATGGATGCTTTAATATGAGTGTATTCCCCAATCAGGATACCGGCGATATAACAAATTGTAAGGATAACCAGGGGCCTGTTCATGAAACCCCTCCGGTCCAACTTTAATCAAAAGACATGCTTAAAGACTACTCTAAACGGTAAAATCAATCCTGTTCTCAAGCACCTTCCTGATGTAATCTCTTGTTTCCCTGTAATTGGGGATGCCCCCGGCCTGGTCCACCGCTCCCGGGCCAGCGTTGTATGCGGCCAGGGCTAAGCTGGGGTCCCCGCCGTAGCGATCCAGCATCTGCTTCAAGTAGCGCACGCCCCCGTCCAGGTTCTGGACCGGGTCATAAGCATTCTGCACTCCCAGCGAAGCTGCTGTGCCAGGCATTAGCTGCATCAAGCCCATGGCTCCCGCCGGTGACGTGGCGCCGGGGTCAAAATTTGACTCAGCCTTGATCACAGACTTCACCAGCGCCGGATCAACCCCATACCTGCCGGCCACACTCTCGATCAAGCCTTGCAGTCCGCCCGCAGCGACGCTGCCTCTCGCGCCTCCGCTTGCCACTTGCCCGCGGAAGGCCGCCACACCTGAAACGCTCCGGTTCTGCACGCCCGCCAGCGACCGGGCAGCTGTTTTTTTGTAGTTGCCGGTCATCCCGGGGCTTACAGGCGGCAGTTGTGTTCCGCCGCCAGCCAGAGTCAGCGCCAGTAGAACGGCGAACCCTCCATCCTGTGCGCCTCCTGTCTTCTTCTCTTTTCCCTGCGCTTCCGCCAGGTACTCCATCAGCAGCATTCTTACCAACGGGTTGATTTCCATGGAAACATACCTCAAAATCAAAGTGTATTTGGCTTTTATCCTACTTCACTTCTGTTATTACTACCTGACCGTGATTTTGTCCTTCATGTTCTCAAAATTCTTATCGCCAATTCCTGATACATTCTTTAGGTCTTCAACTGATTGAAAATATCCGTTTGTCTCCCGGTACTGGATAATTCTCTGAGCAAGGGCGGGTCCGATGCCCGGCAGGGTATCCAGCTCACTCTGGTTGGCGGTGTTGATGTTGACAATACCGTTTGCCGCTACAGCGCCGCCGGATTTAGCTCCTGTTGGGGCGGTAAAAACGTTTCGCCCGGCAGAAGTTGACGCGCCCTGAGGGACTCCTATCGCCGCGGGGTCAATATCAGCTTTAAATGGAACAGAAATATCCTGCCCGTCAGTAACCTTGGCGGCCAGCTTTATGGAATCCAGGTCCGCCTCCCCAGTAGGCCCGGCCATGTTGATCGCGTCTATTACCCTGGCGCTCTGCGACACCTGGTATACACCGGGCTTTGATACAGCCCCGAAAACATGAACAGTCACTTCTTTGGCTTTGTTTTCGTCAGCCGACTCCAGCGCCGGCTTCAATTTTTCCGTAGACTTGTCTTTGATCTGGGCTAACCTGTAACCTCCGCTAAAAAGGATCACTCCCACCAGCAGGAGAACAATCAACTGCTGCCTGCGATCAAGCTGGATCACAGTACCACCGCCTTTATTAAACCAGGTATAAAAGCTATTAGGATTATTCTACCAGAAGCGACTTATTCCTCCTTTTTATATAAAAAAAGAAAGCCATCAGGCTTTAAAAGTTTGAAGTCCCATTATTAACCTTGAAGGCACCATCCCCACCCGCTTCTATATGATTTGGTGGATTTGACCCTTGGTGTTTTCGATGGCGGCTTGGAGTTCTTCATGTGTCATGGTGAGCACCTGGATGGATCAGCACCAGTATCGCCTGTCTTGTTTGCCTTCAGTTGCCGGCGCGCTTTCCTTCTGAGCGCTCTCAAATGTGGCGGCATAATGGTTTGCGGCGAAATCTTTGTCTCTTGTCTTAGAGCCATTTTTTCAAGACAATTCTCGCAATGCTTCATACCTGGCACAGGTAAACCACCACATTTCCCACACAGTCCGTTAGAAAGATAACGCTCACGAGTAGATTGTTTATGCAAACAGTCGGGGCAGCAGGGGTTTTTTCTTTTGCAACCGCAGGTCGGACAGAAATCAAGTGGTTTTCGCATGTGGAAAGATTCGGTAGACAAAGATAAAACCCTCCCGGAGGAGGGTTGAGAGGAGAAAAATTACTTCATTATTATATCCAAATTATATCCAAAATATTTTACATGGAATAATCAACGTCTTTTAAGAGATTCTATAGTTGAGGAGGTGACAAGATGGACTTAGATTATAAAAGAAATTTAAGCAACACTGACAGGGCGATCAGGACAGTCATCGGTCTGTTGCTTCTATATATGGTTTACGTACGATTAATAACAAGCTTATGGGTAACAACTGTCGCGATAGCTTTCGCTATTTTCCAATTAATTGAGGCAGCCTTTGGGTACTGAATTGTCTATGATGCTTTGGGTTGGTCAACCCGAAAACGCAAGATATAGCTGGAGATTATATAATGAACTTTCAGTGGAGCATTGATTTTTATATTTATATAACAGCTGTTCTAATAAGTCTAATAGGCAGCTATTTTATTATCAGGATCAACTGGAAAAGATACGGATCGCTTTTCTTGCTTAGTGGTGTAACAGGAAATATCATCTGTTATATTTTTATAAAAGCAGGGTTTTATTCATTTCCGTATAGGCTTTTTAGCGGCATTTCTATTATGCCATTTGACGCAGTACTAACGGTATTCCCCTTCATTGTTTTGGTTGGGGTAAGGTACAGCCCCAAGTCGTGGGCTTATAAAATACCATTTTACTGGGTAATCGTTCATCTTGGCATGCTAGGAGAAACATTGGCTAAGGTAAATACAAAACTAATTGAATACAATTTTGAGTGGGATTTCTGGGATTCATACACGTGGTGGTGGATATACTTACTAATCTTTGATTGGATCGGCGGTCTAATTGTGACTGAGCAATTTCGCAGCCCAATAAATGCGGAAGCTCTCAAGTATGGAAAGTGGGCTTGGATTGTCTTACACTTTATTTTAATATTGACTATCTTTTTAGGTGGTTATTATTTAGGCAGAACCATTTCTGGA
>CAZIYV010000024.1:0-30239 GCA_964543575.1 uncultured Pelotomaculum sp.
TCGATAAGGGTATTGGGATATTTTTCTCGTATCGTATTCAAAAAGGGCTTTTCCCTTCAACTTCTTACGTTCTTCAGACTCCCAGTAATTTAAAGGAATAATATCGTATACTATTCTTGTACCCCCTGACTTAACAATTAATTCAGCATTATAATTAATCTTTCCCAGACTCTCTATTAAATTGGGTACGTATCTTAATTTCTTTATAACTGGACTAATGTTAGTTTCGATCCTTTTCATAAGGGTTTCTTCTTTTCCGCTATGTCTGACTAAACCAGAATCTTTTAATGACTCAAGTATTAACCCGTTCGCGCAAAGCAAACGCAGAATAAAAAATGACGCTTTAATTGAACGATCCCCTACCATACTATTTGATAACTGTATTCCTATCCTTGATATATCGTCGCCAGTTCCACCCCTTCCTGCAATGATTCCAGCCTTTATAGTCGGCGACAATAATCGCAGATACAAACGAGTATTGATAATATAAGATTCTTGAACCTCATATGTATCCATTTCCTTTGGAAAATTATTCTTAAGATCCAAAAGAAATGTTTTATTGCTATATCCTACATATGATTGACTAACCACACCGGATACAGTATTACTTTTTTGATCCAGAATAAAGTTATACTTTTGTAATCGCTTTTTAATATCATCTTGACTTAAATAATCGTTTAAAACTACAGAGGTTAAACCGTCTTTATTTAAACTATTAATGAAATCAAAGGGTATTCCGCAAACCCTGCAAAAAGACTTGATTCCGTCCTCGTTAAATTTTACAAAAAATTTATCCGCACCGTAAAATCGGTCATCAAAAAAACCAGCTTTATTTTTAAGAAAGTTTTCAATTGGGGCCATTATATAATTATCTGCTTCACATTCTACATGTTTTTCAATAGTAAGCAGATCATCAAACTTATAACATTCATTATTGTCAACTTTAAAAGCCATTTTATCACTCCTCCGTTTACTATAGAAATAGATAGTAATGAATTAGACTTTTTTCATTAACCTCTCAAAATACGGTTTCCCTCCTGGTGCTTGGGCAAGCCTTTCCATTTTTTCTTCTGCCAAGCGCTGATTTCCAACGCTTCCGTAATAATATGTAAGATAATAAAGAGCTTGAGGGTGATTGGGAAATAAGTTAATCACTTCATTAAAGAAAAATACGGCTTCTTTTTGTTGGTTATTAAACCAGTGCGCAAGGGCAAGTCTATATAGAATTTTAGGGTTCTTAGGTTCTTTTTCTTTTAACAATTTAAATACTTTAATAGCATCTTTATAATTCGAAAGCATACCTAAGATTAGGCCTTTTTGATATAAAAGAGCAGTTTCTTCACCCTGTAGTTGAATTAGACGGTCAATTATCTTCAAGCTAAAGCTATAGTCCTTCATGCCAACTGAAAATATTAATGCCTCACGCCATAATTCAACGGCCTTATTATGACTAAATTGGAAACGAAACAATTCATAGCTCATCTTCAGCGCTTTTTGCTCACAGTTATTGGCCCTATATAAACTCAACAACCTCAACCTGCTCTTGGCATCATCTTTGTCCAAGTATGCTGCTCTCTCCAATTCCTGGATAGCGTCAATCTCCTTACCTTGCTGCAGCAGCATTTCAGCATAGTCCATATGGTCCATGCTGTTTGCAGAGCTTGAGATATAACTGGCATCAGGCGCTGGAGGCCTTTCTTGCATTTGTTGGTAGTAAGAGCATACTTTATCCAACTCGCTGCTGAATTCACTTACAGACTGATACCTGTCTTCCGGATCATAGGCTAGCATTTTAAATACTAAATTTTCAAGTTTAGTGGTAACGACAGGATTTAATTCACGAGGTCTGGCGATAGGCAAGCGCTGGTACATCGCTGCAGGGGTTCGATAAGGCAGATACCCTGTTATCATTTGGTAAAGGATTACCCCCAGAGAAAATATATCACTTATTTTTGAGCGGCGCTGTTCGTTCATTACCTCAGGCGCCATGTAGAGCATGGTCCCGCCACCCTTTGTCTCAACCCAAATTTCTTCTAGCCTACGACTGTTTCCAAAATCGGTGATCTTGACGAGATTTTCGTAATCAACTAGGATATTTTCCGGCTTTAAGTCGCCGTGCGTGATATCCATCTGGTGCATTTCAGCCAGACCGTTACACAATTGAGAAAACATGTCTAGTAAACTAGCAAAAGTTACCTCTCTACCTGTTGTGCCTTCTAGAAGCGCCTTCAGGGTAACACTCGGGAAATACTCCATTTCTATAACAAATAATCCACCTTCAACTCTTTCAGCCGAAAAGATTTTGACTAGGTGCTTCCCTTCTCGGCCTAATAAATTTTTCACTTCCTGGCGCAAGAATGCTTCTGACATATGCTGGGCAAGCGGGACTTTTAGCGCTACTCGTTTGCCCTCGGGGATTTTCAAAGCCTGCCAAACCTCCCCGAAACTACCTCGCCCAATCAATTCCACAAACTCGTAACACCCACCCAGTCGTAAGCCACTGTATAATGATAAAATTTTCTTGTGTTCGTAATCAAATTGAAACATGGATAATTTCCCCTATCATAAAGTGTATATTATCCAGTGTCTTCATAATGCACTTAAATAAATACAAGTTGCTATTTGAACTAATTCCCGGCACAGCATGTCCATTCCTAATGAACCCATTAAAAACGGCACTTATAACAGGACGTATGTCTCCTGGGTTCTCGTTTCCCTTGGCCCAAAATATCAATAACAGGTCCTTGACTTTGCTATCCATCTGATGATAACCAATAACCAGATTCTCCACTTTTTGACGAAGCTTGTCCTTCTTGCCACGATCATAACGCTCAAACTCACCCAGTAGTACGGGGCAGTAATTCCGGTCAAACCAGATGGTATCTGGGCGAACCTCTCCTAAAGGAGCAAAACGATGGTCTTGTGGCACAAACACCGGATATTCCGAAGCTGCCAGGCAACCCGACACTCTCCCTATCGCCGTCAGGTAGTTAATTCCGAGGGAGTGAATGGTTTCCGAATAATCGACTACGCCAGGCGCCAACCAGAAGGGGAAACATTGCTTTAATATATCCTGAGATATAAACTCTCTCTTTAAAATTTCTATAATTGGCATATCTTCTCTCATATATTAATTCCCTTGTCTAACTCGGCAGGTGCCCATTCGTGAAGCACTTCAGGCGAAACTCCGCCGTGTCTGAGAACCTTGGTGCCAACCTTGACCAATAGTGGTGCTGGTATGGATCTGCCGCAGATTAACGCCTCTCCCGTAGACAATGTTGGCAACTCATTGACATCGGCCTGAGAAAACATATCTGATGATTTCGTAATAAATCGCTGGTCATCGGGGTTTTTAATACGCATAGTAATAATTGTGTTACACTGCGATGTCACATCGCTATCCAATTTACTAGGCCGCTGAGATATGATAGCAAAACCCACTCCAAATTTTCGGCCCTCACCGGCTATTTTCTTGATAATATTTCTTGAAACTGAGGGCGTTCCGGCAGGTGCAAAGTTGTGTCCTTCCTCATAAACCAGGAAGGTGGGCCTGATTGATTCCAGCTTATCACTAGCTGCCCGAAGAATTTCCGCAGAGAACAAGGCTACGATAATTTGTCTGGCCAGGTCAGAAAGGCCCTGAAGATCAACGATTACCAAGCGTCCAGTCCGATCGCCCTTTCTCCCAACAATATCCCGCACATCTGTTGGTTCTCCCACCGCTGCGGTATAAAAACTCTGAGCCTCATTAATAGCTCGGCGCAGACGCATAGCTGCCACTGCTGCTGAGCGATTGCTTAGCGCCTTAGCTTCGGCATCACTAAGCTCATCCCACCCCTTTAGTTCATCCAGGTCATTAGTCAATAAGTTCAATAACGAGTTTATATCCCTGGGTTCCCTGGTTACCTTTTTCCAGTACCTTATGGCAATATCCATAACCCTCTGTTGTGGCTCCGTTAATCCAGGTAATATCTCAGCCAACTCATCCAGTTCAAATCGGTCAAATTGTAGAGCAAGGTACTTGTTACGCTCACCATATTTCGTATTGAAACTTCGGTTCTGGGGAGTATAAACAATAATCCCACCGCCCTTGGCCTGAAGCTGCCTGAAGTTTTCGGCAATACGGGGTAGCCTCTCCCTGTCCCTTAAATCTTCTACTTCAGCCAGATTTGGTGCAAAATTTAGCAAACCTTTTTCAAAAGCCTTCCCGTACTCACCGTGGGGGTCAAAAACCACCACACTGCCATTCATCTGCCCAACCAGGCGTTCGATAATCCGACCTACCGTGTAACTCTTGCCTGAGCCTGTCATTGCTAAAACGGCCAAGTGTTCAGTGACCAACTTATTCACATCGAGAAATATAGACACTACGTTTTGGCCCCGCTCATAGCCCACCAGGTTACCGATATGGATGCTTGTATCCTCTTGAAATTCATAGAAACGTGAAAGAAAATCGTAGTCAACCCCCCGGACTTTTGAGCCGGGGTCCAGCGGCCTGCGGGGGATTTTTATTTCATCGGTAATTGGATCTTTATACCCAATTAATTCTAAAGAACCAAATAAACTTTCCCCGGTAAGTTGGGCCGAAGGAAGCACTTCAACTTCAGATAAACCTTCCCCCAGACCTTCGCTGTACAAAATGTTCATTCGAGAGATATTCACGATTCGACCCAGCACCTCAGTCTCCGGTTCCCCTGCACGCTCCCGGTGAGCAATCCTGACAAACTCGCCTCTTCGGGCACTAAAACTGTCCTTTAGTGCTACCCTGAGCTCACTTGGATTACCAGTATTTCCCACCAACCTACCGATGTACCTGTCCATTAAGTTAATTACCTCCCTGCAAACTCCGAAAAATCATCCAGCCAGTCTTGCACAATCTCTTCATTTTGAATTAACCGTAAGGTCTGGGAGCGATACCATTCCAGGAGGCCACCTTTTCGTCCCTTCTTAATCACCGCCGCCTTAGAACGGGCATACCAGATAGGAAGTGGCAGCGCTTTTTCGTTGTCATATAAAGTAAGAAATCCTATCTCAGCCGCTATACGGTTTAATTCAGAAGTATTCCATTTTTCTGGTGACCCCAACGTTTCAATTTGATAAACAGGCGTGCGGATGCCACAACGCAGGTGAAAACCCACCATGCCAAGCTCATAAATGTCTTCCGGGATGACCCGTTTATCCTGAGATACCGATTGCAGACTATAGGCCGCCGTGCGGGTATTGGGCTTCATCATGGATTTCATGAACGTCTCAAACCCCAATCCCTTTAACACAAACCACTGGTCATTTAACCAGTTTTGCATAGCCGGGTCGATATGATCAGGGCTGGCTTCTTCTCCATCTCTTTTGATAGCTTTTAAAATCAGTCCGATTTGTCTACCGCCGAAATATATTACGCGAGGTCCATGCTCATTGTAAGGATAGCAATTATTAAGATTTTTATCCCAAAAATCCCTAACCCTTTTAACTAGCTCTTTATACTCCTCCGCTACATCGGGATCATCAGAACGGGGAACCAATTCGCGGCCGATTACCAAGGGTAAATCCATTAGTATCAAATCCGGGATTTGCGGCCGGCTGAACATTTCCTCCAGTACGTCGTACAGCAGGTGGTATCTTTTCCACTTTATACGGTATTCCAGATCAACACCGTCAATTTCGTTTATATCCACCCGGCTGTCCTGGTAATTGCCAATAATCTCGCGGCCCTTAAAAGCAAAATCCTGTCGAGAGAGCACACAACCGTATAACCACCCCCCAAAAGCCTGGATATATCTTTCTTCTGTGGCTATCCCGCATACAGACATGTGTAACTCATCAATGGGCACATATTTTTGCAGAATCCCAGACTGCTCAAAACGAGGCGCCACCTGCTCCACAAACATCATCCGGTTGAGCAAACGACCAGCAGTGTGGTGTAGTTTTAACTGCATCTGCGCCACCAGTTCTTTGGCCATAGGTTGATTCGGTAAGTCTTGCATTTTTAGCTCCCCTTCCGTAACTGCCTTAATAGACCATAATGCCCATGTAATATCAGGTAGTCTTCCAAGGCTTTCTGCCACTGGCTATTCAACTTAATACTGTCACCTGTTGTCTGTACAATACCCTTGCCCTCTGCCGAATCCGCCATACTTCTCCATTCCGGCAAACTCATCCTGGCCAGAAGCACTCTACCGGACCACTTAGCCAGGCTTTCCAGATCCCACTCATCTTTTACAGCCAAAGCTAGCAATAACTCAAGGGGGATATACTCCAACACATCTACATCTTCTGGTCGGTCCTCAACAAATTGTCTAAAGTCATTATTGTCAGGGTGCCAGGAGATAAGCTCTTTCCAGACTCCTTGCTGGTCCGAATCCACAGTATTAATCTGCCAAAAGTTCAAGTCGAGTGCGGTGATGGTTATTCCACCAGATCCTGAAAAGCTTTGGTAACAAATAGTTAGGGGAAAACCAGTATCATTGAAATGAAGAATACTATCATTAAGGGCTGTGGCGAAGACACACCTGTAACTGATTTTCTTCCCTCCTGCTACATCCCAACCACGACTGGGTTTTACTACACAAGCCAAGGGTAAGCCCAACCAGCCGGCTATATTCAACCCCTTTGGCCACAACGGCATAAGGATCATGTGTTGACCGGTTTCTAAGATGTGAGTTGAAAGGTCCTTCATCCTCGGATCTGGTGCCCATTGCCTGGAAACCACCAGCAGGGGCCGTTGGATGTCAATTTCCACCATAGCCTCATTCAGGTTAACTCTCCGGACTTTAAACACATCAAAAATATATTCGGTATCATTAATCATTTCAGAAAATAGCAAGCGTATTTCCATAGTTACACCCTTGAGACAAAAGTAATTTCTTGTTTTAGCAAATGATTATCAATCAGTTCCTGGATTGCCTGTGGATATTGGCTTTGCATCTGGTTCATATAAGCCCCGTTATGTTTGATTCGGACTTCATGGTACAAATCCTTAAAAAATTGATAGTTGGCAGTGCTGAAGGTGGAAAATTTCTCATCCCCCTTATTAACCAATTCCTGGTTGAATTGGTTAACCACTTTTTCCGCCTCGACCATTTTTTTAGACTTTCTGATCCTTTCAGTTGGTCTTACTGGTGGGCTGCTTGGATATAAGAACCCTACTACTTCCAAGTCAATATCTGAAACCATTGATTCAACGTCATTCAAGAGCTGATTTTTATTAGCTTTAATGGAATCGGTAGCATTTTTAGCCATACCCTCTATCCTCTGGATTTCCCCTTTAAGCCACTCGATCAATACTTCTAATGTATCCTGATCTTCTATTCTGCTCTCTAACTCTGCCTGGAGATTAGGATAAAAGGCTTTGTGCTTTTTGTCGATACTGGCAAATTCATTTAAACGAGAAACAGTGCCTTCTCTTCCTGCAACAAAGTCCTTAAAATCGGCAAATGTTAACCCTAATTCTTTAATACAAGCCGCCTCTTGTCGCCAGCGGGGGATATAATCCTTGTAAAATTGGTCTACATTATGGACAGTGTCTACAAGTAACTTGATTTGTCTTTTTAGTCCCTGGAAGTCACCCGCTGTAAGATAATGCAAGGGGCTACCAGTAACGGTAGTTTCTTTCGGGTTGATGGCCTCCTCTATCTGATAAAGCATAATGTCAAGTAGATGTTTAGGCAGGGGAAACTTATCATCCTTTATCTCTTGCATCCAGTTATTATTCACCTTCATGGCTTCAACCTTAATTTCGTCCAATTGTTCGATTACTTTCTGGATGTATTTGACCAGCAGAATGGCAGAGTACCAGACAGGCTGATTACTAATATTACCTATTTTCTGCTCGTAATCAGGAGGCAAAATGAAATTGTCATACCCCTCTTTATCCAATACCCATTTTAGAGATCTTTCAAGTTCTGAGAGCTTCTTAACCAGTACTGCGGCATATTCCTGCCATTCTTTTCCTTGTATATTCATATGGTTTAGAGTTTCCCAATTAATATTAGCCAGTATTTCTTCCGCTTTTTTGAGTCTGTCGGAGATTTGTTTAGCTCTGGTGTTCAGCAAACCGCCATGATGTTTCATCATCACAGTTATTTGTGAAATATGCTCCTTCAACTTTATGTTAGCCCAATTTCTTGCTTCTTCAATTTGTTTCTGATAATCGCCCTTGGTAACCCGCCTGAACTTATCATCTTCACGAACCGCCAACCCGAAGTTGACCAGAAAAAGGACGGCCTGTTCTAGAATGACTTCCATTTTACAGTCATGTTTAGGCACATCAGTATAAAATTCCTTTGCTAGTTCACTTATACTCCGTTTAACCTTCAGACTCGACAGCAGCGCGGCAAAGGCTATTGGAAACTCGTTTGGTTTCACTACCACTACTCCCCCATCCTCCTGGAAGAGCTGTAAGCAAATCATACCTTTAGCCTGTTTCCCGTAGATATTTTTTTTCATATATTCTACAGCCTGATCAAGTTGCTGATCCCACTGTGCAGCTTGTATAGAAAAAGCCTTACCCGTTGTTGCAGCTTCAAGGTACATTTGTCGGTATTTTCCCGCTAGGAGTTGTATTGCCTGGGATGCCGCATTTATACTTCCAGCAGGATAAACGATTGGCCGGAGTAAGAATCCTTGGTCTGCTAACCTCTCAATGTGGGAATCAAAGTCCTTGTCCAACCTTTTTGACAATGTCATGATGTTGCCATAGGCTATATCCGTAATCTGGTATTCGTCTATACCAAGTCTGTAAAAATTAGCTTCCCCTTGCCGGCCAAGTCCTGCCGCTCCCAATTTCATGAGTAGATTACCTATAATGTTCTTCACCGGCCAGTAGAAAATATTTCTGACGCCCGAAGGATACTTTTGCATCCCCTTTTCCAGTTCTTCTCTTGTATCTTCATTCCGGTAAAGGATCAGAATAGGGTGTGCTCCGAATTTACTCACCAAGTTATTTATGTCAACAATCGCTTTTTCTGAATCCACTAGGTAGATTGCTGTCACCCGATTGTCTTGTTTAACTTGAAAGTGCCTATTCTCCGTAAACCAGTGCCTGGCGTTGGAATGCAACTCCATTCCCACTTTTTCAGTGACAAGGGTCTTTCCGTCGCATCTTGGTTCCTCCATCAGCCGAACTAGACCGTTTAACACCAGGTTAGCTTCACTCTTTTGGTCTTGTTGCTTTAAGTATTCATCTAATTTCCGGTCCAATTGGGCTTTTTTAAAAAACCCTGTTTCACTTCCACCTTGACGATCCAAAAGCTTATAAAAATTAGACATAGCAATAAAACTAGGGCAAAACCGTATGCCGTTATCATCAACAAGCTCCACTTCATCGGAAAGGAAGAATCGATGGATGTCTTTAGCCGCTTCTATCAGTGCCTCTCCCCCGATCAGTACCTGCAACTGGGCTGAAAATTCCTCAGGTTCTATGGGTATATACAACTGCTGTTTAGCCTTGTTACCGAAGACTTCCAGACCTGCTAACACCTCTTCCAGTCCAAGAGCTTTATTTGAAAGAGTGCGTAAGTACAAACCTTCACTGTCCCGTTCATATCCTTGTCCCCTGAGGTAGTCATAAAGCCTGTTAATTTCCGCCCGCGGAAATCTTACGGTTATTAACTTTACAAACAAAGGTTTTTTTTCATATTTTACTTCTTGGTACTGCTGGAACTTGTCCTTCTCCAAAACCTGCGTTCCTAGATGAAAAACCTTATCTAGAACATCGCCTTCACTGAAAGGCCCATTATGAATCGCCTTCAGTTGGTCAAAATTAAAAATATACCTTCTAATCCTCTCATTAGCCCCTGACACCTGTTGAAACTGGCGGGCTACTGGTAAGCTTAGCTGATTTAACATATGCACATCGTGCATTAACACATTGAGCCAGCCAAAGTTTCTATCTGTAGCAAAGAAAGCGCTGTTCAAAAGTTCAGGAAAATAATTGACTGCACTATACTGTTCTTTCAACTGATGCACATACAACTGCACATCTTCTAGACGGTTTTTTTCCATCACTACAACGTCTACCCTACGTTCCGTTGAACTGATTTCATCAAACTTGGCGCCCACCGCCCTGGAACACAAGAGCACAAAATGCATATAGGGGTATGCTACCCGTCCCTTGGTATGCTTCAATACCCTGGGTATAATCAAGATATTCTGCTCGTCAGCGCCCCCGGTCCTTCTGTCTCCGAAGTCGGGACGTTTCTGGAAATCATCTTCAGATTCTACTTCCTCCACTATGGTTAAAAACTGGTTAATGCTACATTTTTTTTCCAACCAGTTTTTACACTTCTCCACCACCAGCTGGTGGTATTGAGATGCCAGTTCATCGCCGACAAAGAATTGTGACAACGTTTCCTGTACATCTTCTCCGGCCTTTAAGTTTAATACCGTTACTAGCTCGGAATAAATCCGCTGCAATTCGCTATCTGCCGGAGCAATATTAACGCCGGCAAGATACGCCAACCCCTGGAAGGTAACAACGGGCACCCAGTTGTCCTCGCCCAAGTTGTCCACCCGAGTAGCGTCCTGATACATAATAAACAAGGGCAATATGCCGTCTTGAAGATTGTGCTTCAGTATTCTCTGGTCTATTCCCCCAAATACCCCGGAAGGGTCAGAAACGTACCAGCGGGATTCTTCATACAGGGACTCCGCCACCAACTCGAAGCCAATACGGGATTTACCGACCCCCCAGTCTCCAATCAATAACAGCGCCCGTGCCCTGTCACTACCTCGCAAAAGGGCGTTGACAAAGCGCTTTAAGTTTCCATACACCTTATCCTGGGCTACCAGGGGCGTATTCGGCGGAAACACAGCTTCCCCCGAATAAGACCAGGGGTTATTCTGTCTCAAATCTATCACCCGAAAGCACCTCCTTAATCAAAAAAACTACATTGAATAAGCTGCATATTATCTCGTCCCAGGAACCCCCGGCCCTGGGTGCGGTTTCCCCTTTCGCCTGTTATAACAAAGAATTTTTTCTCCCGCTGCCATAAATACAAAGCCTCTTCTACCTGCTCCTGGGTATACCCACCCTCGATAAAAGGCTTGATTAATTCCTGATAGATGACCCTATTCATAGGGCCTACCAATTCCAGATACCTTTTCTTTAAAGACTGCGGAGTAAGAATAATTTCAGACAAACCGAAATCTTCTCTTAGGTCCCCGGGCAGCAAACTTCCCAGGGCAAGCTTGTTAATCTTGTACCCGCCGTCCTCATCAACCAGGCATTCATATTGACGAAACATGTTGATCAGTACTCGTAAACGGGAAATATTTTTAAGGCTGGGAGAGGGTTTCAGCGCACCAACCAGGTTGACTGAAGAAGTATCATAATCAACATCCTCCAGTTGTCGGAGCCAGTATGGTCCGAGCGCCCTTGCTCCATAATGGATTAGAATATCATTAAACTTGTTTTCAGTACGGTTACTTGAAAATGGTCTATAGGATTGCCCTTTCCAGGTTAACCTTATATTTCCGTGGTTTTTTGTATTTCGTCCGGCTGGCAAATGGATAGTTCCTCCGTCAAGCAATGCCAGTACCAGGACGCGGCAGCGCACCTCACACCTGAGCAAGTCTACAAACAAATGTTTAATCCAGTCACCACCGGCGGAGTAAGCATCCCGCAGTTCCTTCCCCCTGCTCGAAAGCATAAAGCCACCCGGCACCTGGTCAAAATAGCCCAACCCGTAAATACAGGGGCGAACATTGCGTATCACCAGGCCTAAGAGCCCGCAGATAAAGGCGTCGTCCATTCGCGAATCACTATCAACATTTTTACCCAGCGCCAGGGCCAGGTTTTTAATACTTTTATATACAAAACCCTCTTCCAACCGTCCTAGTAAGCTGGGGTAAGTATAAAAATTTTCCGTGTCCGGCCAGAGATATAAAGGCAATAAAACAATTTCCACTATTTGTCCTCCCGCGTCCGGCAATAATTAAAGAATTCTTTGATATTACGGTCCAACCGGCGGCTGCGGCCGTGCATTAGGTACTTGGTCTCCGACTGGTACATTTGCTCCTCAGAAGCTGTTGAAAAACACCACTCTCTTTGATTGCCCCGGGGTAGTGCCTTTTTTTCAGCTAGACCCTGCTCCGCCAGGTAATCCAGCAACTGCATCACAGTGTACTGCTTATCTGGCACCGGCGGTGCCACCTGCCAACCTATGAAATTGAAGTAGGAAGGAATCATCTCCTCTAACAGGCCTAAATATACACCGTAAAACCAGACACCACCATCTTCCCGGATATCCAGGTGGTCATTGCCCATCTCCCGTTCAATGGATTCAAAACGCATAATCTGCAGTAAAACAACCATCAACGGGTGATGGTACAAATCTTTTAACTGAGCTTTGCCCTGAAGAAGTGGCGCCTGAGAAGTAAAAAGAGCTTCCTTGGATTGCACCTCGGGATAAAATAGCCAACCAGGCTCCCGATCAAAGAATTCGTAAAACGGACCGTCTAAATACCGGTTTTGCGTTGGGATAGACTCCATGATGGAGGTAGGCATTGCTTGGCCAAACTTAAGAAGATTCAGGTTAATAGTATCTTTAAATATCTTATCCAGGAAGGGAAATCGCTGCTCCGGTATTTCCAGCATGGCCGGCAAGAGCTCCCGATCAATTGATTGGAACTGCTCGCGGTCATTTTGATAGTATTCGTCTATCCATCTGGCCAGTTCTTCATCCGTCCAAAGGGATAACGATTTTATCTGCTGGCATAAATCAAGGAGAAGGTGAAATAACGGCAGACCGGCAAGATAGTCTGCGCTCAATCTGGGGGCCCAAAAATCAGGGGTTTTTCGGGTTCCCAGCAAAATAACCCTGGCCATCTGCTTGAGAACATATTCCCGATAGGGCTCGATCCGGAAAAAGAATTCTCTCAACCAGTTAGTGAAGGCATGTTCGTAAAACGGGTCCAGCCCTTTTATTATCCCAAGTAGTACCTCTGTTGCAACACCCGTCTCAATCCGGGTCTGCAAAAGACCAAGTTCTATAAAGAGTTCCTCAGCCCCGTTACCGCGTAACCTCGTCTCTCCCCTTAATCGGCAGTCTTCTACTAAACGGCGAATTTCTGCCATTTTAATTCTATCCCAGAGGGTTTGGGCTGGCTTTTCGAGTTTTTTTCTGGATTGCTTGTAAAACATATCAACCCACCTTAGTATAAGTGAGAATTTAAACCTAATTTTTCAGAGGTGTATCGGCTAACAAAAATTCTTCAGGAAACTTGTCACCGTTTAGCTCATAAATCCGTTCAATTGTTTCTGTATCCAGACTTCCTTCAACAAGCTGCTCGACATCTTGTTTGGCCGTAGCTACAAGCCTTTTATAAATTTTCGTTATTTTTGCATATTGTTTATAGTGTTTACCTATTTCTTTATTGTTTTTAACTACAGGAATAAGTAATTCCTTAATATCGTCATAGTTCAACGCATCTCTTGTAGCTCCAGCCATCTTCTGTTCAGTCTGAAATTTTCCTATCCATGAATTTAATAACCCAGCCAAATAAAATGGATCAACTCTCTCTGGATTCACTCTTATTGTCACTGAATGCTGGTTCATATTTAAGGGCAAATCATCCTCCATAACACAACATGCTATTCCGGGATAACCTGTTATTGTCATCAAAACATCATTGGCCTGAATTATTGAATTTGATAACTGCTCATATATTAATTCATCAATATAAACCAAATTATCTCTATCAAGAAAGTTTGGTTTTATATTTTGGACCCGCACGAAACCAAATTCACCGGTTTTCATGTAATTAACCCTAAGGGGAGTAATTCCTCCTGCAAGTTTACTTGACAGCAAATTCTTTAAAAGAAAAACATCATGGTTGCTTTTAAGCAAATCTTCCAATTTTAAAAAGTGGCTTCTGTAACGGCTAGGGTTAAGACTATTAGTGTTTAAACTATAAATATCACTTCTCCAATATACACTTCTATCTTCATTAATTATAGGAAGGTTAACACTTTCAAATAACATTTTTTCTGCATAACTAATCATTTCTATTGCCTTTTGTCTTAATATTTCCGACAATAGTAATTTACCACCTATGTAATTTTCTATAATTTTACTCGCTTTTGGAATTAATATTTCTCCAATATCCTCAAGGTGCAAGTCTTTCTGACTAATGCCTTTGGCAAACCGCTCGCTTTGGAATCTACCATATTTTGAGTTCAGGAAAGCTTCAATAAAATGATAATTTTCACCAATTTTATGTTTTATTAATGCAACACTCACAAAGACACTAAAAGGACAGCTTTCATAATTTACTTTTGCTATCCCTATACGTCCTATCTTCGAGAGAAGCAAATCTCCCTTTTTAACTGGACACCTCTTAGAAAGTTTTTCATGTTCATCTAATGATATATAGTTGACCTTTTTAAAATCGAGAAATTCTTCACATACGTTTTTTGCTGATAAAAAAGGAACCTGAGTTGGATCATCTAAATAGTTAGGAGTATGATGTGTACCATCAGTAATCTTTTCGCTGACTTCAGATAGTGTTCTAAAGTTCAAAACTGAAGTATTTATATTTTCATCATAATCTATATATTTTTTAGAATAATAATCAGGGCTTAGCCTGTTCGAAGTGAAATCCTTTAAATCTATTCTAATTATATAAGGACTTTCAGATATAATGTTATACCCTACCAATTAAACTATTCCCCTTTCTCATACCCCTCGCAAATCGGAACAAGGTCATTCCTCTCAATATATTGTTCACTATTTTGCTTTACTTCAAAACCAACTTTTTCTGCTATAGCCATAAAGATTGCTCCCTGTTCATCTGTAACATTTGACTTTTTCTGTACATAAACAAAACTAGTTTTTGCTCCTGCACCGGAAAGGCCGAAGGTATCTGGGGGAAGACTTACAACTGCTTTTATAACTCCTTTACCCCCAAAAAAACGTCCTGTAGCCTCGTCCTTTTTACCCATCATATATTCCCTTAAGTAGCGGTACCCGCTGTTAGAAAGAATGCCATCTGGCAACACAATCAGCAATTTACCTCCTGGTTTTAACAACTGAAGGCAACGATCAATGAATAGGACAGCCGGGTCAATGCTGTTAACTTCGGCCCATACCCCTTTACTACTGGGTTTGCTACCCAAAGCCAGTCCTTCAGGACTGTAATTCGGTACCCCGGTCTCAGGATTTATATCGAAGGAAAACCTTTTTATTATATCAATGTTTTCCTCACCCTTTTTTTTATCGATTGCGGTCTTACCAAATGGAGGATTTGTCATTATTAAGTTATAACTATCTTGTTCAAGATTGTCATCTGTTAGGGAATTGGTAGCCTGAAAAATTTTAGTGCGCATAGCACCGTGCATAACCATGTTAATCCGGGCCTTGAGTACCATCCCCGGGGCATTATCTGCTCCAACGATACACTGCTCCATCATTTCTTTCTTGCGTTTCTCTTTTTCTTCTGGACTCAATCCTAAGGATTTATCTATCCTCTTCTTCATTATGCGGATGGCTTCAATTAAAAATCCCCCTGAACCACAGCACGGGTCACATACTCTAAAGGTATATCTTCCTTTGACATCCCTTGCAAATAGTTCAGCATCGCTTATATCGTTTAATGCTATCCTAGCCATTGCTTCGGTTACTTGGCGTGGGGTCAGGTAAATACCCAGACCTCCCTTGGAGTCAAACTTCCGGCGCAGCATCACGTCAAACACACGGCCCAGGATATCATCCGGCACTTCTGATAGGGTATGTTTACGTAAATCCGTAAATATTTGTTCATAAGTGCTGGGGCGTGTTAGTTTTAAGTATTCCTCCTCACGGAAAATGCGAAAGGAATGTCCATTGTCTGACCAGATATAATCTTTTTCTTCCTTCACTAATTGAAATACTTCTTTTATTTGGGTCACAGCCACTTCTTTGTATTCTTTGATATAGTCCGGTTCGAGGATTTGGTTCAAGGTAATTTTCTCCTGAGTTTTTGGCAGGATGTACTCTTTATCACCCTGTCGGTTTCGGTGTACCTCAAGAAAAATCAGCTTGCACATCTCGTCAATGGCGTCGTTCTTGTTGTCTATAGCGTCACGACTGGAATAAATAACTTCATGAATGTGGTCAAATTCATATTGCAACTCTTTATAAGAAACCTTGCTTCGTTCCTTAGCCACTACAGCCTGCAGCCCGAACTTCTCCAAATACTTTTTCTGCATGGGCAGGGACTGGACCTGCACCTCGGTTTCCAATTCAAAGTACATGTTAATTTCGCCGTTAGTAAGCCATAAGTAAGTAGGGTAACCTAACGGGCATCCCTCTGCCTCTTGTATGGCTATCCCTTCCAGCACCGGGCTATAGGGTTCTGTCGTCATGTATACGTAAATCGGCACCGCGTCCCCCACTTTGGAGATGAGTCCGCTTCCTTCCTGCTCCTTTGTCTCCACCGATATGATGTTTTCATAACCCAGATCTTTTAGCTTTCCCTCTACTATTTTTACCATTCCATTGTTAGATTGATTTTTAATGTCTTTCGTTTTACCTCTGGCCATTTTACTGCTCCTTTCTGCGAACAACTTTAGGATTTATTGGTTCAAAATACTTGAATACGATTTCCCGAAACTGGTCCTCACTGATGGGGCTATTCACTCTTTGAAGGTACTGGTTTTTATAAGCCTTAACCCACTGGGCCTGGCCCTGGCGAGTAATGATATTGTTTATAATTTCCCGTACCATTTGTTCTTCATCATTTACGGGCAAGCTGTACTGTTCATTGCGTTCTTGCACCTTGGGATGAAGCCTTAGCAGCAGACGCACCGCTTCCGGGTCGGTCTCCGGAAATTGACTTTGTAATAGCTGGGTCAAATGTTCCACGGTACACCATCCGCTAGCCAGATATTTTTCCATTGTCTTATACAATGATCATCGCCCCCGTTATTTCATGAACATACTATTCGCCATTTCAATAACTTCCCGGAATTGGTTGTGGGATATAATCCATAGCTTGTTTATCTCCTCAACCTGCAATAACAATGATTCTTCATCTTTTGGCCTGACGATCAGGATATCTCCCCAAACCTCATCGGGGACTACCATCTGGGTAACCCCCACCGTACCTGCCCTAAACTGTCTTTCTACCAAAGGATGCTGAAAATATAAGTAGAGAAGTCGTGGCATGAGTTTTGGTCTTAATACCGTAAAAGCCGTGCTGACCAGTAATTTTGTGTATTCGTTTGGAACAATTGCGCCCTCACCGATAGCTGCGCCTAAATTCTGAATCAGGAGATCTCCAGGCCGGGCTATTCGCCTCAACCTGGGACTAATTTCTTCTCGTTTTATCCACTGACCTTGGACAATCTCCTGGTTAACGGGATTGACATCATTCAAATTAGCAGTTAAAAAACCTTCTTCGCCCTTGAAATCAGTAATTGATTCTTGTGATATCTCCGCCAGGTTTTTTAACGGCTCTAACCTGGCTATTTCTAAATATGTCTTTTTAATATCGCTTGATAAAGCCAGATAACTACTGGCATCTAACCTACTATCTAAATCTTTAGTGCAAACCCAAAGTTGCGACGAAAAATCAACTTCTTTCTCGGGCGTTGTGTCATGAAAATATGAATGGAGCGTTTCCGTCCACTTTTTGAGAGCTTCCATATAACTATTTTGCCAATTAAGGTATCTGGTTGCAAATTCAGGCCATTGTTGGGAAAACGGGAAATTAGTTTCCCTTACGTCAAGCAACCTTAATCTTACAGCAACATTTTCCTTCCATTTGGTCCATACTCTTTTTCCTTGTTCACTTATTAAATAAGCGAGAACATTCCACTTTTCAGCTTCTTTTGCCTCTATTTCAAACAAACTATCATGGTATGGGTGTTCCTGCCATACTGGGGGGACCATCAATGCTTCCGGAGAAGTAGGGAACCGACTTATCAATAGCTTGAGTCTATATCCTTCGTTATCGTTGCGTACATCCTTAGGGAGTTCCCTCACTGCTCCACCAAACAACATGCCAAGTTTGAGAATGTCCTTACTTTCTTGTTCATGAAAGCGGGAAGCTTTTTCCCCTTCATCAAGAGTGTTCACATGGAAATAATTGCTTATAGCCTGTGATTCATTAATGGTAATCGGTGAAGGTGACTGCATAGTACCAAAGCATATGCCCGGCTGTAGTTCTTTCCAATATTTTTTACTGAATAAGTTACCCCCTATCCTTTTACCCTCAACATCTACCAGGATCACTTTTTCAACAGGCAGGTAGTCGTTTTCTCTAAGCAGCTTTTCCATTTCACCTTCGGTTGGCTGAACCAGCAACATTATTTTGGTAAAGCTACGTAAGGAAGCATACTCCAGTAGCGATGAATTCCACCAACCTTCTTTATCCCACCAGAACAGGGAGCCAAACTCCCTGTTCTGACTAATAAGAAACATGGCAAAATCGTTTCCCTTTACCTTGAAGCCTTCTCCAGGCTGGCGTTCTTTAAGCAACAATTGCAAAGCTAAGTGCAATCTCCGTTCAATATCTCCACAAGCCTCCTGGATTACCTTTTGAACATTGCTAACCTGTAAATCTAGAACCATCTGATGTATTTGCAAAGGTGAAAAGGCATTGAAAGCATCCAGCATGCTGTCCGGTACTGGGTATTGATGAAGATCTTTTTGTTGTAACAACTCCGGACCGTGGGCGTCTAAAAACAGCAGCAACATCACAACTTCGGACAGTCTAGGCACTTTTTCTAACAATTGCCGGATATCCTCTAGACCCAGTGGGATTCTATCGGAATCTACAACCCTGTGAAACTCCCAGGAGTATGGATCTTTTATTCTTTTTTCTCTCAATATGCCATTGCCAGTACTAATCATCAAAATGCACCTAACTTGATTATATTTTTATTTCTGATTATGTTTTTGACTTGCAATATAAATATTAAATCCCCTGACAACATCGATTGCAAAATAATTGCCGAACCGGTCATAACGGTTTAAAAAAACCCACCCACATGTAATTGCAAAAAGCAATAATGTCCATGCGATAGGTACTTGTATTTGTTTAAATAACAAAATAGTACTAAGCAGGGCAACAATTAAACAGGCAAATGCCAGCCCTCTGTATAAGCCATACAAAGCATTGAAAATGTTGTAGTGGCCAGGAACTGCGTTTTGGACCAGGAAACCGTAGGCTAAGCTGAATAGGTTTTCTTTTGTGTTATCAGACAGACCAAAATATTCTTTTACATTCCTTTTAAACCGTTGAATATACTCTTTGTCTTTTCTGAGTAACATGTCTGAAGGGTATCCATTAAACTTTTTTTTGTTTCTCCAGACTTCAAAAACATTCGCCAGCCCGGCAATGATATGGCCGGTAAGATAACCCAGCACCAGAATGATTAATGTTATCAGAATTGAAGCCTGGGGGATAAACGAGAAGTTTATCCCCACAAGGCAATTCAGAGTTAAATACAGTGGATACAAAACAACCATTCCCGGCAGTAGAAATCCCAAAAAGTCGTAAAGGTTAAGCTTTTCAACGAATTGCTTTTCCACGGCATGCTTGTCCCCCTTACTGTGGCGCTACTTTAACCTGAATCAGATGACAGGCAACCGGCTGCTGCTTGCCAAATATATACACCTTACAGAGCAGATTATGGGCACCATGATATGCCGTGTAATTATCATACTTTATTGCATCATTTTCCTGGCCGAGGTACCAGTCATGTACCCTCTTATCAGCGCCGATTCCGTTGTTCTGAACCTCCCACTTAATCTTACGAATCAATTTTTCGGGTGGCTTCTCAATATTAGCGTTGAATGTTAAGGATGTTTTTTTTGGGTACCTGCCGTAGCTATCTAGCGGTTTATCAGCATATACGCTAATATTAACGCTGACATCCTCACTGGTTAGTTTGCATCCGTTTTTAAATAATTCGTAATGGTATAAGGGCATTAACCTGAAAGAACCGTCCGCCAAAAACTCGACCACTGTCGTTCCCAGTTTGTCAGTTCGATAAACCTGTTCTGCGCTCTCTTTATAAGTATATTGCTTGTAATAATTCACAGCCCTACGGGAGGGGTGCCCGAAGGCATTTCCATCACCCACGGAAATAATCGTGATATCAGGGTCAATCTTTTCCAAGCTCTCATAATAGTGCTTGTCCTTGTCTTCCGTATCCTCGTCCATGAAAAACGTATACGAACCGTGGTGACTTGCGTGCAGTATTTTGCTATCTAGTAAGTTTTCCTGCCCTTTGACCCCGTTATCAGAATAATACTTGACGACACGGTCCTGCCAGCTTTTCCGGTTAGAATCACCAGTAAACAATACTGAATTTCCGGCATAAACAACCTTCATCACCATGCACTGTTCATGGATATCATTCTCCGACGGGTTATCCGTTTCAACCAGGCTTTTGGAAGGAGAGAAAATATAAAAGTCTACCCCTCCAATACTTTTATAGACCGCTCTTTTAGCCACAGGCACTCTCACTGATAAGGAGCTTGCCTTTTTCATGGCGTTAATGATATCCCGCATATCGATATAATCCTGATATTGTTCCTGCTGGTCTTTTGGTACTGTAAACCGGTGCCCCGATTCCCAAATTTCTTTTACTGTAAAGTTTTCAGTGAGGCTTTTTATTCCCCGGATATGGTCATTGTGCGGGTGGGTTATGACCAGGTAGTTAATTGTCCTGTTACCATTAGAATCCTCAGGAATGATTTCCTTGAGGTAATCCAATACTTCATCAGTTAAATTCACGTCAATCAACATTATCTCACCATTGGGCAGTACGAGAAGAGTAGTGTCACCTTGGCCGCAATTAATAAAATGGGCTTTTAACAAATTGTTTCCTCCTTAAATTTTTTTACGGCCCCAGGAGGAATTTTCTTAACCTTGTTGTATTAGTTAACTAAGTATCTGGCGATACTAATACACAAGGCATTCCTTCTTATGTTGGTGTGTCAGCCATATAAGACGGGGCCGAAAAGAATGTTAATTCTTTTAGACAGGGGACGTGTTGGTAGCACTCCCCTGTCTATTTTATATCAAGACCACTTCATACCCCCCATTTTAAAATAGATTGGAGAAATAGGTAATTTTTTCTGAAAACAGAATATCACAACCCAGAAATAAATACAAGCACTTTGTGATAATCTTTTTACTCTCCTCGCCAACGTGTTTGATTTCATATATTTTCATGATAATTTTCTTATATGACGAAGGCTCGGATTTAAGAGTTGCCTATAACCCATACCCAGTTTAGCCCTGAGCATAATACCCAACATCAATGGTCCTGGGCAAACCTAAGGAACTAGCCCCGGCTAAATATAGAAAGATTTCAAGAACACCACCTGCACCATAAGCTCTAACCCTAATGGAGATAGAATTTTAATAATGATAATAAGGAAGCCACACACCACCCGCACTGTCTCTTATGCCATACTTACAAGTCCGTCCGGGCCATGTATGGCCTCATAGCCTGTGCATGCCATCTCCATAGGATCCTTTGCATGTCCACCAGACAGCCATCCATGCCATTTGATGTATACCACTCCACCAGGCATGGCTGGCAGTCTGGCCATCATTGGGGTCCTGTCAACCCCAACCCCCATCCCCCGCCCCAATCTTGGGGCCGGGGGGCTTGATCGCGGCTGCCACCGCTCGCTTCGCGCCTGACTGAGGTATTTTTTCTCACCCATTCCTTTAACTCAGCAGAGCTTCCGCCTCCCAGTTCTCCCATTATACCGGCGCTCTCCAGCTGCGTTCGCATACTGGCTCACACAGCTTCCGTGGCCACTGTCAAGGGTGCGCTCCAGAAAAATATGTTTCATCTCACTGGTTGGAGTTTTGGGTGAAAATATTTTTTTCTCCGCCGCTCCGCTATCGCTCCGCGCCCTTGCCAGCGGCCACCGCGCCGGTTTTACGCCGCTGCAAAAAGGAGGCGGGTCTAGTGAGGAAGATCTTAGCGAGAGTGGATGCTGGACGATTAGGCAGGGCTATCGCGGGTTTAGTGCAGCGCAGCTTAATAGTTGAGCACGTCGTACGCGAGGGCAGCTCGGTGCGCGCTAGTGTGCGCTGCACTGGCGTGAGAGGCGCGAAAGTTTACGGTGTGGGTCTTACAGTGGTAGGGCGCGGCCACGGCGTGTTTTGTTCATGCGAGGACTGGCGGGAGCGGGGTGTTGTTTGCAAGCACGTCGCGGCGGTGGCGCTGCATGAACTGGGTGCGCAGTCGCACGCGCGCAGCACGCGCAGCATGGTTGGTTTGCTGCTGCAGTTATAGGGGCTACGGCCCCTTTTGGGGCCGGCTCAATAAAATAAATTTTTTTTTGCTTACACCCTATCCAATAGGGTATAATATAACAGAAGGTGTCCTAATGAAAAGAGAATTTATTATATTGCCGGAGTTCGAAAAGTGCTGGCGCCAATGCGGTTTAAACGATGGAGATTTAAGAGAGCTTGAATATTACCTGTGTTTAAATCCTGAGAGCGGAGATGTCATACCTGGTACCGGTGGATTGCGGAAACTGCGATGGAATCTAAAGGACAGGGGAAAAAGAGGCGGGGCAAGAACTTTTTACGTTGATTTTGCATACTATGAGAAGATTTATTTAATTTCAGCATTCTCTAAAAATATAAAAACCGATTTAAGTGAAAATGAAAAAAAGGAAATCAGAATTCTGATTAAAGCTTTGGAAAATGAACTGAAAAGGAAGTGATCCGAATGAATGCATATTCCAGTATCATCAAAGGCCTAAAGGAAGCCATAGACCATGAAAAAGGCGGATTAAAAGGTGTTAAAAGGCATGTTGTAGCCGTTAAACCATTAATTATTTACAAGGACAAGGAAATAAAAAATATACGCGCTAAATTGGATTTAACACAATCAGCTTTTGCGAATATCATAGGTGTTTCCCAAAAGGCTGTGGAAAAATGGGAGTCAGGAAAAAATATTCCACAGGGGCCTGCTCAAAGAATGCTTGAATTACTCGATAAAGAACCGGCTATAACTGAAAAATATTTGATTCCAAAATAATAAGGGCTACGGCCCTTTTTTTGATCGATTATAACTGGGCGGCGACTGCCTGGTGGTACGAGAAAATATGCAGCGTAAATGCTTATTTGATATAAAAGGAAATCATAGGCCGGCTGGCGCCCGCCTATGATTTTGTGATTATATCCCGCTCCGCTGCCGGGGTCGAGCACCGTGAAAAAATACCTTTGAGGTTACTCTTTAGGGACGTATTCTTTCACCGTGCCCAGCTTACGGGTCCTTTGCATGCATCTTTGAAGGGTCGGGTTTTGCTGCCTGTCCGACAGGCCTTTCGCTCGTGCACTCCACTCCCGCTCCACTTCGCCGGCGCCGGCTCGATTTCGCTCCCGCTACGCACACCAGCGAAGGCCTTCACCTGGTTGCCGGTGGCTGCAAAATGACCGCTCCGCACGGTCGGGCGCTTTCGGGCCACATTTTCGGGTCCCAGCCCGGTCGTGCCGAGCAGGCCTACTGCCTATCCACCCGGCGCGCGGGAGTGGTATCGTCCCACAACCCGCCCTGTGATGGGTGCCGTCCGCGCGAAAGGTTAGCTTCGCCAGAACGCGGCGCGTTGCGCTCCCTTTGCGCCGGTCGGTTGCCCAAAACTGCTGTCTACACTATGTGCGCCCACGCTGTGGGCAGTGTTTTAGCGCTAGCTGCACGAACGATAAGGTTGTCAGGGAACGGCTCAACGCCCGTCCCCGGCCTGATTAAACTGCCCAGCTTTAGGGTCTGGGCGTGCAGTTGCACACCTTTCCTATCCTGCACCTGGCTACCAGGCCTCCGCCCGTGCGCTCCGCTCCGCGCATCGACTCCGGTCCTGGGGCAAGGCACCGTGCCCCTCTGGAAAACATATCTGCTGCTGCGATGCTATAGTAAGCGCCGGCAGCTGCCGGCGTACTTTTCACCCATTTGATGACAGAATGCGGCACAACGCTGCGCTTGCTGCCGCGCATCTTTCCAGAGCTGACCACCTCTGTGGCCAATAAAAGGAAAGCAAAATCATATCATCCTAAGATCCCTGAAATGACAATTTTCTGCAGGAAATTAAAATAAAAGCCAGAAGTATACATCTGAGCTATAGTTATCCATAGCTAGTTTACCTATAGCCACTAATGAACTGATAAAATACTTAAAGAAGATCAAATACACTATTCTTCCTTATTAGACGCGGTCAGGATAGACTAATATATATTTTCAAAGTATAACTTTTCTTTATTTACCAACTAATACCAATCAGTTAAAATCTATTTATTTCAAATTATTCAGAGGTTGCAGAATGGCATTCATATTCCGATATTATATAAAGAATAAGCAAATCCGGGGTAAAGTTAATCTCACTGAACACAGTGCAGATATAATTAAAACGATTAAACAATTTTATCAAAGTAATCTTAAAGATTGTAGAGTAGTAAAAGATTATTATGAATATAAGCTTCATTTAAATGTAGACAATCAAAGATTGCGGGAGTTTGGTAAAATACTTTTACAGAATTGTGTAGGCCTAAAAACAATATGGCAAAGCAAAGAAAAAAAAGTCTCGACATTTTTTGTTAGAAAGATGCATGAGTACTATGCTTTTTTAAACAGAGAAGAAGATAGCGCAATAATAAGTATAGATCTTATAGATGTTATAGACATTAGCGATTATGAACGCCTTACTTCGCAAGCATTAGAAAATATAAGTAAATATTTAGAACGTTATAATATAAAATCAAACCCTGACAATAACCAGTCGAATACAAATGAGGTTGCTAGAGCTTACTATATAGATGTATTTACTTTGGATATCAATAGTTCTGATTTGAAAGATATTTCTAGTTATTTGAAGCCAGATAGCAATATAAAAACAGTAATAATAAAGGGTTTTCATCGAAGAAAACTTGACAAGATTAAAATAATTGCTGAGTTAGATGTTGACCAGCTAAGAAATTCTGAGATATCTGATGCTGGTAATAACATCACGCCTGATAATAATGCCTTAGCTGATGGTTTCGAAGTAACAGGAAGCAAAAAACTTGATGCTGAAGAGGTTGCCAGAATCATGAAATCGTTAAATATATATATTTCTGCAGCAAAAACTATTAAAAAAAGATACGAAGGGAATTCATCAGATATTAACTTTATAGTGCATAACGTAGGTCAGGCACTATCTACTTCATTGTCAGTATTAAACAACCCGCCATTTTTGTATTTTGATTTTGGTATTAGTGAAGGACCTAATGAGTTCAACAGACCAACACATATGACTGTTGATGTAAGCCAAGTTCCCTCAATCATTCTTTCACATATTCACAGGGATCATTGGTATGGCATAACTGTTTTTACTAAATCTTTCGAATGTAACTGGTATATACCAGACCAGTATATGGAACCATTATTCAGAAAAAGATGTGCAGAGATTATAGTTAGCGGTGGTAGTGTGAGCTATATCAATACACCGATTTCACTGGGTTTTGGAACAATTATTATGAATATAAATTCTAGATATAACCCAACTCGTTTACCTAGTCACAAACATGATAACGGCTTAGCAATAAAAATGACACTACAATCCAAAGAAATGAAGAATGTTAATATCTTAATTGCAGGGGATCAAAGATATGATTACATGCCTGAAAAATATCTTAAGGAAATTGACATTTTAGTTGCCAGTCATCATGGTGGAGAGTATTCATGGTCAAAAAGAAGAACTGTATATGATGATATTCCTATTAGCACAGGCTTGAGTCAAATTATTTATAGTTATGGGTACAACAATACACATAATCATCCTTCTGAAGAGAATCAATATAATTTAAGAGGCTGGAAAAATAGCCATAAAACTGCAATCCATTCAGATTACAAGCTGAAGTAGTAGGTGTAAACGAGTTTGATACAATTTCGTGATAAATGGCGGGTTGTGTTAAAGATCAGCCCGCTCACCTGGTCATGTACGGCTTGCACAGGTCCAGGTTCGCGGGCTTTGTTAAATGATCTGAGTGAATGTGTGCGGATAAAAATAGAAGTCAGTCCTCCGACTGGTCCCGCTCCGGGAACGCGATCACGTTACCGGCTTCCTTTTCCTTCTGTCTTTGCTCCCTCTGCCTCAAAAGCTCGCTGATACGCTTAACGTTACTGCCGTCGTCTCCTTCCCCCGCAGTCAGCTTAACTTCAGCGCTTTCCACAAAGAAGAATAAGCTCATCAGCTGTTTCATTTCTTCCGCCTCATCCTGCCGCCCGCTGTCCTGAAAAACCCCCATGCTAACAGCCAGCGCTTTTCTGAGGACAAATAACTCATCGCCGGTCAGGATCACCCGAAATTCCACTCCTTCACCACGTTTTCATTGTCCGCTACCGTCTCGTCTTCGACAAAGTTGATAAACTCTTCTTCCTCGCCAGCATCGCCAAGCAGTTCCTGGCCAGGTTGCCCCTGGGCTCCTGCGGTCTGCTGCTTTTTTACATCAAACAAACTGACCTGGACCGGGCTCAGTTCTACTAAAACCTGTTCGTTTGGCTTGAACTGCTTTAGCTCCAATAGATTGTCGTTGGTTAGTTCGATATCCTCCAGCGTCACCCGGATGGACTGCGCCCAACCGTCAGTCAGGACCCGGTTAACAATCTCGATCTTTTTTACCCGCGCTTTAAAGTCTGCTTTTCTCATGCTTTCCCCCTCATTTTACCACTTTTTCTTTTTGCCTTTGAGCTTTTTCGTGTATTCAAATTTCCTGCCGCCCAGCCCGCACTCATTACAGGACGCCACCCGCTTGCCGCATTTAAACCGGCAGGGATCCCCCGTTCGGAAACGGCAGCGGCAGGGGATGCCCGCTCCCGCCGCTTGCGGATCCTTTCCGTCCGCTTCAGGACGGTCCATGCTGGCTCCACTTTCTTTGCCCGTAATTATCTCTGCAATTTTCGCACTCGTGCGCCCAGCCGCACCGTCCGCCGTTGACGAACCAGGTCTCGCTTTTGGGGCAACTGCTTTTGTCGTAAAGCGGCGGGCAAAGTGGCCACACCGACACCTCGGCCCGCTCCGCGGCGGTTTCGTTTACGGTCATACTGGCCTTTATCCGCTCGACCTGGCTGTCGTCCAGCCAGGCGACGCCGTTCAGGCCATCGCAAATGGCTTTGATGTAGTTGTCCAGGTCACCGCCTTTAGTTTTGAAATACAGCCTGACCTGCAGTTCCACCGGTCCTTCGAGCGGGTTCCTGAACAGCCGCTTTGCGGTCCACCCGATGGCCTTCTCGTAGTCCCGGCAGTTGCGGGGAGTATAGACATTACCGTTGCGCCCCAGGCGCGGCCTCTGCTTGGGCACCGGCCGGCCGGGAACGGTGAAAGTGACAGCCATCTCCTAATCACCCCCTATCCCCAATATGCCGCCGGGTCTGCCCACGATTTCCCCATGTGCGGATAGATCCACCAGCAAAAACAGCATTTCTTCCTGCCTGCGCCGGAACTTTTCTGCCATTTCCGGCAGCGGAACGCCTTCTTTCCAGCACGACACGGCCAGCCTGACCTGTTCGGGCTGCCAGGAGAAGTCGAAGTCGCTACAGGCGATGTATATCCTCGCTCCCTTTGCCACCTTTAGCGCCACCTCTTTTCACGCCGGAAGCCGCAGGCTCTGGCTAGTAAAGTTGACCACCTGCAGGGTGGAGCGCAGCCGGTCGATCACCCGCTCCGCGTAGATGCCTCGCAGCTGCCCGGCGGTCAAATTGGTGGTGATGATCACCGGCCGGAAGCGGCTGTACCGCTCCGCGATGATGTCGTCCACTTTAGTCAGGACCCACCCTTCCGTATACTCGGCCCCCAGGTCGTCCAGGACCAGGAGCGGGGTCTCCCTGAGCCGCCGCTCAAAGCTGGCCCATTCCCCCGGACTGACGGCCTTAAGAGTGAAAATGCTGTCCAGCAGTCCGGACATGGTGATGAAAAGCCCGCTCCCGCGCCTGGCTATTTGCTCCTGCAAGACAGCCACGGCCAGGGTGGTCTTCATCGTGCCGACGGACCCTTTCAGGAGCAGGCCGCGGCCTGCCTCGATGTTCTCCCGCAGGTCTTGGGCGTAGCCCTTCACCTGGTCGTACGGCTCCCGGACGCTTTCCGGGACGCCGGCCCGTTCAATGTTTTCAAAGGTGCAGCTGCAGAAGCGCCGGTGGATGCCGCACCGCTCCAGGCTTTTGATTATGGCGTGGAGGAGCAACGGGCAATCTCTGTTTTGGTCATCGCACAGGCCGGTCTTTCCGGTGATCTCTACCATGCAGCTGCTGGTGATGCCGCAGTAGCGGCTAGAGGGTATCCGGCTCATTGGCCCAGTCCACCTTACTTGGCCGGTAACCTGGTTTTGTACCTGCACTTTTCTTTCCTCCCTTCGCACCCGGCCTGTTCTGTTCCCACCGGGCTTCTTCTACCGTGGTAACACCTGCCCTGCGCCAGTTCTTCAGGATGCCCCCGATGTAGGCAGCGGTACGCTTGTCCTGTAGGGCTGCGCAGGTCAAGGCCTCACAGATCAGCTCGGATGAAAATTCCTTCCGCCAGCTGATTAATTGATTTATTTCCAAAGGTGACAGGGGTCTGCCGAATTCTTTGGCAAAGTCAGCGGCAATGTCTGTAACAACAACATCTACAACTACTATATCTTTATTCTTATTATTCTTAAGCGCTCTGGAAGGCTTGTCGCCGTTGGCCTCAGGTGCCCTCACGAGTACAGGTACGGGTACAGTTTCTGTACTCGTAGGTGTACCCGGTGAACGTGCCACGGGTACGATTTCTGTACTCGATTGGCTGCAAAGCACTGTCATATCTGGCTTTTCATCGAGTACAGTTTCTGTACCCGGCGGGTACGATTTCTGTACTCGAGCGGGTACAGTTTCCGTACCCGACTGGTATTCCTGCCAGTTTACTACTTTAACTTTGACCCCGTAAAACTGCTTTACCTCAAGTTCCAGGTAACCGTTTTGTTCCAAATGCTTTAGCGCGCTGGAGACGGTGCTCTTGCTCATCTGCCGGCCGGCCTCGCCGATGACCTGCCGGACATGCTCATAATTCAGCCACAGTTCGCCGGTTTCCAGCGACCGCGCCCGGTCGGGATAGGGAACGGCCTCCAGGAGACAATAGATCCACAGCTTGAAGGCCGTTCCCGGCATTTTCAAGTGGCCGTTTTTTTTCAGTCCGCGCCAAAGCTTGATCCATCCCGCCACTGCTCAGCCTCCAGAACAAAGCCAACTTATCAGGTGATAAAGCAGGTAAGCCAAAAATAGCATTACAACCGCTGCTGCCAGGAATAGTGACAATGGCCTGTCCGGGCCTTCCAGCCACTCCTGGCAGGCGGTGATCTGCCGCTCCACGTAGTGGGCCAGACTTTCAGCCAGGGAAGGCCTAGTATAGCTGCGAACATATAGCGCCGGCTTTGGCTTCATTCGACAAGCATCAGCTTTACCTGGCGGCTGAACTTATTTTGGGCTATTCTCTCCAGCGCCCGCGCCCGGCGAAAGATAGCCCGCGCTCTGGGCTTTAAGTGCCGGGTAGCCACCTCCAGGTCCTGCTCGTCCTGGATCAGGAAATAGCCTCCTCCTTCCGGTCCGGTACTGCTGCCGATAGGCAGGCCCCGCTCCACCACCAGGCGGTAGATGATCTCCCGAATTAACCGGTCCTCAAGAAATGCGGTCTGGGCCAGCCTCTTGCGGCTGATGGCGTTTTCATGGCCGGCCGGGATACAGTCCAGGACGGTCCGCTCCCGGGGGTTTAAACTCTGGTTTATCTGTTCCGTCACTGTCATCACTCCTTGCAGTCTTATGAATGACATTTAGCTTTTTGGCTGAAAATATAAGGTATATTGACTTTGAATAATTAATTAAGGTTAGAAATTTAAATTTGGAGGAAATTACTACGTTAATCTATGCAATTGTTTTTATTAATCTAGCTGCTTTACTTTATTCAATAGGAGTTTGGGCTGAAAAGATTCAAGGTAAACTAAAATGGTGGCATGCAAGCGTTTTTTGGTCTGGACTAATATGTGATACTATAGGCACCACAGCAATGAGTAACATGGTTGGCACTTTGTTTCAATTTAACTTCCATGGAATAACATGATTATCAGCAATACTCCTTATGCTTTGTCATGCACTTTGGGCAACTCTGGTTTGAATAAAAAATGATGAAATTATGATATTGAAATTTCATAAATTCAGTATTGTTGTTTGGGTTATTTGGTTAATACCAATGGTCACAGGCGTAATTTTTGGCACTACAAGATAAAGCATATTTTTGTTGTAT
>CAZIYV010000025.1:0-29247 GCA_964543575.1 uncultured Pelotomaculum sp.
GGGGGAGCGGTTGCCACTTTGGAAAGTGAACCCCCTTTTGTGCAAAACGCTGCTACCCTTAATCTAGAGGAACTAGCCTCTGCTATAAGTGAGTATTTAAATATTCCAACACTGGAAACCCCACTGAGATATACCTTGTCTAAACTAAATTTATACTTTGAGAACGATGCACCCAACAGGGAGGAAATTCTTAAAGCCCTTGCTGTAATAAAAATAACTCCTGAAGACTACGAAGAAATCGAGAGAGGGTTGGCGGAGGAATTTAGTTGGTTAATGAATAGGCTATACCCCGTTATGCTCGCTTTTAACCAGCCTGATTTAGCAGAAAAACTTTTATTTCTGAGGGATGAGCCAGAATTTACTTTTTTACTGGAAAAAGGTGTGGGTGACAAAATAGAACCAGCAAGGCTAATAGGGTTAGCAAGACAGTCCATGAATGATAAGGAAATGGGGCATCATTTGTTTGAAGAGGTAGGCCTTACACTATCAGAATGGAACAGAGCTCTATCCTGTGCCGGTCGAAAAGCCGTAGAAAATTTTGAATTGGACGAAGAATATAAGCAACTAAAGGATAGTATGAGAAATATGGTTCTTGGGGTATTGAGAGATACTGCCTTAAAATCTGGCGACATCAATGGCTACTTGGACCACAAACAATACTATCTTAACTTGCAGATAAACGAAGAATGGAAGAATATTTACTGGAAATTGGATAAAAATTTGTTTTTTAACGAACTAGCAGACTGGTTAGCATCATGTAATATAGAACCAAGTATTGTATACATGTTCCGACAGGCTGCAAATGAAGATGAAATAAAGGAGAAACTAGACCCCCTTGTGGCTGATCTACACCTGTCGCCTCAGGAGATAGTAAAAGACAACCTCAAGAAATTGGGTAAAATTATAGATACTTTGCAACAAATTACCACATGCTACTTCAAGAAAAATAACTGTGTAATTCCGGTACCCTGTATGGAGCCTACTCACAGGCTAGTCAAAAATCTGGTAGAGAATAACAAAGCCATCTTGGAAATTAAAGAACTTGATGACAAAGAAGTATTTGAATTGGCTTTCCGCATACTTGAGCTCTCGGAAAATCTTGGCCTTACTATGGATTCTACTGCGCCAACAAGTCACTATGAACTTATGCAGCAATTGGGTGTTGTCATGGAAAATCTGGAAGAGGCTAAAACATTTATTGAAGAGCAAAAAGAGCTGAGCCTCCGAAAAAAGAGAATGGTAAATATATACAATCAAGATTTTGATACCAGTGAGGATAATCTGTATAACTTGCATGAGCTTGTAAGCGTGGAAATGGTAAATAGTCTAGTCTCTAAAGGCTCAATTGATTGTCTAGGAAAACTGCGTTCTTTAAAACCCTACAGCGGAAAAATAGAAGAAAGTGAAGGTAGCCTCAACAGGTTGGGCGGACGAGTGGTAAAACCATCTAAACACTTAGAAACAGCCATCGGCCTTCTAGGGGAAATATTAGTATATAAATACCTTGAAAAAAACTATAACAAGTTTTGCACTCCTGAAAGCTGGAAATCAGCTAACAGTAAGTTTTACTTTATTGACAAAAGTGATGAAGAGCTGGATGATACCTTGGGCTATGACTTTGAAGTAAGGTATAACAGCCGTGTTTACCATATTGAAGTAAAAGCTACTACTGGTAGTGAATTTCAGTTTCAAATGGGGTCCTCAGAAATAAGGCAGGCAATAAAGGATGCAGCGAACCGTAAAGGAAAGCAAAGTTATGTAATAGTTTTTATCACTAATGTTTCCACGGAACCCCAACTTCACTGGCTTCCTAACCCCTATTCATCAAAAGGATCCGGGTTCTATTCCATAAAAGAAGCTGGGGCGAGGATTAGTTTTAGTTTACAGGACTGAATATACCCACCCTGAAAAATATCATAGAAAGTCTTTTTACTGAAATTAAGAATGAATCAGGGGACTGAAATGTTAGTGGACTACAACTCTGCAGGTTGAAAAGGAGTTAAAATGGTAAGAGTTAGCAGTTAATTGAGGGGCTGCTCCATGCAAAAGCCTAATCAAGGTATTTCCTGGTAATTGTTATATTACATTCCAATAATTATTATCCAACTCGTAAATAAAGCTTGACGGCGCATCCTCCGGATACAGCACCAGCAGGCCGCGCATAGCCCTGGTCATGCTGACATAGAACAATCTTCTGTACGATTTTGTTTCTTCATCCAGCTCTTCTTCCAGTAGGTCGGCCGGCAGTCTCGGGACAATGCCTTCCTGCAGTCCGATGACTACCACGATGGGGAACTCCAGCCCTTTGGCAGAGTGCATAGTTAACACCTTGACATTGGGGGAGTCAAGTTTCAATTCATGGCTTTTCATTAAAGAAGAAGGTAGTCCTAACTTCGTCATGGCCTCAGCTGCCGCCATTCCCAGGTCATTTCTGGGAGTTAATACGGCGGCTGAACTCGTTTTAAGCCTTAGGAATCTTGACATCTCTTTTATAAAAGTTACTGCCAATTGCCATTGTTCTTCTATACTGTGACAACCTCTTAGTACGGGTTCGGGGCCAGAATGAACGCACTGGGTAGTTAAATATTCCGTATCTCCGGTTTTGCTCTCTTGTAAGAAAGCAGTGGCTGCTCTGGATATTTCCTCAGTGCTGCGATGATTTCTTTTTAACGTATGTACACGGCCTTTAAAGCAAAGACTTTCATTTACCTCCCGCCAGGAAAAGCCGCGGGAGTACAGCGACTGGCCGGCGTCCGCGGCTAAGAAGATCCCTTCAGGCGAATTGCAGAGCTTTGACAGTAAAGACAATGATGTCGGGGTCAGATCCTGGGCTTCGTCAATTAATACATAGTCATATTTTTCATGATGGATCCCCGCACGGACCAGCTCAAGGGCTTTGATCCGTATTTGCCCAAAGGTGTAAAACCCGTTGCTGTTAAGTTCATTAATAAGGGCATTGTACATGTTCCAGATAGACTCTCTGGTCGAAGTGCGGAGAGCCAGTCCCCGGCCTGCCCTGTTAGCGGTCAAGTATTGATCCAGAGTCTTTAATTCTTGGCCTTCTATGACCCAGGTAAACTCCTCTAAAAGAAAATCAGGACGCAATTGTGCAAGGGTATCTGTAAAGAGTGAGGATCTGATCCGGTCCAGAAGCTCTCGTTGTTTCTTATAATCGGCTATTTTTATATCCTTAAATCTATTTAAGACAATGTCTCCTGCAATCTTGTCGGCCGTGGCCACGGTAACATGGCTTATCTTATCACCAAGCAGTTGTTCCAGCAGTTGAACACTGAACTTGATTAAGGCGTTGGTATATGTGGTAAACAATATTTTTGGGCAAGTTCCGCCGCTACGCTCTGCAGCTTCCAGTATTGAACGGATCCTGTAAAGAGCTATGGTGCTTTTGCCCGTACCCGGGCCGCCTTTAATCAGTGTGGGCCCCTTCAAAGCCCAGTCTGCCAATTTCTCCTGCTCGGTATCCAGACGCAGGAGAAAACCGATCAGGTCGCCTTCCTTGTACTTTATCAAATCCCTGGTATCAAAAACGGCTAGGTCGGGCTGTTGAACAACCTCGCTAATTGGTGGATGAATTTGGTTTTCATGAACCCTATATATGATTTCTTCGGGTATAGGTGCGTCATAGAGCTCTTCTTCGGTTTTACAGTTTATCAGCGCCTCGTGATAACCGGGTGGGACTTTTAATTCCTCAAGCCACTCTTTTGTTATCCTGTAGGGCAGAGGTGTTTCGGCTTTTTCTTTTTTCCCTACCTGCCACTGGTTAAAGTCTATACTCCGGGCAGGTCTTTCACCTAAATCGTCATCATCCAGATCCATTTCTGAGGGTGTTTCACAGGGTTTTTGATAAGAAGGAGGATTTTTATATTCATCTTTTCGTGGCCTTATACCAAGTAAGCACACCCAGTTGTCGCCAAAGGTATAGAATACTCTATGATCCCCGACCCTCAACCGGTAAAGGTCTTTCTTAGCCTTTATCTTTTTCTTCAATTTACCGTCAGGGATAGGGTTCTGCACGAGCATGTTGATCTTTTCCCATAATTGTTGCATTAACTGGGAAGGAAACCCGTACAACTCTCTGGCACAGGATGGTTTTATACTAAGCTCCCGGATAGCGAGCATGGGCAGCACCTCCACCTATCCAAGTATTCGTGAAAAATGTAATTCCCGCTGTGAAAAAATCAGCCGACACTAATCTGGTCGGCAATAATTATGAGCTAGTTTAATAATATCTTCAATGAATTTCCTTGACTGATTTGGAAATACACTAAATTCATAGTGGAATAAACCTTTATGCTCATTTTCCGGCTTAACCTTGCAAGCGGCGCCGATATCTCTTATGAGATCTTTTCGAAAGTAAATAGTATCAAGTCTAATGTATTTCTTCTTACCATAAAGAGCCAAAAAACCATGTCCTCCTAAAGTGTATAGTATATATGTTTTGTATATATTTTCATGTACTCCTGGAATATCTAAAAGAATAGATCTGGCATGGTTAAATAAAGGTAAAGTATTTTCGGAACATTTGGCAGTGTGGTCCTCTAAAATTGCCACAAAAAATCTCCCCTAATTATGAAATGTTTATAGGACTATTTGTATACTTTTGACAATCCCTCTAACTGCTTTATAAACATAGGATCTTCTACTCTGGGACCACCAACAGCAGGATGACGGAAGTAAACGGTCTTATTAGCCCATTTAGTTTTCATTATTTCATTATAAGATCTCCGGCCAAGAGCAATTATCGCTTTTGGGTTAAAATAATCAAGCTCCTTAAGTAAATGCTTTCTTATACAATGTCTCATGGATTCTGCAGGAATTTTGGGGCCAGATTCTTTAATGGTACTGCATTTAAATGCATCTGTTAACCAAACATACTTAAACCAATTATTAATTTTATGTCTATCGATAATATTGCAAGAGATTAGTGCTTCTTGGATATATCCCCTGAGTTTATTATGAAATACGCTGCTGCCCCCGTAAGGTGATTTCGTGCTGCTATAAACATTTGTGGCAAAGTTTATTAGGAACTGCAAATCCTCATGATCAAGGCTGCAATCTCGTTTATTTTCAAAACTTTCATTTTCTTCCGGTAACGGATGACCTGGGTTCAGACTCACAACTAAGATTTTAACCTCAGCTGGATCCGTATTGCATGCCCAACCTCGGGGTGGGTTAAAAGGTTCTTCTAAAATAATACCTTTATTCCAACAATATTCCAGCACTCTCCTGGCTAATTCACTCATTTCTACCCTTAACCAGTCCGGTTCCAATACCTCAACAGTATCTCCCCACTGCACGAGCCAGGTTTTCATTTCATCAATGCCGCAGACTTCGAAGGACATTATTATCGAGCCGTCGGCGAGTTTTTCCTCTATTTCTTGCGATGGGTGGTAAATCAATCGCTTTACCCTAGGGGCAACTTGCGGGCTGAACTTCAGCCGGACCTTGCAAATTTCGCCGTCATTGATTACTCCCCAACTCTGGGCCATATGTTCCTTGAGCGAAAAATCCGGAGGATATTCAAAACGCTCGGTTATGTAGGGGAAGATATTCGTAATCTGGTCCACCCGGAAGACACGGATCGCATTTCTTTGCAGACAGTGGGCGACCAGGTACCAGTTATGCCTCTTGCAGATCAGTCCGTAGGGTTCGACTACCCGCTCAGTGTCCTGCCTGCTGTGGGCAACGTAATACCAGAGCTTTACCCGGCAGCAGTCCTGGAGGGACTGTACCAACTTTGCGAATATTTCACCTACCCTGGCGGGGTTGGCAAGTTGCTCCTCAACAATATATATGCGGTCCTGTAGTTGATCCACGGACAAGCTTTGGGATGTGAACTTGTATTTGAAGAGCGTACCCACCAGCGCGTCCTTGAGTTCATTAGTGTGTCCCGCCAGTGCAGAGCCTTGCTGCTGTAATAGACTTAAGAAGATAATTAATGCTTTTTGCGGGCTGATAGAAGGTAAATAGCCGGCATCCAGGCGATAAAGTCCTTCCTTCTTGGCAGTGTTTTTTTCAGGCCTGACAATAAGAGTTCCCATTTCATTTTCTATCTGCTCCAGATAGCGGAGTATGCTTCGCGTAGTAACTCCACAGGCTTCCGCCATTTCCCTTACGGTCACACCCCCGTATGGGCTCTTCATATTAAGAAGTTCAATAACCTTAGCGATTCTCAGTGCCTTTGTTGTATCATGTTCGGCCAATTCGTATCCCCCTCTTGTCTGCGCGTGGAATATTATGCCTCAGAAGGTGGATACGACTAAAACCTTACATTTTCCTCCTTTTGCGACTTCTATTTACAAAATACGTATCTGTCTAAGCCTTTTACCCACCCGGTCCAGTGATCCTCCTGGTCTGCACGGCTTTCAACAGCTGAGCTGAACATGTCAACCGCAGCGTCGATCATGTCCAGGTGGTGTAGAACAGCGGCTTCCAGGAACTTGGGCCTTTTCGGCGACTGCCACTCGTACTGCCCGTGGTGGCTGACGATCATATGTAGCAGTTTTAGCCTCAGTTCCTCCGGAAAGTCAGGCAGACTGCTGATGTATTTATCCAGGAGACGTACGCCGAGGACAATATGTCCCAGCAGGCGACCCTCATCGCTGAAATCGATATCAGCACCGAAGCTGTATTCCTTCACTTTGCCGATGTCGTGGAGGAGAGCGCCGGCCACCAGCAAATCCCGGTCTATCCTTGGGTAAACAAGCGCTATTTGTTCCGCGGCGCTGGCGATGCCGAGGCTGTGCTCCAGAAGCCCCCCGATAGTGGCGTGATGGTTGCGCTTGGCGGCGGGGGAAGTGAAAAGGACATTTTGAAAATCACCATCCGACAAAATCAGGGACAGCAAGCCTTTTAAGTGTGTGTTATGCAGGGACTCAATAATTGAAACAAGCTTCACCCTGGCCGCATCCATGTCCAATGTACTCGAGGGGATGAACCTGCCTGGATCTGTTTCCCCCTCCTGGCAAACCGACATGGACGATATTTGGATCTGAACCATGCCGTTATACTCTGAAACCTGACCCTGAACACGTACAATAACTCCAACCCGGCAGCTATGATAAATCTCATCTACCGATTCCCAAATCCGGCCTTCCATTTGGCCTGTCTTGTCTCCAAGCACCACAGCAAGGTAGTGTCCTGTCCCGCTGCGTAAGGGCAGCAGTTTCTTCGCCTTTAAAACAAAAATGCTGTTTACTTCCTGACCGGGTTTAAGCTGCTCAATAAAAATCTCCGCCATAGCAAATCCTCCCGTAAATAATCCTTTTATAATAATTCTAAACCATATCCTGGACATATGGCTGTCACTCAACAGAAAATATGTTCGCTTTTTAGTAAAAATATTTTTAAGCATTTAAAAAATCTCCCGGGGCAGCTGACAGGTATGTGTCCTGACCGCCTGTTACACTTAATTTAACAAAACGAAGGAGATGGTAGGACATGACGATTCCGGCCGAATTTTTAAAAACCCTGCAGTTAGGAGAAATCCAGGAGCACGAAAACTTGGCCATTTTTCCATTTTTACTAGGTGAATTTAAGGAGCCCGACTACCTTTTGCTGGATGAAGCCCTGGCCCAGAGTGCAATCGAGATTGGGGAAGCCAACATTCAGGGAATCGTAAACGAGATTCTGGTTCGCAACAAGGCTGACAAGCCGGTGCTGATCCTCGACGGTGAAATCCTCATTGGGGCTAAACAGAACAGGGTGGTAAACGCCAGCACCCTGGTCGGGCCAAAGGCAGAAGTAAAGATTCCGGTCAGCTGTGTGGAGCAGCAGCGCTGGCATTACCAGTCGGAGAAGTTTACGGAAAGCAAGCGATTTTCTTACTCAAAAATGCGGGCTCAAAAGAATGTTCAGGTTACGGAGTGTCTCATGTCCAACGGGGTCTTTTGCGCAGACCAGAGAGCAATCTGGGACGAAGTTGACCGTAAGCAAAAAGAGATGAGGGTGGAATCGTCTACCCGGGCGGTCAACGATGTCTACGAAGGTTACGAGGAGAAGCTAAGCAGGTATCGCGACGCTTTTAAGCCGGTGGACGGACAGGCGGGCGCGGCAGTTTTTGTAAACGGGGAGTTTACCTGCCTTGATGCCTTTGACAGCCCGGCCAGTCTAAAAAAGTTGTATCAAAAAATGGTCGAGAGCTACGCCCTGGACGCCTTAGAGCTGGCCGGCCAGGAAAAGAAAGTGGTAGATGAGGGAGCCGTTAAAGAGTTATTGGATAGGATGGGAGATTCGAGGGTTAAGGCTTATCCTTCTGTGGGTCTGGGCGAGGACCTGCGTTTGAGCGCCAGGGGGCTTACGGGATCCTGCCTGGTTGTGGACGGAAAAGTTTTTCACCTGGCTTTGTTTGCCGCAGCGAAGGCAGAAGGGAACAGGCCCGGCAGCCCGCTCAGCAGGCCCAGCAGGAGGCGCAGGGGGCAGCAGTAAATGCAGGCCATTGTTATGATAGAATGGAGATGCCTAAATCAGGTAAAATGGGGAGCGTGGAAATAAGATGAACAAGGACGAGAGGATATTAGGTGGGATTTTGGGTGTCGCTGTTGGCGACGCCCTGGGTGTACCCGTAGAGTTTATGTCCCGGCAGGAATTGCTCAAAAAGCCTGTCAAAGAGATGACCGGGTACGGCAGCCACAACCAGCCCCCTGGCACATGGTCGGACGATACGTCTTTAATCCTCTGCCTGGTAGAAAGCCTGTGCGATGCTGGCTACGATCTGACGGATGCCGGCAAAAGGTTCGTCAGGTGGTACCGCGAAGGCTGCTGGACTCCCTTTGGGGATGTTTTTGATATCGGCGGCGCAACACACCAGGCGATCCTGCGGCTGGAGATCGGAATAGACCCTGCACAGGCGGGGCTGGCGGATGAGAGGAGCAATGGCAACGGCTCTTTAATGCGCATTCTGCCGGCTTCCCTATATTTTGCTGGCAGCGAGGACGGGGCAATGTTTGATGCCGTCTGCGAAATATCCAGCTTAACCCACGGCCACCCGCGCAGCCAGTTGGGCTGTATCCTTTATTCCTTACTGGTCCAGGAGTTACTTAAAGGAAGTAGCCCGGGAAGTGCCTACCAGGAGATGATCATAAGAGCACAAAAGGTATGTAAGGGAACGGTATTGGCTGGCGAATTAATTAACTATCAGAGAATATTAGACGGATCCCTGCCGGGGTTGGCCGAAAAGGAAATCTGTTCGGACGGCTACGTTGTAAGCACTTTGGAAGCTGCCATCTGGTGCCTTCTAAAAAACACAGATTTTTCTGGAACTGTTTTGGAGGCGGTTAATCTGGGCGCAGATTCCGATACCACAGGAGCTGTAGCCGGAGGTCTGGCCGGTGTTTGCTATGGATACAACGCTATACCTCAGCAGTGGTTAGAGAAACTAGCAAACTTTGATGAAATACTGGCTTTGGGCAAGCGTTTTACTTCTATTTGTCTTGAAGATTCTGACTAAGGTCAATGCAGGAGAAGAGATAAAAATGACCGGGAAATATGAAGTACCTTTTGAGCGTTCTTACTGGGTTATCCCCGGGAAATTACTGGCAGGTTGTTATCCTGGGGACAGGTATCCGGAGGAGGCATATAGGAAACTAAATGATTTAGTTGGAGCGGGCATCCGCTGTGTGGTTAATCTTATGGAGGAGGATGAGGTGAACCACATCGGGCAATCTTTTAAACCTTATGAGTCTGTATTGGCGGATATAGCAGCAGGGATGGGGATCGGGATTGCTGCTAAGCGCATTCCCATTCGTGATGGCCAAGTTCCCGCGAAAGATACCATGATTTCCGTGCTGGACCTGATTGATCAGAAAATAAAAGAAGGCTCTCCTGTTTATATCCACTGCTGGGGCGGCAGGGGCAGGACTGGTACTGTTGTGGGGTGTTACCTGGCACGGCATGGTGATAGAGACCCTTTGGTAAAGATCAAGATGCTCCGCAAAAATGACCCGACAACTATTCACCCTTCGCCGGAAACCAGGGAACAATGTGAGATGGTATGGTTATGGCATCCAAGGGAGTAATATTGTGCTATGATAGAGTTTAGAATTTACCGGCAAGGAGTTTAAAATGTTTAACTCAATTGTTTTTTATGGAGAGCGTGGATTGGTAAACGGGCTGGTGTTGGAACTTAGCGGGAATCTTGAACTGACTAAGGTTTTTTTAAAAAACATCCGCTTTTGTGGTCCTACATCACCAGCTTGGATAAATGACTTGCATGAAGTAAGTTTTCTCGTAGAACCTTCATTTTCGGAATTCGGCAACCCTGACCTGGTAATGATTTGCGATTGCAATGAGAAACAGGGCTCCGCTCGTCATGTGGTTTTTCTTGAAGCCAAAGTTGTAAAATACAACGATAGTGCTGTTCCTTTAATAGAAAGCGGGGCTAAATATATCCAGGGTATCAATAGCCGAATCAACGCTCAACTTACCTTAAGGTACAGACTAGCCCGTGTCCTAAAAAGCAGAAAAGGCAGAGGGGAACCAATCGAGGAAACCCAAAATGATTGGGCCGCTTATGCGCACTACCCCACAGAAAGTTCTAAAAGGCCAAGAAGACTTTTAAAATCACTCGGCCTCAAACTTTGTGACGATTTCTTGCTAGGGGTAAAAGATTTTTGGTTTGTTACCTTGAGTTCGGATAATTATCAGATCGAACCATACCACATTCCAAAATTACGGCCTCTTGTTTTGGACTTTAACGGGCAGGAATCCTGGAATGACGGTATGGGCCACTTTGGGCTTATTGTCTATGATCAGTTAGATCATATTCTTAGTACTAATGGCGCTTATGTTAAGGCAAGGGAATATTTTTTGCCAAAGACTGTGCCTACTTTACAGACAAAGGTAGAAGCGCCACTTTTGCGAACTGAAAACTGGGACACTTTTAGTCTGGCTATTCGCAGCGAGGTCCGGGAGAGTATGCAGCATCTCATAGAAAATGCTATCAATACTACTTTCGGGCCTAAATCCGGCCGGATGAAGAAAGTCCTACATAAAGGCTCAGACAGTTATTGGTTGGATCGACGCACATTGATCAAATTGGTACCAAAGCATACTGAGGCAGGGGAGAAGTTGGTCCTTGCTGTATTGACCGGAGTAGCCCGGGCAGCGGGTGTGGCAGACCAATATTTTACGGACGGACCGTTTATGATTGGGATAGGAGATAATGCCCGTGAATTCTTGGTGCGTAGTTTTACATGCTGCCCAAGTGCTTCAGAGGAGTCAGAATACGCTTGGGCTATTGAGATGTTATTGCAGCTTGCCGCTGTTCAATAAGAACGTACTTCTACGGCAGTTTTAGCCGTATTGAATAAGGTTGACTTAATTCAAACGAATACAGGGAGGTATATATTTGGCTACGCCTCTTGAATTTGAAAACCTGGTAGCAGCTTATTTCATAGGACAAGGATATCAAGTTGAAAAAACTTCGCTTAATTACGACTATGGAGTAGACTTGATAGCAAGCAAGGGCGGTCAAAAAGTTGCTATTCAGGTAAAAATGTATGATTTAAGGAAGGTAAATCATGAAGCAATAATGTTATTATCTGCCGGTCAGAATTATTATGGATGCCAAAGCTCTATTATTGTTACTTCCGGTATATTGACAAAACAGGCTCAAGACGTTGCGAAAAAGCTTGGTGTTGAAATTATTAATAATTGGTGTCCGGATGAAGCGATTAGCTCAAAAATAAAGATGGCCAAGGGAGATATATTTTTCGAGTATTTGTGGAAGAACCATGTTATGGTTTTACTTAACAAAGAATTAAAAAGAAATGAAAGAGTCAACAAAATTGTTGATGTGAATTGGGATTTTCTTAAAAGGCTAACTTCTAACAACAAAGTTCAAAAAATACCTATAGAGATATTTCGTCAAGTAGTCAATTTATTGGTTGTACATGATGAAGTTGAGAGGGAAAAGATTAACGAGTTGTATGTTAAAAGGGCATCTTCCGGCATATGTCTAATTCTAACCCAAAACCCATATATTGAAATAGTTGAGAAACCGAAGATGAAACTAGTTCTCAATAAAATAATGTATAATAACCTAATGAAAGGGAGTGACTTGTAATATGCCAGGCCAAAAACAATTAAAAATGGTAGACCTAGTATCCAGAATACTTGGGTGCAAGCCAAAAAAGGAAAGCTTCTCTTGGCTGATCAATGTCCCTCTTCGTGAAAATTTTGGAAAATATTTCGATGGAATAAACAAGATCTACAGTTCATTAGGCGGTGATAATAAGGTTCTTGATGAAATAAGATTAACATCTATATGCAGAAAGCTCACCCCCGACGCCTTTTTCCCATATCCTTACGAGTTCATTTTTGAGTTTGATGAACTTCAGCATTTCACACAATATAAGCTTATAGCAATGCAAAACTATCCTAATGAACTAGTATATGGATTTAATAGGGAAAGCTATGTTAAATACTGCAATAAATATGCTGAGAATGCTATAAGGAAGGGTGCCGGAGGCTATAGGAAGCCTACTAAAGAGTTTCCCTTTAACAATGGGAGGGCTGCACAAAGGGCTTTCTTTGATGCCTTTCGTGATATTCAGCCAACCCTACATGGCTTAAAGCCAACAGTTAGAATATCTGAATTTGATGTCTCAGAACAATTCACCGAAAAAGAGGTGGAAAGAGTTTTGATGGAGAGATTTAAAGCAATCGGAGTGAGAATCTAGTTGATTTAGTTGAGGGTTGTACATATTTGGTCCGTTTTCAAGGAAAATACAGTTCTTCCACAGGTCGTTACTATATTGTTAGATAAATGCGACGAACTGAACGAGGAGGACTATAACAAAGTCAAAGAAGCAATAAATGCGGTTTCTATTTCAGCAGCTGATGGAGTAACAGGGGCAACATTGGCATCTGTATTCATGGGATTACTCAGCGGAATTCCAACAGCTGCGCTGATTGGCGCAGGGATTGCATTAGGACCTGTCGGAGTAATAGGTGGAGCAATTGGTGGAGCAGTTACCGGATCATGGCTGAATAAAATACTAAAAAAGGACAAACAGAAAAAAGACAAATAAAGTTAAATATAAGGAGTAAAATGTTTAACTCAAAGCTAAAGAAAACGGCTATTTCAAGCTTCGAAGCGTCAGTAGAGCGTTATAAGCAAATAGCCGAAAAGACACAGAGCCTTTCAACTGAACTTATGCTTGAGCGGCAAAAATCAGTACAAGCTATTAAGAATGTCGAGCGATTTGTAAATTCACTTGCAAACACGGAGAAAAACTTTGATAAAGATTTCGGTCAAATAAAAGTGTTTATATCAAAATTCAAAGAAGCATCTGCTTTCAAAGCGGAATCATTAAATGCCACAAAAGTGGGTGGAAGCATTGCTGGCACGGGTGCTGCCGCCGGTATAGGTGTAGCCGCTTTTGGACCTACTGCTGCTATGGCTATTGCCACAACCTTTGGTACAGCTTCCACTGGTGCCGCAATATCCTCTCTCTCGGGAGCTGCTGCTACAAATGCCGCTTTAGCATGGTTGGGTGGTGGTGCGCTTGCGGTGGGCGGAGGTGGTATGAGTGCTGGAACAGCACTTTTAGGATTAGCAGGACCAATTGGCTGGACGATTGGTGGAGTTGCTCTTATTGGTAGCGTTTCTTTAACTATCATCAAAAATAAGAAAATTGCAGACAAGGCACATGCAGAGAAAGCAAAGGTAGAAGAAATCATACGTAAATTCACAGGATTCAACAACGAAATAAAAGAGATAGAGGACCTAACAATAATACATACAAAAGGTTTAAGTAAGAGCTTGGACGCTATCACAGCGCTAAATAAGCAGAACTACTTAGACTATACTTCAGATGAAAAATTAGCCCTCGGTGCGCTGGTAAACAATACACTTTCTTTGGCAAAATTGCTTGATCGAACCGTAAAAACGTATTGATAGAGGTGTGAGTTTTGTCATTTGAAGATGTAAAAGGACAATGTATTGCGGCTTATGTTTCGCATCTCAAAAATCTGAAGTTTGAAGAGTTGCAGGCATTGTTACAGGAGATACTCAGCAAGGAAACAAAGGCTTATACTGCAGAAGACATTAAACTGCTGGAAGTCCTTATACATGTTGACAGTGTCAGGGAATCCGGGCAATATTCTTGGTAGCGAAATGACAAAACACGGTGAAATAGCAGAACAATTTGATGTACTTCGAAGAAATTGTCTTAGTATTTTAAACGGGCTAAAGGCTGACGCTACTTTTGATAAGGTCGGGCGAACAGCCCCGGAAGATTACATAGTTGCAGGCCAGGCAGTTCAGTCAAAGTTTTATTATGGTATTAACAACACGTTAAAGGCTATATTGGAGCACAATGAAAAGTATGAGTATTTTGGAACTGATGGCAAATCATACTATGTCATTCCGAAAGATCAATATGAAGTAATACAAAAAATACTCAATGGAGATAAAATCGTCGACATTAACGATCAGCCATTAAAACTGAGTACGATTCAAAAAACAAAAGAGTTAATCAAATTGATTGAAGAGAGTACAAACCGACCTTTTAACGATGCAACACAGTCTTCTGCATTTAACTACGGCGAACCCCAAATCGGTGAAGCAAACGAAACATTGGATAATCAAGAAGCCCAATATAAAGAGAAGAGTGCTGATAATAAAAATGAGATAAAAGAAAAAGCCAACAATGATCGGCAAATCTCTCAGGATCAAGCAAAGCCGTGTTTTTTCGAGGCATCAAAAGTAGCTGGTATTGCTGCGGCATTCGGCGGCGGAATTTCGTTAGGATTATCGGTTTACAAGAAAATAAAGTCTGGTAAAAAATTTGAGGACTTTACCGCACAAGACTGGAAGGAAGTTGGTCTCGACACAGGTAAAGGCGCAATCAAAGGCGGTTTGACAGGTTATTCTGTCTACTACCTCATAAATCTCTATAATACTCCCGCCCCAATAGCGAGTGCATATACTTCTGCAGCATTTGGTATTTTAAATATCGCTAACCAGTATCGCAAAGGCGAAATTGAGGTCGACGATTTTTTGGAGATGTCGCAAGTAGTTTGTCTTGATTCTGCCCTGAGCGCTGTTGGAGCGGCAGTAGGACAAGCAATTATCCCAATCCCCGTTCTCGGTGCAGTTATTGGTAGCATAACCACCAGTGTGCTTTCATCGGCCGCCAAGGATTTATTAAACAAGCAGGAGATTAAGTTAATTGAGCAATATCAGCGCCAATTCGAAAAAAAGATGCAGTTACTTGATGAGAAATATAAGACTATTTATGCCGATATTGTTGAGAGATATGTAAGTCTCAAGGGTATAACCGTTATCGCATTTGATTTCGAACCCAATAATGAACTCCGCTTGCAGACATCGATATTTCTGGCAAAGGAGCATGGAGTCGAAAATTCAAAAATATTAAAGAACTGTCATGAGATCGACTGCTATTTTGGCAGTGCTCCGTGTGAATTAATATTGCCGAAGATGATTTAGAGGCCGCTGAGCATTGCTTTCAAGGCAAAAGATTCTTATGGGCTATGATTTATGTGCCAGCAAGCAGTAGAGAAAGTGATTAAGGCGGTCTACTTTGAGAAAACTGGATTTTATACAGTGACTCAATGTACGCTTGGCTGCTGTGGATTTTATCCTGACGGCCCGCCTCCACCATTTGCAACCAAAGTATTTAAAGAAGCCACAGGCCGGCTCCGCCAAGCTTCGCCCGCCTGTGGCTCTTTTGCGCCTGGCTCCGGTGGTCGATTTAACTCTCTCGGGTCGGGCAGACTACCGGTCAGTCTACGGGGTAATACTCCCTGGTCATCCTGACCGGTAGACTGCCCAGTCTCCGTTGGTCAATGCCTCCGGCCGCGCGTAATCCCGATGCCTTTGGGGTCAGGTCTTACCGTCGGCTCATTGGATGTTACGCGCCGCCTCCGGCATACCGGGGTCGAGCTTTGCTTGTCCTGGGCCGCGCCACTGGCCAAACCTCATTTGGGGATATCCCAGATAGCTTGAGGTTTGTCCAGCCGCGCTCGCATTCCGCCGGGTCATTCAACCCCCCAGCCCCCAACCCCCGCCCCCCAATCATGGGTGGCCGGGGGCTTTCACCAACTTCGCCTGCCGATATGGGGCAACCGCCTCCCGTTTCTCCCATTATACCGGCGCTCTCCGGCCACGTTCGCAAACCGACTCACGCGGCCTACGTGGCTACCGTCAAGGGTCCGCTCCACAAAATTTTTTTCTGCTTTAGGGTTAAGTTTTAGGGGTGAAAATAATTTTGCTCCGCCGTTTCGCTGCCGCTCTACGCCCTTGACAGCGGCCACCGCGCCGGTCCTGCTGGAAGAAAGGAGGCGTTGCAGGTGAGAAAGGTCTTGAGGAGAGTGGATGACGGCAGGCTGGGCAGGGCTATCGCCGGCCTGGTTACGCGGGTGCTGTCGGTGGAGGATGTGGTGCGCAGGGACAAGGAGGTCTGCGTGCTGGTGCGTAGCAGCGGCAAGACCGGGGTGAGGGAGTTCGGCGTGTGCATCAGGGGGCGCCAGGTCAGCTGCAGCTGCAGCGATTTCCGCAAACGCGGCGTGCATTGCAAGCACATCGCGGCGGTGGCGCTGCACGAGCTGGCGGAGGCCGCCCAGTCGCGCAGCGAGCACAGGGACATGCGGGGGCAGTTGCTTCAGTTGTAGGGCTCCGGCCCTTTTTTTGGTCGCCCGTGCCGCTCCATAGAAAAGGATGTTGTAATGGTAGCCCGCAGGACCTGGCCTGGATCCCGGATTTTTTCTTTAGCTGCCAGCCCAGGACCTGCGGCCTTGATTAAAGCCCCGCTCCAAGGTCGGGCGGTCGTGCTATTGTGGCATTCCTTGCGGGACGGTCGCACCACCGCCCCAGCTATGGTGCCTTCGTGTAAGCATTCCTTTGCTGTCGGGGCCGGAGCCCGTGCGCTTCCGCTCCGCTAGACTGGACCGCCTGCTCGGGGGCATTTCTTTTAGGTAACCGGCGGCCGCGTACCGCTCCGCTCCGCGCACCGGCTCCGGCCTCTTGGGCAAGGCTTTTCGGTCAGTGCCCGCACCGTCAGCCACGGTCCGCTTTGGGGTATGCCTCTGCTGACCGGGACCATGTCTGACCGTGCTCGGTCATCCTTGCTGGTCCAGCAAGGCGGTGCCTTTGCAAAACATCCGGGAGCGGCTGCTCCCGCTCCATACAGATGATGTCAGATATATTTCAGGCGCGGCTGTGCCCGTAATATTTCTACCTGGCCGCTGCCATGCTTGCATTATAAAAAGAGGGTTCCTCGGTGCTAATCAGAATAATAAGAGCATCAATTGTAATTACTGCAGCCAAATAATTATTGTGAAATTAGTTAGAGGATTATAAAGTCTATCTTGTTGAATATTAGCAATATGGAAACAATAACCTTTAAATAAATATTGGGTTTTTCTGGAGGGATTTTAATGTTATTCTGTTGTACGCGTCAAAATTGCAAAAATGTAACAGTTAAAATGTCAATTGATCTTCAGGATGTTGAATGTCCTAAATGTAGAGGGAAGATGGGTTTAATGATAGATTGTTCACCAGAAAGTAAATTTTCTCATAAGCGCAGCCTTATTGAAGAAGAACTAGCAATTCAGTCGCAGGCACTTAAATGGGTAGATCCAAAGAATTGGTTTGGTCCTATGGCATTAGAGTACATGAGATTAAAGGATCTTATGTGTGACGGTAAGATTGAAGCCTCTTGCTGGAAGCTAATGAATTTGATGGAAGTATCTGTTGGCTTGCTTTACTGTTTAACCATTAATCGTTATAGAAGCAACAATACTTTTGGGTCAAAGATTAATTGTTTCAGAGGATTAAGGAACCCTGATGAAAGACTTATAAAAATCCTGGAATTTTTAGATGATATTAATAAATGGCGTAATATCTCCGGGGTTGGGCATGGGACATTAGTGGAGAGTAAGGAACCCTATGTTCGCAAACTAATTGAAGTGCAGCCTTTACTAAATAAAAATTTAGGTGTAATAGATGAAATGATTAAACGGAAAAAGGTTAAAGGACTAGAGGAATTAAAAGGACCTGACTACGTAATGAAGATAAAATCTTTTGATACTAATAAAAAAAACATAGAATATAATCCATTAATCGTTCGCGGTTATGGATTCGACGGGCCTGAGCTTTACGTTTTTGATTGCTATTATGAAGAAGATAAAAATGTAGGGTATCGCAATTATAGCAGGAATAGAAAAAAGTTTATTTTTTATGGTAATGGGGAAATATCATGGGAAAGAAATCGCGATCAAGTGGATTGGCTTAATGCTGAGGAAAGAACAGAGTGGATAAATTGGGCTAACGGGCAATTTCCGAAAAGGGATGAGGATTTCAAGAAAAATATATGTTCTATACTGTTGGATGCAGCAGAAGGATTTTATTTACGTGGTTTCAACGAGGATGCGTTATGGGCTGTAAAAAAGTTTGAAAGCCTGGGCTTTGATGATGAATACCTTAGAGCACGCCGTCTGTTAGTTGAGTTTGGCATTAAAGCGCTTGAAAATGATAGGGAGAGTGCAGATGGTGCATTTAGAGTTTTTCAAAATGCAAGTAAAAGATTGCCGGATCCAGTTCAAAAAATATTTATTGAAGTTGAGGCCCTGCGGCAGTATGGCTGCTATTTAGGAGAGAACCGGAAATATGAGAAGGCTTTTGAGAATCTTAAAGAGGCACTATCTAAATTACGCTGTGAGGATATAAATTCTTATTATTTTACCCGCTTGACACTTGAACTTGAGATTAAAAAGGACATCCTTTACTACCGGAGGTATTTACGTCCTTGGCCAGAAATAAAAGATTATGCTGAGGTTATTTTTATGGCATCACAGCTATATGAAAGCGATCCTTTTAACCAGAGATTGATTGACACTCTTGCCTGGGCGCTTAACCTTTTTGGAGAGATGGTTGATGAACGTGTTGATAATGGCGAACTGGAAGAATCTGCTTTAAATGAAGCAGATTGTTGCTATGAGTTTGCTCAGAAAATTAGAAACCGAGCCTTGGATAACGAGCCGAATGATATTTGGGTAGGTCGCGGTTATGCCTGGAACCTTCACGTTAGAGCGCGTGCTTTAGCAAAACGGGGTAAAATTGATGATGCCAGAAAACTTTTTAATGAGGCTTTAAATAAAAGAGAAGAATTAATCCAGGAATCGTTTCAAAAATCCTACGGCCTCCAAAAGGATGTTGAAAAGAATAAATGTGATTTAGAATTTTATTGTAATCAGGGAAAAAGATGAATATAGCATGGGATATAGCATACGAGATTATGATTCGTAGCGTGGAACCACTTGTGCTTTTTATGCTTCACCCGGGCGGGGAACAGTATAAATGCCTGGCAATATTGCGGAATGACGGGCAAGGCCTGTCGCCTCATGTGATCATCAACCTCTATGGAAACAGTATTTCGTTGGGCAGTAGATTAATAAGTCCCTATCCCGAGCTGTATAAAAAAGACAAGGCTGCGATTATAAACAATATTGCCGTTCAATGCGGATTCAGGCTTTCGGACGTACCAGTTCGAAAGCTTGCCGCGATGTCGTTTCTGATTGAATTGGCCGCTCTCAGCAGCATAGAAATCACTGCTGCATGGTATGACGGCTCCTATCACTTTGAACTTGAGAATGCTGCAAAGGAGTTTCCTTACTATCCGCTTAAAACTGAAAGAGATTACTTGCGCCATATCCCGTGGTGGATGATTTCCTCAAATAATGTCACTATTGCTATGGTGAATTTTGATACTGCTAAGCAGACTACCGCAGATGGTTCATGCTATGATCTGAAAATTCAATATGACGGGGCTATGAAAGAGGTGCTAAAGCTGGTGCTGAGAAGCGAGTTTTTGTCCGTCATTGAAGAAACCCGGTTGCTTTTGGACAGTAATAGAGAATGGCTGGATCGCTATATCTCTTATGCCAAAAAGATTTCCGACAATATGGTTTTCATTAAGAGCGTGCGCAGAAGCTTCCGTGAATGGTCACCACTTAAGATTTATATGAATACGACCTCGGCACAAAACGCCAAAAACACGGTCAATTTTGAGCTGCGCTACCTGGGCCAGACTGTTGCAAAGCTCACAGGAAACAAGGATAAGAATCACAAACTGAGTACTAAAGTCTATGAAAAGACCAATCGAAGCTATTTTGACTGCAAAGAATGTCTTTCAGCCGCTGACTGGCGCGGCAAGGATGCAAAGAAATTCCGCAGCTTTTTTAAAGACAAAATTAGTGCCAGTACATCTGTCATAAATAAAGGCAATGAAGAGCACCGTTTGGAGAGCCTGCTGCTGACGGAGTTTTCCGAAAAAAAAGACAAGAAGCTGCGATACATAAAACCGGTAATGATTGGCGGAGTGCGTTTTCCAATGCCCACACCGATCAGCGCAAGCAACCACAAAGCCGTTAAATATTCGGGAATAACAGGCGGCGGTATTGACCTCCTGACGAGAACAGGCACAGGCGGCAGGGCAACACACCTGTGCATCATGGAGCTGAAGGACGAAAATAAAAAGGGCGAGCCGCCCAGAGATGCGATGAAACAGGCGGTGGCGTATGCGACTTTTATACGCGAGCTGCTGCGCAGCGACGCCGGGGCGGCTTGGTGGAAGCTGTTCGGTTTCGGTGGAAAGCTGCCGAATCAACTTGTCTTGTTTGCGGCTTGCGTGATGCCGGCTAACGCGGGCAACGACTATTCTTTCAAAGACATGGAGTTAGACATAGATGGTGATATCATAAGGCTTCACTACTTGTATTTCATTGAGGAAAACAACAAAATAACAGGCGTTGATACAACGCTTGGCGTCAGTGACAGCGGGGGACTTTCATGAATATTACCATCTATCGTGGCACAAAGGAGATTGGTGGGACTCTTATCGAGGTCAAAGAGTAACATATATTCTCACATCGTTATAGTGAAGAATTATTACCTGGTTATTCTTATTGCCGCAAGAACACATGTTTGGTATAATATCCCCAAGAACACATGTTTGAGGGGATATTGTATGACCAACAGAGAGTACCAGATATATGACGCCATTCGCGAATATACCGCTATCAACGGCTATGCCCCAACCGTCCGGGAAATTGGCTCGGCAGTCGGCCTTAGGTCCTCATCCACGGTTCACCAGTATTTAAACAGAATTATGTACAAGGGATACATCACCTATCTTCCTAACCAGCCACGTACGTTGCGGGTGTTGAAGTAAAATGGTAGGCTCGTGTTTCAACTACAAGCGCCTTTCCAACGGGGTCCTCCTGGATACCATAAAACAGTATATTGCCGAGCACGGATATTCGCCGACCATTCGCGAGATGGCCAGGATAACCGACACCGGCGTTGCCACCGTTCACAAGCACCTTAATGAGCTTATTTATAGCGGCTATGTTAAGGTCGAGCAGCCGCGGCGGCGTCTGCTCCGGGTGGTGAAAGACTATGACTAAGCTTTACCGGTCTCCGGTGCAGGTCGAGCTTGACGCCCGGCAGCAGCCCAGGCGTTTTCGCTGGTTAGGGCGGTGGCACCGGGTTTTTAATTGTGTGGTTCAAGAGGATGAACGCCATTGGCTAAGCCGACTAAGAAATTCGGAGCCGCAGCGCTACCGCTGCGAAACATATCAAGGTATGGTCTGTGATTTGTTTTTTGCCAAGGATGAGGGGACCTGGGTACTGGAGCGGGTTTGGGATTAAAGATATTTGTGCCACCGAAGGGTGGTATTTTCTTTAATCAGTATATTTGGAAGGGTTTTCCCCTTTTTATTCAGAATATTTCCAGGGAGTGCACAATTCTACAAAAAAGATTTTCTGCAGTTTCTTTGTCAATATACAAAGAAAAATGCTTTTTTAACAGGTTTAATTGTTATCTGCACAGGGGGACAAATTGTGTTAACAGCCTTATTAGAAGGACAAAAGATTTTTGCTACGGACCAACTATGGGACGGGCAAAAAGAAAAGCTCAGGGAGCTTTGCAACGGCAGGGCTGTTTGTCCCGTTTGCAGGGAACCAATAATATGCAAGTTTGGCCAGTCCAAAATCCATCATTTTGCTCACAGCAGGGGAGTTGATTGCCCGGGGAACCGGGAAACAATTGAGCATTTACTTGGCAAGGATTTGTTATACAGATTTTTAAAGGAGCATCTGGGCGAAAAGGCAGAGGTGGAAGTTGAATATCCACTGCCAGAATTGCGCTCAACATGTGACGTATTTATTCGTATGCCGGATGAAAGATACTGGGCAGTGGATTTTTTTTGCGGGCAGTGGAAGGAAAAAGAGATTCGGGACCGGTTAAATTATTATCGTTCTAAATCAATAGATGTGGTCTGGCTCGTATCTATAAAAAGATATCAGGAAGTGTCTCCTGAAATAGAAATAAAATTACGCGTTCAAGAACGGCTGTTACTGACCAGTACAGGGTTGGACAAGTTATATGCAAATGATTGGTATCAGAAGATTGTACGGCAAGGAATATACTATCCACTGGCGACGGATGATGATGCCGGCGGCACATTAAACTTTTTTGATGTTGAGGGTAAAAAGCTAAAAATTATCCGGTCCTTAAAACCATTTGGTTGCGTGACGACTTACCGCGTTGGGGCAGTTATTGAGGGGTTTTTAGAGAAGGTCCAGATCACCACAAAACAACATGTATGGTACTTTAAGAAGGAAGAAATATGGAAAGAACGCTGGATGGAAGCAAAAAGCCTATTGGCCCGAATGAAGGCTAAAAGAGAGAAGGCTGAAAAAGAAGCTGCCAGGGTGCGGGCCAGAGCCCTCGCCACCCGAAGGGAGATTGGATTAACTGGCTCATTACCGCCAGCAGGGATGGAACAGGACCGGAAAGAGATGAACGGCCATCTGGGCGCCAAAGAACCGGAGCAGAATATAAAAAGCAGTAAACCTGATACTGGCAGTTGGCCCGCAGACGTGGACAGAAAGGAGTACCATTGCAGCAAATGTAATGGCCTTTTTACATGGGCGGACATGGTTAAATATGTGATAAATACTAAGGAAGGTGTTTGTCACGCTTGTATGTACGGTAAGAAGTGAGTATTGGCACTATTTTTAATATATGTTGCCTGTTTTTTTATAAGGCTGGAGCTTGGTGTTAAATCTGATATCTAGAACATTAATATGAGCGAGACGTACTTTATTAATACTGTGAATTATCTTAATTTTTCAAAGTAATAAAAGTGCATTTTAAGGCGTGATACGTATTTGAGTGGCGAAATTCCGATATTGAGGGGGGTTAATGATGACTGTTTTTCAAGATATCTATAACTATATTTTTACAAGCGACTTAAATCTAGAAATATATGGGGAGCATGCATATAAATTAAAGGATTTTTTAAATGCACCATTTGATAATGAGGGAGAAACAGCAAAAAAGCTCTTTGATCATATAGGTGAAAGTTACAGCAAGGGAAACACGGAGATGCCGGGAGGACTGTTTCAATTGCTACAAAAAATGAATTTATATGAAGTTGGCATGGGAGAGATTCTCCCCGGTTTACGGGATCACTATATCCATTCAGCAAGCGTTTACGCTTTGGGGCTGGCAATTTTTAATCATTGTGCGCCTATCCGTGAAGCAATCTACTCTTTCATAGATTCAACAAATCTGACAGTGAACACAGGACTAAATTGGGATTCATTTGCTTTCCGCTGGTCGCTGGCTGCGTGTATGCATGACATTGCCTATCCCCTGCACCTTTCCCTTCGGGCGTTTGATGAATTTGTACAAAGAATGAATACAGTAGGAAATACAAACGCTAATCAACCGACAGGTTCACTAATTAGAATAAACCCCGATATATACCAAGTAATAAATAGATTACCCCTACTGACTGAGAGAAATGATTTTGATCTGATCCTGCCAGCCTTACGGAAAGAAACAGGCCTCGAATTAATCGCAAGTAGTCTTGCGTCAACAGACCACATTCTAGCTTATGAGGAACTGCTTGAGGAATTTAATAGATACATTAACAACGACTTAAGAGAGGGGAAGATTGACCACGGGGTCTTTTCGGCACTGATTGTACTGTATCAGGTGCATAGTCTTTACGTAGAAAATGAGTGGTATCGTAAATATTTTTACCGGGACGTGTTAGATGCCTGTTCAGCTATCTTTTTACACACAACACGCGAACGTATCAATGTATTGCATAGTATGGATGTAGACAACCCGAGCCCGTTAGGATACTTGCTGGCGGTTAGCGATACCCTGTGTGAATGGTTGAGGAATAAATCCAACAACAAAGAGGGAGAACCATCGCTATTTAAGATTGAGATTAACGATCATAGCATCACTTGTACGGTGGATGATAAGTATTCGAGAAAGAAAAAACTTATTGATGAGTCTAAATTTTTTGATCAGGGGCGGGTTAAAATCAACGTAAGATGAGAATAAATTAAAGTTGAGGAGACCTGGGTGCTGGAGCTGGTTTGTGATTAAAGAAGGAGTTTATTTCACCTTGCAGTAAATAGAAATAAGAAACATGGGAGACAAAACATCAATAAAATTGGCTGGTGAAAAAATGCTAACCATAGAAGAGTATATTGCTCGCAGAAAAAAAGAAGACCGGCTAAATGAGTTTGATGCAAATTCTCGTTTAGAAAATATCAGGGTTTGCGCGAATTATGTTTTTGAGTATTTCAATAATTATCTGAATATCACCGAAGCGGAAGAAAAAACTGCCTTGCTCGATGAGAAGCTTGAAAAATTCAATAAGCAGCTTTATGAATATGAGCCTGAGGTTAGAGAATGGCTTGTAGGCATTTATAGAGAATACGGAAAGCATATGAACCGTATTATTGGTAACGTCCTCAAAGCATATGAGTTTTTTCTGCTTTATAATGCAGACAGCGAATTTAGAAGCGCGTCATATGAATGCTATTCACAACTAATCAAGAAGTATCCTTTTTTAAAAGATCAAACAGAAATGTTATTTTTGTTTATAAAAGATTATCATCGAGTGCAGAGCCAGCAGTGCATGCATGATTTACCTGATATCACTGAAGGGATAACCGAGTGGATTGAAAAGACTCGGGAAAAGTATCATGTTAATGTACCAGCATTTGCGTATGATTGGGCTAACCGCTTTTCTGAAAATGAAGATTCATGGCCGGCAACGCATAGGAGAAAGAGCCAATATTCATGGAGAAAATACGATTACGATATAAAGCAAAAGAGCAATTTGTTCAACCTTGATTCCTTATACAGAAGGATGCCAAAAAAGCCTTTCACCAAAGGCAGAAAGCAGGAGTTTGAAGTTCTAATGATGTTCTATTGGTTGCATCAGTTGGAAGGAGATGATGATGGCTACTGGCAGGAATACTTGGAGAAAACGTTGCCAGCGCTCAATAAGGAATAAGAAATGCACAGCAAAGCGGTCATGGTTACGGTGATTATTGCTGGGGCTAAAACAGCCTATCGCCGACCTCCTGCAAATCTTTCACCGGAGTCCTTGAACCGCAAGGGCTCCAGATGGGCACGGTTGAAATGGCCTCGTTACTATTTAGACACCGAAACAGGGGGGGTATTTTAACATGGACAGAGGAGAAACCGTAGCACCCGGCCTCTTTACCCGGTGCCATGAGTGTATTTGAGACTCAGGCGTATATTCATGAAATATTTGAATATACCCTTGAAATCATGGGGGGAAACAAAGACTTGGTATTGTTAGATATCATTTATCATAAATCAATTAGTTGAATAAATGCTGCCAATTCACAGGAGACTTATACCTATAAATCATGCATGGAGAAAATGAAGGAACTACCTTGAGTGCCATCCGGTAGTGATGCTGATGGATATTAAATGTCATAAGCGAGGTTCTAGTATGTATCCAATAATCATTCATGTGCCACATTGTTCAGTTTTAATTCCAGGCAACCTTCGAAAATATTTTGTAATTAATGATGAAGAGCTCAGAAATGAGCTCCTTATTATGACTGACTGGTATACTGATAAAATTTTCAGTTATCCTGGCGTTGAGTCTCAAAAGAGTATGGTAAGCAGGCTCGTTTTTGATCCCGAGCGATTCAGGGATGATCAAAAAGAAATTATGGCTCAAAAAGGGATGGGAGCAGTATATACAAAAACATCCGGCGGCAGGCCCTTAATTAGTTTAACCCAAGAATACAAGAGATATATATTACAAGAGTATTATGACGCGTATCATGACAATTTTAATAATAGGGTTGATCAAATTCTTCAAACTTATGGTAAATGTCTGATATTGGACGGGCATAGTTTCTCTTCACGCCCTTTATTGCATGAGCCGGTGCAGGATGCTGAAAGACCGGACTTTTGTATAGGCACTGATGATATCTTTACCCCTACATGTCTCGTGAAAATGACGGTAAACTTATTTGAAGCTTTTAATATGCGGTATTCCATTAATAATCCCTATTCCGGCACTTTCGTAACAAACAGGCATTACCTTGCTAAAGATACGCGGGTAAAATCGATTATGATAGAAGTGAATCGAGCTCTATATATGAATGAGAGGACAAATGAGAAAAGGCATAATTTTGAAAATATACAATGTATTATTAATGAACTAATTAGTAAGTATATTCAAGCTTTCTAATTATTGAAGCTTTAAAAAATTAGATGAAGTGAACAAGCATTATAATACTTTTGTGAAACGCTATAATCTGAAGCAAAGGAGCTTAAATAGCATGGCACAGAAAGAAAAGCAGAAGGCTCATTATAATCACGGGAAACCGGATGTTAAGGTAGGATTTATCTTTTCTGCACCGGGAAGATTGGAAGAAAAAGAAGAACGTCCCGTAGTTGGTATAACAGGGGATAACCTGGATTTGTTGATTAATATATTGCATCTGCAATACCCTGAAAAGTTTCCATTTAAAAACCGCTATTCATATCGCATCACAAATGCAATCAAGGATGTCCATTATAGAGCCAAAACGAATAATACAGAAGGTAGCGATAATAAAGTACTGAATAAGGAAAACATATTCCGGATTCTAGAAGAAATAACCGGACTTACAGATATATTTTGCTTTGGAGCCAAGCCCAAGCTTTTAAAGAATAAATTAATCAGCGAAGGATTTTGTGGGAGTATATATTGTGATATTCATCTTGGACTGCAAGCAATAAATCGCCAAATAAGAAAGGATCTGCATGGAAACGCTCTTGTGGCAGGGGATTCAGATAATAACCTAAAGAGGATTCAAGTTATTGCAAATAGGCTTTGTGAACAGATAAAAAATAAGAGGTAGCCCGCAGGACCTTGCCCGGAAATATCAGGCATTCTTTTTGGCTGCCGGGCTAGGACCTGTGGCCTTGAATTAAAGCTCCGCTCCACGGGTCTGGCGGTCGTGCTCCTGCGGCATTCCTTGTGTGACGGTCGCACCACCGCCCCAGCTCTGGGGTCTTTTTGTACGCATTCCTTTGGTGTCGAGGCCGGAGCCCGTGCGCTTCCGCTCCTCTAGCCTGGGCCGCCTGCTCAGAGGCCTTTATTTTGGGTAATCGGCGGCCGCGTACCGCTCCGCTCCGCGCACCGGCTCCGGCCTCTTACGCCGGGCTTTGTGGTCTGTGACCGCACCGTCAGCCACGGCCTGCTCTGGGGTATGACTCTGCGGGGACAGCTGTGTCTGACCGTGCTCGGTCATCCTTTTGGGCCAGCCAGGGCGGTGCCCTAGGTTAAGTCCGGGAGCGGCTGCTCCCGTTGCAGGGCAGGGGACGGCTGCTGCCACTGCCAGAATATCAGGCGCAGCTGCACACGTTTCTTCATCAGGCCGTTGCCCAACTTGATTACTTGTGCTGCTGCCTAAGGATGGCAGCTACTGTAGGCTACCATATTGCCATAAGAACACATGTTTGGTATAATATCCCCAAGAACGTATGTTTGAGGTGATATTATATGACCAACAAAGAGTACCAGATATATGACGCCATTCGTGAATACACCGCTATCAACGGCTACGCTCCAACCGTCCGGGAGATTGGCTCGGCAGTCGGACTCAAGTCCTCGTCCACGGTTCACCAGTATTTAAACAGAATCATGTGCAAGGGATATATCACTTATCATCCCTACCAGCCACGGACATTACGGGTGTTGAAGTAAGATGGTAGGCCCGCACTTCAATTACAAGCGACTTTCCAACCAGGTCCTCCTGGATGCCATCAAGCACTACATTGCCGAGCACGGCTATTCACCAACCATTCGCGAAATGGCCAGGATCACCGACACCGCGTTGCCACTGTTCACAAACATCTTAACGAACTCATATATGGTGGTTATGTTAAGGTTGAGCAGCCGCGGCGGCGTCTGCTCCGGGTGGTGAAAGACTATGACTAAACTTTACCGGTCCCCAGTGCAGGTTGAGCTTGACGCTCGGCAGCAGCCCAGGCGCTTCCGCTGGCTCGGGCGGTGGCACCGGGTTTTTAACTGTGTAGCGCATGAGGAAAACCAGTACTGGCTGAGCCGGCTGAGAAATCCGGAGCCGCAGCGCTACCGCTGCGAAACATATCAGGGTATGGTCTGTGATCTGTTTTTTGCCAAAGATGAGGGGACGTGGGTGCTGGAGCGGGTTTGGGATTAAAGAAGGAGTTTGTTTTACCTTGCAACCAGCTGGTGAAAACATGCTGACCAAATAAGAGTACATTGCCCGCGAGAAAATTTGTTCAATCTCGACTCTCTGCAAGACAGTCATTGGTTCCGGCCATTATTGCCGGAGCTTTTTTCTTTTTAAATGCAAGAAATGTGTTATAGGTGCGATTTTTTTTTGTTACGATAAGGTGCAGTCCTCCGACTAAAAAAACTTCTTACCATTATCCTGACAGACAGTTGTCTGCCAGTGTCAGTAAAATTAGATTATAGCTAATATTTCATGGGGAGGGCTAAAAGATGCGCAATCTTAAAGACATCGGAGTTGATAAGCTAGTAGTCACTCAACATGCGGTCCAACGGTGGTCTCAAAAAATAAACCCTGGTGAAATGCTTGAACCAGAAAATATCTCTTTCCTGCTCTGGTACTATTTAGAGAACAGCTTGTTTGAATGGATTGGGCCAAAGGGTTATGGCATTTTTTGTGCGGATAATGAAATTGTTTTTTGCGGGACATTTGCACCTAAGGGTCTTGTTACCGAGACCTTTATTGGCAAGAGAAGTACCAACCCGGCACTGTTTTGGAACCCGGCTGCCACGATAACCTGGCACAAAAAACGGCAAATGGAAATGGGTGCCTTTGCAACGGCAATGTAAAACATTTAA
>CAZIYV010000026.1:0-29152 GCA_964543575.1 uncultured Pelotomaculum sp.
AGTTCTGGAAAATACTTTACCTGCTTAACAGGGCCGGCATGACCATTTTAGTATCCACCCCTTACATGGACGAGGCTGACCTGTGCAAAAAGGTTGCTCTGATCGACCAGGGGAAGATTGTTTCGGCTGACACACCGGACAATCTCAAAAATAAAATCCCGCACAAGATCCTGGAACTTAAAACAGACGCCAGAGACCTCGACTTTCTGAGTGATCTGCCTGAAGTTGCCGACTCGAGTTTTTACGGTGACAGGTACCATGTGGCCGTCAGCGAGGTTGAGCGGGCCAAAGCGTCCATCAGTAAACTGCTGTCTGAAAAGGGGATTAATATTCTTTTCATTAATGAAATCACACCTTCAATGGAAGATGTTTTTGTGTCCCTCACTGAAAAAGAGGTGGTTTAAGTGGAAACTGTGGTAACCACCCATGAACTGACCAGGGTTTTTGGTTCTTTTACCGCCGTCAACAAGGTTTCCATGGAAATTAAAAAGGGCGAAATTTACGGTTTTCTGGGGCCCAATGGCTCCGGAAAATCCACTACCATCCGCATGCTCTGCGGTATCCTGGAACCCACCTCGGGTTCCGGCGCCGTGTTGGGTTACGACCTGGTCAGGGAAGCGGAGAAAATTAAGAGCAGGATCGGTTATATGTCGCAAAAGTTCAGCCTTTACGAGGACCTGACGGTTTGCGAAAACCTGGCTTTCTACGCCGGGCTGTACAGCATCCCGCATCGCGAGCGCCAAAAAAGAATCGAAGAAATGATTGAAATGGCTTTGTTAAAAGGCAGGGAAGGTGAACTGGCGGCCAACCTGAGCGGCGGTTGGAAACAGCGGCTGGCCCTGGGCTGCGCCATTATCTCCCGCCCGGCCATTCTGTTTCTGGATGAGCCCACCAGCGGGATCAGCCCGACCAGCAGGCGCGAGTTTTTTAAAATTATCCAGAGGCTGGCCAACGAAAACACAACCGTCATGGTCACCACGCACTTCATGGATGAGGCCGAGCGCTGCTACCGCATCGCTTTTATCTCCGAGGGAACGCTGATTGCCGATGACACACCTGACAACCTGAAAAAAAACGTGATCAAGGGCTGCCTGGTGGAAGTGGCTCATCCCAATGCTTTATATATGACCGATGATCTTGAAAAACTGCCTTACGTCAAAGAATGCTCCATCTACGGCCCGCTGCTGCATATTTTGCTGGAATCAGAGGGAGTTATTGAGGCGCTTGACCGGTACACAGGAGTCAAAGCTAGAATCATCAAGCCTTCCCTGGAAGATGTTTTTGTCTCTCTGGCGAAGCAAAACAGAAAGCAGGTGTCGTAAGGTGAGCAGAATCCTGGCCATCCTGAAAAAAGAGTTTCTGCAAATGAGGCGGGACAGGCTGACCCTGGGCATGGTTTTCGCGCTGCCCATGATTCAGCTGCTGCTGTTCGGCTACGCCATCCAAACGGAGGTAAAGCACATCCCTACCGCCGTCTTTGACCAGTCCCTGTCCTCCGGCAGCAGGGACCTGCTGGAAGCTTTCAGCGCCTCTGGGTACTTTGACATTACTCTTGTGGCAGATGGCTACACAGAGATCACCAGTATGATCGACAGCGGCAAGGCTAAAGTGGGTATCATTTTCCCGCCCGATTTTAATGAAAACCTTAACAAAGGGCAGACAGCGACGGTCCAGGTGCTGGTGGACGCCAGTGACAGCATGGTGTCGTCCACGGCCATCGCCACAGCCAATGCCATCGGTCTGCTCAAGTCACAACAAATAATAATCCAGAAAGCCCAGGTCACGGGCATACCTTACGACATCAGGGTCCGGCCCTGGTATAACCCGGACGGCATTACCGCCTACTACATGGTCCCAGCCATTCTTGGCATTATCGTAACCATGACCATGGTCATGATGACTGCCGTGGCCATCGTCAGGGAGCGGGAAAGGGGCACCTTAGAGCAGCTTATGGTCACACCGATCAGACCTTATGAGCTGATGATCGGCAAAATTATCCCCTACATCGGGCTAGGCTATATTCAAATAACCGTCGCGCTGCTGGTGGGGGTACTGGTATTCCAGGTGCCGATCAGGGGCAGTTTGCTGGAACTTTACGTGCTGACCCTGTTTTTTATCACCGCCTCTTTGGGGCTTGGCATTCTTATCTCAAACGTCGCCAAAACGCAGATGCAGGCTTTCCAGATGTCCTTCTTCGTTCTGCTGCCCAGCATCTTGTTGTCAGGCTTTCTGTTTCCCCGGGAAGCCATGCCGCGCGTTATTCAGTACCTGGGCAACCTGATCCCCCTGACTTATTACCTGACCATTATCCGGGGGATTGTTTTGAAGGGTATCGGTTTTGAGTATCTTGTTTCCCAGGTCGCGGCGCTGCTGGTCTTCTCGGTGGTGCTGATAACTCTGAGCATAATTAAGTTTAAAAAGAAAATTGCCTAGTGCCGGCAAAAGACCCGGCCTCTGGTATGGAATAAAGCATAAAGTGCAGGTGATAGGTAATGGACTACAGGGAAAGAATCATCACGGCATATAGAGAGCTGGCCGCCGGGCGCGGGGTCTCCAGAGTCACTATGGACGACCTGGTCGCCGCCACCGGCATCAGCAAGAGGACAATTTACCGCTATTTCAGGAGTAAAGAAGAGATAGTCAGTGCGGTGCTTGATGATCTTATAGCCGGCATAGCACACAAGATACAGACTGCTTTTGACTCAGCAGACAACCCTCTCGATAAAATAATTAACATAATCGGTGAACTTACCCGGAATATTAAAGTTATTGAGCCGCAGTTCTTATACGATTTGCAAAAATACTATCCCCACCTCTGGGAAAAAATTGAACGCTTTCGCTCTGAAAGAATACAGCAGGTGTTTGACGTTCTGATTGCCAGTAGCGAGCAGAACTGCTTGCGCCAGGTACACCCCAAAATTTTTACCACAGCGCTGCTGGCAAGTATCAGATCTGTCATTAACCCGGCTTTTATCGTGGAAAATCAGCTTCTCATGGAGGAAGCGATCCAGTCCCTGTTCAACATTTTTTTATACGGCGTAGTTGAGACAAAGCAGTGAAGGATTCTGTGAGCTCAAAAAACAGCCAGTGCTTTTTAATAACATAAAAGTTGATTTTTTATAAATAGGATTAGATTACATAAAAGTTGCTCGTCAGGGTTCGAGTGGCTTTTTCATATGTCTTTAAAAAGTGTGTTTTTTCCAGTAAACAAAGGGATTATTGCCGGTTCTATAGAAATACTAAACAATGGCAATATATCCATTCGGATAACCTGATATCCCGGGAGGTATTAATTAAGTGAGTTTCGTTATTGGCCTGGCCGCAGGCTTTTTCGGCGGACTTTTTGGACTTGGCGGCGGGGTAATCATGGTCCCCCTGATGGTCGGCATCCTGAAAATCGGACAGCACAAGGCCCACGGCACAAGCCTGGTGGCGCTGATCTTCACAGGCATAGCGGGAACTATCACTTATGCCTTTAAGGGTTCGGTGGACATAACGGCGTCTGCGCTTTTGGCATCAACCGCTATATTCACTGCCAGGGCGGGAGCCCGCTTTGCCCATGTCCTGCCGGAATGGAAGCTCAAGAGGTACTTCGGCGGGTTTATGATCCTGGTCACCCTGCTGCTGCTCCTGAAACCTTACCTGACCAGTATTGACGGGTCCGTTTCAGGTTGGGAAAAAGTAGGGATCCTCCTCTTGACCGGCATCTTTACCGGTTTTCTCTCCGGTATGATGGGGGTGGGCGGGGGTACCTTAATGGTTCCATCAATGGTGCTGCTGGCAGGGATCGCCCAGCATACCGCGCAGGGCAGTTCCCTTCTGGCCATGATCCCCGCCGGGGGTGTAGGAGCTTACACTCACTGGCGTCTTGGCAATGTCAACGCCGGCATCCTGACGGGACTTATCCCCGGTATTCTAATAGGCACGTACATGGGAGGAAGTTTAGCCTATATTCTCTCTGAGAGTGTCCTGCGTCTTTTATTCGCCGCCATGCTGATCTGGACCGGGACGGGATATTTAAGGACACCCGTGCCCCAGGTGGAAGAGGGCTGATTTATAAATTTGGGGGAAGCACGGGGACGGTTCTCTTGCTTCCGCATGCGGAAGCAAGAGAACCGTCCCCGTGCTTCCCAGAGTATGCCCTGATAGAAAAGACTTAAAGGGTTATACTGATTCTGGAGCTAAAAAGCAGTACCCAACCTTGATATCTGGAGGGTAAGATGCAAGAGAAGAATTGGTATTCCCTGAACACTCACGAATTGTACCAGGAACTTTCAGTCAACCCCGAGGTGGGACTGGATGCCGCAGATGCCGCCGGCCGTTTAAGGGATTACGGTCCCAATACCCTTCAAGAAAAGCCTCCCCGCAGTCTTTTTTTCATTTTCATCGAACAAATGAAAGAAATTTTGGTGCTGATCCTGCTTGTCGCCGCCGTCATTTCGGGCATTCTTGGCGAGTGGGAGGACGCCATAGTTATCCTCATTATTGTGATTCTCAACGCGGTAATTGGAGTGTTCCAGGAGAACAAGGCCGAAAACGCCCTTAAAGCGTTAAAAGATATGACCAAGCCCTCGGCCAAGGTGGTGAGGTGTGGCAAAGTTCTGAAAACCAGTGCTGAGGAAGTGGTCCCCGGTGATGTAATCTTGCTGGACGCGGGTGATTCAGTTCCGGCTGACGCCAGGCTGATCGAGGCGGCTTCCCTGCGTTCCAATGAGTCGGCGCTGACCGGGGAGTCAGTTCCAGTGGAAAAAGATCCCCACGAAATAAATGGTGATCAAATTTCGATTGGTGATCGTAAAAACATGCTTTTCATGGGTACCACCATAACCGGGGGCCGTGGCAGAGCCGTTGTAGTGGAGACAGGGATGAAAACCCAGTTAGGCCAGATAGCACGTTTGCTGGACGAAGCGGTTCAGGAATCCACTCCACTGCAGCAGAGGTTGGCCAAATTGGGAAAAATACTTGGAATAGCCGCTATAATCATTGTTGTTTTCGTTTTCCTGATCGGGCTGTGGCGCGGGGAAAACTTACTGGAAATGTTTATGATTGCTATAAGCCTCGCTGTGGCAGCTGTACCCGAGGGACTGCCTGCGGTTGTGACCATTGTACTGGCCCTCGGTGTGACCAGGATGAGCCGCCAGAAGGCTATTATCAGAAAGCTGCCGGCGGTTGAGACGCTGGGTACTGCAACGGTGATCTGCTCGGATAAAACAGGTACTCTTACCAAGAATGAAATGACTGTCACCCGTGTTATCGCTGAGGACAGGATGTTTGAAGTAACCGGCACCGGCTATATTCCTGAGGGAAAATTTATAGACCGGGAGGGCAGCGAGGTTTCGCCTCTGGACGACCAGACTCTTGAATTGATTCTTCTGGGCGGGCTGTTAAACAGTGACGCTCAGTTAGAAGAGACTGAGAAAGGGTACCGTGTGATCGGGGATCCTACCGAGGGAGCGCTTGTGATTGCGGCGGCTAAAGCGGGTTTGTCAAGAGAGGCGGTTTTTGAAAAATACCCCCGTTTGGCTGAAATCCCTTTCGATTCAGACCGCAAGATGATGACCACCTTCCACCATATGAGCGGATTTGTCCGTTCCTTTACCAAAGGGGCGCCGGATGTGCTTCTGGAGCGCTGCAGCGGTGTCCTGACCCAGGGGGGAAGGGAAACCACTGAGCTAAGTGAAGAAACCCGCAGGGACCTTCTGACCACAAATTCTCAATTGGCGTCACAGGGACAGCGTGTATTAGCCCTGGCCACCCGCCAGTGGCCGGAAGTGCCGGCAGTCCTCTCGCCGGAAACAGCGGAGCGTGATTTGAACTTTGTAGGTTTCTTTGCTATACAGGATCCACCCCGTCCTGAGGCCAAAGAGGCGGTGTCGGTGTGCCACGGGGCCGGTATCCGTACGGTTATGATCACCGGTGACCACCGGGAGACTGCCACAGCCATCGCCAGTGAATTGGGTATATTGCAGCCTGGCGATCAAAGCATGACGGGAGATCAGCTGGAACAAACAGACGAAGAAGCGTTGAGAGGATTAGTGAACAGTGTTACTGTCTACGCCAGGGTATCTCCCGAACATAAATTACGAATTGTCGAAGCATTGAAGTATCACGGCCATGTTGTGGCCATGACCGGTGACGGTGTTAATGACGCGCCTGCTCTTAAACGGGCTGACATTGGGGCAGCCATGGGGATCAGTGGAACCGAGGTGGCCAAGGAGGCCTCGGACATGGTCCTGCAGGACGATAATTTTACCACCATTGTTAAGGCGGTTGAAGAAGGGCGGACCATCTATAATAATATTCGAAGCTCCATCCAGTACCTGCTTTCCTGCAATACCGGAGAAATTGTAGCCATCTTTTCAGCCTTGCTGCTTGGTTTGGGGAGTCCCCTGAATCCCATTCAGATCCTGTGGCTGAACCTGGTTACCGACGGGCCGCCCGCACTGGCCCTCGGGCTTGAGCCTCCCCAAAAAGGAATTATGACGATACCGCCCCGCAACCCCAAAGAGGGCCTGTTTTCAGAGGGAGTGGGCAGTAGAATACTGTGGCAGGGAGCAATGATCGGACTTCTGTCCCTGGCCGCATACTGGTTGGCTCTTAGCTGGGGCCGGACCGTGGAAGAAGCGCACACCATGACCTTTATTACCATGGCCATGTCTCAAATAGTGCATTCATTTAATGTCAGGAGTATGGACAAATCTCTCTTCACCATCGGGTTTACCACCAACAGAAGTTTGATATATGCCTTTATAGCATCAGCCGCGGCATTGTTGATAGTGGTATTCATTCCGTTCCTGAGAGGGGTTTTTGAGACCGTTATGCTGCGGCCCTCCGACTGGGCGGTTGTGCTCAGCTTAAGTCTACTGCCGCTGGTGTTGGTGGAAATAAGCAAACAGGTAATACGAAAGTAGAAATAGAAGTATGGAAGAATATATTAACGGTTTTCAATGTTAAAAAGTTCCGATAGTTTTAACCATAATTTAGGATGCCTCTTTCTGAGATCAAAGGGCTTTCCCGTAGCGTCCACATAGGCATGGACGGTCCTGCCTTCCGCAACTACCGTTTCATCATCAACCCTGATTATGACATAGTCAAAAATCATACGGGCGCGGCTTAAGTGAGAGAATGTGGTGTTAAGAATATATTTTTCTTCCGGATATAAGGACTTTCGGTAGCGGCAAGAGGCTTCCACGGCAACTACAATAATGCCTTGTTTGTGGAAGAATTCATTGTAAGGTAAATTTACTTTTTTAAACAAAGCAACCCGGCCGTCTGTAAACCAGTCAAAATAACTGACATGATATACAATCCCCGCTGCGTCACAATCCCCCCAGCGAACCTCCAGTTCCTGCCGGTTAATAACATTAAAATCTGTCAAACGATTCACCTCATGTAAAATAGTAAAGAATGTCATTATTCAACTAACAAGGTCTTATGGATATTGAAGTTTCTAACGGGGGAGTTTCCCCAGCAGGCGCCAGATCCAGCGGTGAGTACTGTGAGGGAAAGCGGCGGGTTCGGCGAACATCAGGATACACTCATCGTGCACCACACTCAGTCCCTTTTCCCGGCCCAAAGAGACTGCCTCCCCGGTTTCAGCGCCCTGCTGGATCCAGACCCTGCGGATGCCTGCTGCAACCGCGTCATTTACAACTTTTTCTGTCTCAGACGGCGGTGTGACTATAATCACGCCGCCTACCTCTTCAGGGAGATCCCGCAGGCTGCTGTAGCACTTTTCACCATCTATGTCAGCCGCGTTAGGGTTGACCGGAAACAAGCGGTATCCCTTGGCCTTGAGTTCCCTGAATATAGTATTGCCGAATTTCTTTTTGTTTTTAGAAACTCCCGCCACCGCCAACACGCGCTGGGATAAAAATTCCTCAACCGCCGCTCTGGATGTGCTTTTCACTGCTCAAATCTCCCATCCTTAAAATTTCAAGTAGACAAACATGCCGCTGTTGCGGCGCCAGCAGAGGATGAAAACCAGTGATGTCTGGGGCTATTGTAACATTTTGTGCTAATAAATTCGCACCTGCATTTATAAAAGCAGCCCCGGAACGTTATTTTCAGAGTAAATATTCCATACCTTCTTCATTGTAACCTTCTACAGTGAGAATATCCATAGACAGTGTTCTTTTCTTTAACAAAATTTGCCTGATGGTTTTACCCTGATGGTTTTACATGGTAAGAATAATTCTGACTGAATCGGAAAATTATTATTATGACCACGGAAAATTACATAATCTGACGGAGTTTAAGTGAATGAATATAGGAAAACGCCTCTGTTTCTTAATCCTCTTGTTCTTACCGTTTTTAGTACTGTTTTTTTCTGCGCCGCTGGCCGGCAGGGCAGAACAAGCCCTGGTCTATACGGTCAACGTGGATGATACAGTGACTGCCGGTACTGCCAGGCACATCCGGAGAGGACTGCAACTGGCGGAAAGGAACCAGGCCGACGCTTTGGTGATACTGCTCAATACACCTGGCGGGCTTGTTTCGGCAACCCTGGATATTCTCCAGGCTATGTCCGCTTCAGACATCCCCGTCATCACCTACGTCAATCCGCAGGGCGCCATAGCGGCTTCAGCCGGCACTTTTATTCTGATTAACGGGCACATAGCGGCCATGTCCCCCGGTACGACCTGCGGGGCCGCCATGCCTGTAATCATGCCCGCACCCGGGGAAGCCACCAGAGCCGCTGATCAAAAAACTATTAACTTTCTGGCCGGTCACATGAAAAGTATTGCCGGTGAACGCGGCCGGCCGGCGGATTTGGCAGAAAAATTCGTCACCGAAAACCTTAGCCTGAACAGCAATGAAGCTCTGGAAAAAGGGGTGGTTAATCTAAACGCAACTGGTTTAAGTGAGTTGATGGAAAAGGTGCATGGCCTCACAGTGAGTACCAATGCCGGCAGTAGAATCATCAAAACTTCAGGGGCAACTGTCATAGGCATTCCCATGAATGTTAACGAACAGCTAATCCACCTTATCAGCAACCCCACTCTGGCCATGATCCTGCTTATGCTGGGTATCTACGGACTGATTATTGGATTCTATTCACCAGGATTCTTCCTGCCTGAAATCATGGGTTCGATCAGTCTTATTATGGGCCTGGCCGGTATGGGTTTGTTCCAGGGAAACCTTGCCGCCGCCCTCCTGATTCTTTTGGGAATAGGGCTGCTGGTTGCTGAGCTGTTTACGCCCGCTTACGGCATTCTGGGAGTCGGCGGACTTATAAGTATCGTCCTGGGCATTCTGTTTTTCCCCGCAGAACCGTTAATGCCGGCAGCATGGTTTTCAATGTTTAAATCCCTGGCCATCGGCATAGGCGTTGTTGGAGCAGCCTTTGTTTCTATCGTTGTCCTGGGCATATCCCGTTTGCGCCGTCAAGTGACGGTCCACGGGGGAGCTGAATTTGTTAACGCAGTGGGTTTTGTGGTCAGTGAGCTAAATCCTGGCGGTCTGGTTAAAATTAAGGGAGAAATCTGGCAGGCTTTTACGAAAGATGGGCATACTATCCTTGAGGGTGAAAAGGTAAAAGTCGTTGAACGACAGGGTTTGACTCTTATTGTGGAATCCCCAAAAACATAAGCAAGGAGGGAAAAGATGCTTTTTTACAACCTGTTTTCCTGGATCATTATAGCTGTCCTGGTTTTTTGGATACTGTCTTCCTCTATTAAAATTTTGCCTGAATACGAAAGGGCTGTTTTATTCAGGCTGGGAAGGCTTATAAATGTACGGGGGCCAGGGCTGATCCTGATTATCCCGATTATTGATCGGATTGTCAGGATTTCCTTGCGTGTATTAGTTTTCGATGTGCCGCCCCAGGAAGTTATTACCAAAGACAACGTAACCTGTAAACTCAACGCGGTTCTTTTCTACAGAGTGGTTGAAGCGGACAAGTCAGTGGTTAACGTCGAAAACTACCATGAGGCCACCAATCAGCTGGCTCAGACCACTATTAGAAGCGTTGCCGGCACAGCCGACCTGGATGAAATCCTTTCCCAGAGGGAGAAGCTGAACCAGACCATTCAGAAGATAGTCGATGATGCCACTGATCCCTGGGGAATTAAAATTGTCGGAGTGGAAATAAAAGACGTGGTACTGCCGACAGAGATGACGAGGGCGATCGCCAGGCAAGCGGAGGCCGAGAGAGGCAGAAGGGCGGCAATCATCCAGGCTGAAGGTGAGCGCCAGGCAGCTGAACAACTGGCCCAGGCATCCGAGGTCCTGACAGCTACCAAGGGCGGATTAACCTTAAGGATGCTCCGCTCCCTGTCGGAAGTCGCCTATGCGCCAAGCACGACTATTCTTTTCCCGCTGCCCATGGAACTCAGAAAGCTGCTTCCAGGTCCGGATTAATTCAAAGCATTAACAAGCTCGCCAGCGCCAACTGTTGGCGAGCTTGCAGCACATGCATCTCGGATCCCACCAAATCAATCATTAAGCCTCCAATTTTTTCTTATTTATTCCTGCCAAACTCGCAGGCATGGGAGAATATTTAAAAATTCTTTTCTCCCATGTGCGAAGAGTGAAGACGCTGCCGTCTTTTTTTATATAGTCAGGCTGGACGGGAACTTTTCCATAACCTTTAGGTGTGTTGATGATATAGGTGGGGACAGCCAGACTGACGTGTAACCGCGCAGCTTGTCCACAATAAATATGCCCTCATCCACTGATGTAATAAAATGCCGTGTTCCTTTTACCGGCTTGGCCTGGAAGATGTAGTATGGCCTTACTCTGATTTTTAAAAGTTCCTGGCATAGTTTTTTGATCACATGTGGGTTGTTGTTTATACCTCTTAAAAGAACCGCCTGATTGCCCAGGACGACGCCTGTTTCAATCAACATATCACAGGCCTTTTTGCTTTCCGGTGTAATCTCCCGCGGGTGGTTGAACTGGGTATTGATAAATACAGGCGGGTGTTTTTTAAGCACCCGGCAAAGCGCTGGAGTAATTCGCTGCGGCAGTGTAACAATGGTTCTGGTGCCGAGTCTCTAAACTTTTTTGTTCATGTCTAAGCCCTTTCACAGCTTTGTATTTTCCGTCTGGCGTGACTATTTCTATGATACCCGGGGTCAGGAAAAGATATATGTCCGTATTACCCGGCAACCATGAATGCCACTTAACTATTGTACTATAATTGTTATTTTCTACCCCGGACAATTTTAAATAAACTTCTATTGTTGGGTTAGATTTTTAAGTTATTTTTCATTTAAGAAGGTTAACATATGATTAACCGTACACCGGATCATATAAATAATTTTAAGAGAAAAGGGGTGGCTGGTTTGAAATCCAGCAAATGGCGCGTAGCCGGTATCCTTCTGGTGGTTGTCATCCTGGCCGGGGTGGTAGCCGGAGCGGCTTTCGCGGACTCAACACAGGCCGACCAATTTAAAGACGGCGCTTTATACGACAGTTTTGTATCCAAGCTTGCGGCCAACCTCGGCCTGGAGCAGGGTAAGGTATCAACTGCGCTGGATACCACCAAAAAGCAGGTGCTTGATGAAGCCGTGCAGCAAGGCAAGCTTACCCAGGAGCAGGCCGATAAAATTGCCGCCGGTAAAGGTATGTGCCTGCGTGGGTTCGACTTCAAGCAAGGCAAGGAACGCATGTTCAATGACCGTGTTTCTAAAACTGACGGGTTGGCCAGCATCCTGGGTATGACCGATGAGGAGCTTAAAGCTGAACTTCAGTCGGGCAAAAAAATTGATCAAATCGTTACAGAGCATGGCCTGACCATGGAGCAATTCAAGCAAAAAACGTTGGAGTCCAAGAAAGAAGCAATTGCCAAGTTAGTTGCCGATGGCAAGATCACCCAGGAGCAGGCAGATAAAATGCTGCAAAAGTTAGACCGGCCATTTAAATCTAGAATCCAGGAAAACAGCCAGTAACATTATAAATCAGCGTTTAACCCGGTTCAGCCGGGGTTTTTTTTGAGTAAAGTCCAGGGAAATTGATAAAGGCACTTTAGCCCGGCTAAAGTGCCTTTAAAAAGATGCCTTTAATTCCTGCCGGCCAGGATGCGGATGTCTTCGATGCGTACATGCAGGCCGCAGCTTTTCTCAAGAACCATATTGATCAGTCCGGTGTGGTTTAGTGCCATCATGCAAAAACCGGGTAAGAAGGTCACCCGGCAACCAAAAGGTGGTTCCTTGATGATATGTTTGGCAACCCCTTCAAAGCCGATCATATGATAAGCTGTTACGTCTTTTAACTCGCCATCACGGGAATATTTTGGACCGACCACCCAGGTGTAAAGCAGCCCGGTGAGATAATCAGCTTTGATTACCCTGAGTACATGAGGTATGGGACATCCTGCGCCCATCGGCCTGCCCAGCACAATATCCCCCTTTTTTATTTTCATTTTTTCCACCAGGTCGGAGCGAAAGGGGAGAACTATTTTACGGGCAGATATTTCACCTGGTAAGGGGCCGAGCACAAAATCGTAGGGGTTGCCTAAAATGTCCTTACCCGAATAGACAGCTTGCTCCAAGCTGCTATGAGCTGGTGAGAGCTGTTTTTCATTATAATAAGGGCAGTCCGTGAAGTTTTTTTTACCTAAATCTATCATAAGGGTGAAGCTTTCGCAGTTCTTTTCACCGCATTGGCCACAGTTTTTCCCCGGTGGAAGCCAGGAAACAGGTTGGTGCATTTTACTCACCTCTGTACAGGTATTCAGCGGTTTGACCGTCCAGTTTCTGAATTACGCCAAAGTGGTGTTTCCAGCCGATTTCTTTCTTGCCAACGCAAATAGTGCAGGTGCCGAGCGGGGGATTCCCTTTTAACACCAGGGTTTCGGCGTCAATGTCTTCAGAAGTTCTTATTAAATCGAACAAACGGTGCAGAGATGTTCCCTGCAGCGCGTTGGTTTCCATAAGTACCACGCTGGAGTGTGTTTCTTTTATTTTTTGCACCAGAACTTCCCGTTCGGCCTGGCTTACCAGATCTATTTTAGTTACTATGGCTATATCGGCCAGGGTAACCATGGACCCCATTTTCTCAGGGGCGTGTATGCCGGCGATCGAGCTGAGGACAATGATGCCCAGTCCCTGGTTTAAATAGGGAGAGCAGCGGAGGCAAAGGCCGGCGCTTTCTACAATGAACAGTTCAGCCTGGTTGCTTGCCGCCCAATCCACAGCATCTCCCAGGACCATTACCCCGGCATGGTCGGGGCAGAGGTCGCCCGAGCAAAACTTCCTGGTAAGGATGCCAAACTCCTTATTTAATTCAACATCTTCAAAAGCTTTTACCACATCAATTTTAAAGAAGGCGATTTTCATTTCGCCCTGCATCTTTTTAACAATCTGTTTAACCAATGAGGTCTTGCCGGATGATGGAGGTCCCGCTATAATGAGAAGCTTCAAATGCTTTACACCACCTAATATTTTTCAGGCAAAGCTTACCGATACTAATTCCTTAGTAATCTTTTTTCCCGCCCTTAACTTCTCCCTGATTATGCTTACCTTTTTATCAAGCTCCAAAAGGTTATTAGCGGCTTTTACCTCCTGGTTGCTGCGAAAAATAACCTTTCTTACCGCGCCGTTACGCATGATGATCCTCTTTTTGGTGAGCAGGGCAATCACAGGGTCATGCGTGACAAAAATGATTATTTTACCTGTGTTTTGAATAATTCTAATGACTTCCTGTTTGAAGATACCCGCGTTCTCTATTTCATCCAGTAGAATTATCGGTGAAGCGCCGATTAGAATAGCATCTGCTACAAGCAGGGAACGGGTTTGCCCCCCTGAAAGAACAGTCACTTTAGAGGCACGTGCAATTTTTTCTCCTGTAAACTTGTTAGCCAGCTCAATGGTAGCTTCAACAACACTATTGTCTTTAATCCCGCGGGCACGCGCGTGGATCTGCAGAAATTCCTCAGTGGACAAATCAGCGAAGCACTTTGTGTTTTGCGTAATCATAGCGATAGGTTTGAGACAGGGGTTGCTCCTGACTTCATTATCAGGTTCCAACCCGTTAATCAGCACTCTTCGTTTTGTAGCGGTATCTTCCTGGGCTAAAAGTTCGATATCTGTGATAAAAGCGGTCTTACCGCTGCCGGTAGGACCTACTATGGACACAGTCTCTCCGGCGGCTAAAGTGATCTCAGAAAAACCTTCCCTTATGCCTGCTTTATCCAGACCTGGTAAAATAGTTATTTCTTTTATCAAATCAAATTCCCCCTACATTACTTACTTCTGTAAAATATGTTTTTTTTAAACATATGTCTACCTGTTAAGAGAATATTTAGCCATCCAATTTATGTTAGTAAGTTTTGGCATATAAAACTACTTAATATCACTACATATGGCAATAAATCCAAAATATAGTACTTGCTATGAAGTTTTATTGAAAAAACAATTAAGGCCGAAACGGTTTCATGTCCGTAACAGCCTTATGCCAAAAATACGTTTCCTTTTTGCTGATAATTCTCCGGGATAAGTGTTCTATTAAGCGTTATTACAATTTAATTAGAGATACGTCTGCTTCCTTAAGGATTTCAGCGGCTATTTTGTCCATTTCCCCGCCGCTGTAGTAAACCCTGCTGATACCCGCGTTCACCATTAACTTTACACAGATCGGGCACGGCGGTTGGTTAACATAAACATACCCTCCGTTGACACTATGCCCGTGTTTGGCCGCCTGGATCAGGCAGTTCATCTCCGCATGGACAGCCCTGCATAAGCTCGGCCGCTCTTCCGGCCTTACATCCATTTTTTCTTTCATGCAGCCTGTGGCAGCGCAGTGTTTGAGCTTGGAAGGCGCGCCGTTATAACCAGTGGCAATTATGTGATTGTTTAAAACTAATACCGCGCCGGTTTTATACTTCAGGCAGGTACTCCTTTTAGATGCCACCAGGGCATGCTCCATAAAGATTTCGTGCCAAGAAGGTCTTTTTTCCTTCAATTATATTACCACCCTTAAATTCTTTTCAATACGTTTTTCCACTCGTCTTGTTCCAAAAAGCTTCCTTCTACGTTAGACTCCATCTCCAGGAACATTTTATATGGTACGGTGAAAGACAGTATATTTTTATCAACGTGTTTTCTTGCGGAAACATCGGTCAGACCAATGATCGCCCTTGGGTTTTCCGCCTCTTCTTCCCTGTAAGGAAGAATGCCCACTGAGTGACAGCCGGCGCCAAAAGGCACGACAACATTTTCATTAGTGGAGCGGGCATAGTTGGCCAGAACCGTAAGTGCGGAAAGCTGGTCGGGATTGGCGAGGAAGACGATAATTTTTGGTGTTTCGCCTGCCTTCAGCTTTTCCAGAGGTTTATAGACGATGTATTCTGTGGGAACATCCACCGTCGGGAGTGCATCAACAAACTTTTTCGCCAGTTCCGGGTTTTTAACATACCTTTCCCCGTGTTCTATAGCCGGCATGTTTCTTACCACGTTTTTGCCAATATCCGTTTGGCAGAATTCCTTGTTTCCTGTGGATAAGAAATATTCTATACCTGCCGGGAAATTAAGGTAGGTGTTGCCAAAGCCCAGACCTGTGCCCCCGCCCAGGCACCCGTATGTATTTCTGTCAAATACCGCTGTTTTCCCTTTGGCTGCCGCGTTCAGCATGGATACCACACAGCCCCATCTTCCTTCTTTAAACTGGATAGCCTGCTCCGGCTTTTCATTGGTCAGTACTACCGCTACAGGTGAATACTTCATTCCGATAGCTCTGGCTATTTTGCTTTCCACAGAAAACACCCCCTGAAAAATTTAGTTTTCAATTACAGGTATCCATCAGGCACTATATTTCTTTCCCCAAAGGGGCAAAAAATCCTTCAAAAAGATTCCTTAATAAATCTGAGGTCCAAACATTAAGGCAACAACATGAATAAAATGGGTTGAAAGGAGTGAAGGAGCATGTCAAACAAAGAAGTTAAGGCCGTCATAACTGAAAATAAAATCAAAAATGAATGCACTGATGTGATTTATCCTCAGGTCGCGGGATTGAAGAATGAAAATGTTCAAATTAAGATTAATCAGCTTATAAGCAAGAAAGTCCTTGACCTCATTCCCAAAGAAGGCTGCCAGGTATATCAGACAATTAAAGGAATTTACGAAGTTGAACTTAATAGAAATGGTATCTTAAGCATTAAACTGGATGTTTACACTTTTAGAAAACAAGCGGCTAACGGTTTGGATGTTCAAAAATCGATAACCGTTAATTTAGAAACTGGTAAAATCTATCAGATTTATGATTTATTTAAGAGGAACAGCAACTACAGGGCGGTAATCACCAGGATGATCAAGGAGCAGATCAAAGAAAGGGATCTGCCTTTGATCAAAGAGTTTAAGGTAATTGGTGACAATGAAAGCTTTTTTTTAACCAATAACGCGCTGGTGGTTTATTTTCAGGAAATTGAATTTACCCCGCATTATGTTGGGATACCCGAATTCACCATACCTTTTAGCCAAATAAAAAACTTAATTAATCAGGATGGCCCCGTCGCCAGATTGTAACCCTCTTTAACTGGCAACATATGATAAATAAGGAAAATATATTAGCAGATTGTGAATGGCTAATGTCACCTGCCGGGGAGGGTACTCTATGGAGATCATTGAGGAAAAGTACAATTGGGCATATACTCCGGATACTCGCTATTATTCCAGCTATATTGTTCTGCACCATGCGGCCTTAAGCAGGTGCACAGCCCAGGATGTGCACCGCTGGCACCTGAATAACGGCTGGGCGGGGATCGGGTATCATTTTTTTGTGGCCAAGGACGGCAAGGTTTACCGCGGCAGGCCTGTTGATACGGTAGGCGCCAACAGTACCGGGTACAATAACAGAAGCATCGGCATCTGTGCGGAAGGTGACTATGTGTATGATAACATGCCGGCTCAGCAAAAGGTTTCTATTGGGTTACTCTGTAAAGAACTATTAGCGTTGTATACAGGCGCTAAGATTTACGGCCACGGGGAGCTTAACGCCACGGAATGCCCGGGCGCCAAATATCCTTTACAGGACATCAAAGAGGAGGTGCTTAGTGTGTTTAAAGATGTGCCGGCCAGTCACTGGGCGGCGGAGTATATCAATTATTTAGCTGAAAAGGGTATAATTGTAGGTAATGAACAGGGCAATTTTGGGCTGGGTAAACCGATGCTCCGGGAAGAAATGGCGGTGGTTCTGGCTAAGACCATCAGGCTTTTAGAAAAAAAGTAACCATATCAATATCAAAGCCCCGGATCGAGAAAGCCGGGGCTTTTGGCTTTAGACGCTCATGCTGAAAATTTTCAGTAAGCGCAGGTAGTGACTTGCCTCTCTTAAGACATGATCGCCCAATAACGGCCAGATAATGGACCTGATTTTACAGGCAAGAATACCTTCTGTGCCCTGCCTCTTAAAATCTCTTATGTCCGCGGTCTCCTGGAGGCTTTGCCGGGTAACCTGGGGCAGCAGGTTGATCTGGGTGTGCGCCGCCAGGGCTTCCGCGGTAAGCGCATCAAATTCTCTGCCAAAATTATTAGCCGTTTGAAACAAGGCCTCTTCTGTGGGGTCCAGGAGTCCCCTGATAAATTTTGCATGCTCGGCCATAATTCTATTCCAGAAAGATTCCTGCTCAACAGCAAACCTGATTATATCTACTACAACTCTGTTTTGTAATCTCGTAAGCAGTTCCACAAATAATATGGCTTCCCTGCGGATGTGGTCAATTAAAAGAGGGTAGTTGAATGTAAATATCCTGCAAGTCAGGACACTATCCAGCACCTGTGTCTTAAAACTGATCAAGGCTTGTGTAGCGGCTATTGCCCTCTGATTCAAATCAGCTACCTGTTGTACCAGCGTTTGCAGATTCAGCTGCTGCACACCCTTGGTCAGGGCAAGTTCCGCCATGGTAATACTGGTGTCAATCGGAATACCGGTATAAAATTGAGTTGCCCTTTCAGCATTAAGTGTAAAACCGGTAACCACTTCTCCCGAGGCTGCCACATCCGGGCTGATACATCTGTCTGCCAGAGATACTGCCACTTTTAACAAGGCCTCGAACTGCAGTTTAAAAGCATCCGCCTGCTTGGCGAGGTCTGGATTGGCAGGAGTGAAGCCTCCTTCTAAAAAAAAGGAATGCTCTTTCATAATTCTCAAAAAGAACAGGTTTAAGTCCAGCGATTGCCTTACAAAATCTTCATTTGACAGCATCATATTTTCCCCTTTCATACTACCTGTGAGGTGGAATAACATACCATTCCTGGTATCAATCATATGATGCTATCGAAAAATTGGTGCCATCTGTGCGTGGTAAATGGAGCAACACTGCAACTATGGAAACATTAACATACCTCAAAAGTTTGCTAAATTTCTGCCCATTGGCTATTGACAGAATATTCTTTCTAGTATATTATAGGATTACCCTCAGAAAAGGGTAAGCCTTAGTAAGAGGGTTGCCCCGTAAGAATCGGTAAGGGGAGGGGGTTGATGGCCTGCTGAAGAAAAATGTTCTATCTTTGCCGAGGGTATGTGTAGTAACCTGAGTAACCGTAAGGCCGTTAGGTTTTTGCCAGTTTCCGGGATCCGGATGGAGAAAAGAAACCGGATAAAAACCTTAAAAGCAGAAACCCACTCCTCGCAAAGAAAGACAGTTGATATAAGCAGGAGTTAACATCCCAAGCGCAAACCGGTTGTCTGAAAGGAAGGTAGTAATATCAGCCAAGCCGGACGCGGGGTAAAAACTAAAAGGAGGACGTACTATATTGCAGTACACCTCGGAGAAAGGGTAGACAGATTCCCCCAAGGGAGTCAGAAGTCTACCCTTTCTTGTTAGCTTCATTCAATTAATAATAAACCATAACAATTCTGTTCGGAATCTTTGTCCTTAACAACATCAATGGGAAACCCGTTTATTCTTGCAGTTTCATATACATCAATGCCACAGGCTTCCATTGCAGGCCTTACCTCTTGAGGTTTTATACACTTTACCATATTACAGGGTTTGCAAGATTTACAGGGTCCACAACCTAAACCCAGCACTTTGTAATAGCCCGACAGAAAAATTTCTTTTTCAAGTTTAGCTACAATTGGGGTTACAATATCCCATGATTTGCAATGGATAAGCAGGGCGGTCTTATAGCAGTCAATCACTTCTTGCGTTTCTTTAAACGTTGGCGTATTGGGAGGGCAGCAAAGGCGTGTGTTATATCTGCCGCAGCCATACCTGCATTTCATAATGACCCAGGCCCCTGTTTTAATCGTTGCTGGATCAATAAACTTTGCTTCCTGGGAACCCAATTTTTTTGCTGATTCTATAAACTTTTCCAATTTGTTGTCCATTTAAGTACTCTCTCCTATTGCTTGTTTTTACTGAAGAATATTATATCCCGCACAACAATTCTGTCAAGACAATTGACTGTTAAAGGATCAAACTCCCTCTTGTCGAAGTGTTGAGTGAAATGGCTGAATGGCATTGAATGGCAAATAAGTAATAGGAGTTGGTCTGGTGAATATGCTTGGTGGCGCTTTTATGGTTATACCTATATAGCTGTATATGTTTTCATTATGGTAGTGGCTTGGCGATTTATGAGAGCCCATGAGTCAATTGCGGAATCAATCAAGAGTATAGCAGAGAATATAAAGAAGGAGCCGTAAGGCTTTTTTCTTTTTGTATAAGAAATTACGCTTTTTGTAAATTGTGGATAAGTGTAGAATTATGATATGGGAACAAATGGTAGGAAGCGGGTAGAAACAATTAAAATAAGACAGATATTTGCTGACCACTGGGATGCCTGACGGGACCATTAAGGCTGAACACGAGTTGACTGAGGATTAAAGACAAGGGTTTTGCCAGAGAGATTAGGCAGGTGCAAATTTACACCCAGGGAGGCCAGCAAGGTTCCTTCCTGGGTATAGGTCAAAACGGCAAGCTTTTGGAGATTTGGAGTGTTTTTTACCCACCAACTCCTGGTTTTTGTTGTCATATTCCTTTTTGGGCAATAATACCTTTTATTATGAAATTATGGTACACAGTGCAGATTTTCGACATTTTTTGTCTTGAGTCTGACCAGGGGGAATGTTATAGTATGGTAAGGAAATACTTTACCAAAAGTATAAAAAAAGGAGGTGCAATTATGGACGCTGCCGCCATTAAAACGTCAACTGGCAGAGGTAGAAGAGGGGCCGGCTCTGAAAGTTATGCAGCGTCATGCTCCTTAAAAGCGGACAAGGCAGCCATGAGAAAGATAGAGCTGGCCAAAAATGACATTAAAGCTGGAAGAACTCGTTCTCTAAGGGATATTATTAAGAATGGCTGATGTGCGTCTGGTCAGGGATGCAGAAAAATATCTTAATTCCATCCCCAAGCAACTTCATGATAAATTTGTTACCGAAATGCTCACCCTGGGTGAAGACCCTATGGTGGGCATTCCTTTAATGGGTTCTTTAAAAGGATATTATAAATTAAGATTTGATTTTTATGGTGTGAGTTATCGTATCATCTATGAACCACATCCTGATGAGGGTGTTGTTTATATACTTCTCCTTGGACCCAGGCAAAATATTTACGAGAGAATAAGAAGGTTGAGACGTAGAAAAGGTTGATTTTACGGATAGAACCGCGCAAAAGTTTATGAAAATTGCTAGAGAGTTTTCAAATGTCTCAGCGATGGGACATTTACCTTTTATCTTCCCCGAACTGCCCCCGGGTATCCCATGGGAACCAGCGCCAGGGTCCCCTTGGGGTACAATCTGACTGGCGCAGCCGGGATCCGGAATGGAGTTGAAGCAAGGACCTGGCCATGGCGCGACAATGGTTCTGTGGCCATGGCTTTGGGTGTAGATGAAACGGGGGCATGGTAAGTCTAGGTAACTGGCATATGAAAACAATTAGGTGAATGTTAGGGTTTTATATATCGCAATAATGCGATATTCCCAAAATATTCCGTAAAGGCCAAAATAAAAGAAGCCCTTATGGGCTTCAAGTATTGGTGCCGAAGGGGGGAGTCGAACCCCCACGTCCTTGCGGACGGCGGATTTTGAGTCCGCTGCGTCTGCCAGTTCCGCCACTTCGGCATTTAGTTTTATGGCACCATTTATTCTAACAGAAAGGATATACTGAGTCAATATGAAAGCCCTGGTGGGTTTAGTTGGCTGTTATAATAGCCCTGCAAGATTATTAAAATCAATCGCAATAAACAATTTGTTTTTAAAGCACGGTGAAGATAAAAAAAATCTATAATGAATTTGTATTTTATCAATAAAATATTCTTGTATTTACTGAGCAGAATAGCTAGAATAAGTTTAACTTTGCAGCCACTATATTAATATAATAAACATTTTGGAAGGGAGATTGAATCTGTGAAGGAAAAAGTCGAGGAAGTTCTGGCTAAGGTAAGGCCATTTCTCCAAAGAGACGGTGGCGATGTGGAACTGGTTGATGTTGACGCCGGTGGAACGGTCAAAGTGCGTTTGAGAGGGGCATGCAGCGGGTGCCCTGGAGCTAAAATAACTTTAAAGCAAGGCATCGAGAAGGTACTTAAACAGGAGATTCCGGAAGTTAAGGAAGTAATTGCTGTTTAGTTTTTTAAAGTTAGAAATCAAAAAGCCCTTCATTTCTCAAAGGCTGAGAGGTGAAGGGCTTTCTTTTTCAGGCATCTAGTTAGTTTAATATTTTAATGCAATATAAAATATTTTTATATTTTAATCTCTAATAATAAGAGATATTGTTGAAATGCCCGGTGATAACAGGTAAAATAGGTTTATTAAACTGCGAAGCTTCAAAAGTACATAGTTACGGTTTTGAGCAGTCATAATAATTACAGTTGAAGGGAGGTTTAATACCAGTGAAAGAAAGAGTAGAAGAGGCGCTAGGAAAAGTGCGACCCTTTCTTCAAAGAGACGGCGGCGATGTTGAGCTTGTGGAAGTTACTGAAAACGGTTTGGTAAAAGTTCGCCTTAAAGGAGCCTGCGGTGGGTGACCCGGCGCTAAAATAACCCTCAAGCAGGGTATTGAGCGGGTGCTCAAACAGGAAGTACCGGAAGTTAAAGAAGTGATATCGGTTTAGCAAAAAACCCCCTGGACAAGCAGGGGGTTATCGTTTATTGCAGTGATTTTACGTAATAGATGTCTGTCCTCCTGTGTCTTAACAGGGGCAGCGCTTCCCTTATTTTATCGGTCTGGCCCAGGTCGATGTCCCCGTATAAAATCGTCTCCTTTTCGTCCGCCCGGGCGATGATATCGCCCCAGGGATCAACAATGGCGGAGTTCCCGTAGCTAACGTAAGAAGCGCTGGTATCTCTGGCTGTCGCCGCTCCTATGATAAAAACCTGGTTGTCAACGGCGCGTGTCCTGAGCAGCAGTTCCCAGTGCGCGGGACCTGTATTCATATTAAAGGAGGCCGGGATCACAATCAGTTCGGCGCCCATTAAGACCATCAGGCGGCTTAATTCCGGAAAGCGGATATCGTAGCAGATGGCCACGCCCAGGTTGGCCACTTCTGTTTTTACCACTGTAATCTTCTTGCCGCACCCGAGTGTTTTCGACTCGCGAAAAGAAAGACCGTCAGGCAGGTCCACATCAAAAAGGTGGATTTTTTGGTGTTTAGCCAGAAACTCACCCTGTGGGCCAAAAACAAAACTGGTGTTAAATATTGAGCCTTCCTCCCGCTCGGGCAAGGACCCGCCGACCAGATATATCCCCTCAGTTACAGCAGCCTCAGACAGCATTTTAAAAGTCTTACCCTTCGGGTAAGTTTCCGCGTAAACCGGAAAAAGGCTGCTGTTGTAAGGGCAGTTGAACATTTCCGGCAGAATAACGATCCTGCTGCCGTGTACCGCCGCCTCCCGGATCATAGAACGGGCTTTGGCCAAGTTATCATCCTTTTGGTCGAGAACCAGCATCTGGCAAACGCCAATCTTAAATTTTCTTTTCACAATATAATCTCCTGATTTTTAAAGAGCAGCTTTGTTTTTTATGTTACGGCTTGCCCGTGATCAGTCCCTGGATCACCGCTGGATCCGCTAAAGTAGAGGTGTCGCCGAGCTGGTCAAAATCTCCGGCGGCGATCTTTCTCAGAATTCTCCTTAAGATTTTACCGCTCCTGGTTTTGGGCAGGGAATTGGTAAAATGAATCACATCCGGCGAGGCGATAGGTCCGATTTCCTTGCGCACGATGGCTACCAGTTCACTTTTTAGTACATCCGTTACAGTTATTCCCTCTTTGAGTGTCACGTAAGCGTATATGCCTTCCCCTTTAATGTCATGCGGGAAACCCACTACCGCAGCTTCCGCGACTTTAGGGTGAGCGACCAGGGAGCTTTCGACCTCGGCTGTGCCGAGCCGGTGCCCGGATATATTGATCACATCATCCACGCGGCCCATTAGCCAGAAGTAGCCGTCCTCGTCCCTGCGGGCGCCGTCGGCTGTAAAATAGCAGCCCGGGTACTGAACGAAGTAAGTGTTTTTAAATCTTTCGGGGTCACCGTAGACACCGCGCATTATTCCAGGCCAGGGTCTGGTAATGACCAGATATCCCCCTTCATTTACACCCGCTTCACTGCCGTCATGACGTATGATTTTTGGGTTGACGCCGAAAAAGGGCAGCGTCGCTGAACCGGGCTTCAATGGAACGCAGCCAGGCAGAGGTGAGATTAAAATTCCTCCTGTTTCTGTCTGCCACCAGGTGTCAACTATGGGTGTCTTCTCTTTGCCGATCGTCTTGTAATACCACATCCAGGCTTCCGGATTGATCGGTTCGCCGACCGAACCCAACAGGCGCAGGCTGCTGAGGTCTCTTCTGAGCGGCCATTTGTCACCGTCTTTCATTACCGCCCTGATTGCGGTGGGGGCAGTGTAAAAGATGTTTACCCGGTACTTTTCCACGACTTCCCAGAACCTGTCGGGTTCGGGATAATTCGGTACACCCTCAAACATCAGTGAGGTTGCGCCGGCTGAAAGCGGTCCGTAAACCAGGTAGCTGTGTCCCGTGACCCAGCCTACATCCGCTGTGCACCAGAAAACATCCTCATCCCGGTAGTCAAAGATATACTTAAAAGTTGTGGTTGCATAAACCATGTAGCCGCCGGTTGTATGCAGCACTCCTTTAGGTTTGCCGGTGCTGCCGCTGGTGTAAAGAATAAACAGCGGGTCTTCCGAGTCCATATGCTCAGGTTCACAGACAGCGGAGGCGTCAGCCATTTGCTCATGCCACCAGTAGTCGCGTCCCGCGGTCATACCACATTCCTTTTCAATTCTTTTTACCACGATACAATCGGTAATCCCGTTGCAGCAGTCCATTGCTTTGTCGGCATGCTCTTTAATATTGATCAACTTGCCGGCCCGGTAGCCGAAGTTGCTGGTGATCATAGTCCGGGCGCCTGAGTCAATGTTCCTGTCTCTGAGCGCTTCCGCGCTGAACCCTCCAAAAACCACACTATGTATAGCCCCAATCCTGGCACAGGCGAGCAAAGAGATGGCCAGTTCAGGTATCATCGGCAAGTAAATGGTTACCCTGTCTCCCTTTTTTACCCCGCGGCCTTTCAGCACATTAGCAAATTTACAGACTTCACGGTGCAGTTGGAGGTACGTGTACGTCCTGCTTTCCTCGAAAGGTTCGCCCTGCCAGATCAGCGCCGCCTTGTTTCTGCGCCAGCCTCTCAAGTGGCGGTCTAAACAATTGTAGGAAGCGTTAAGTTTGGCGCCCCTGAAATAGCGGATGAAGAAGTTATATTCAAGGTCATACTCTTCTACGGCATCCCATTTTTTAAACCATTCAATATGTTCCTCAGCCATCCCCGCCCAGAACTCATCCGGCTTTTCAATAGAATCACGCCACATTTGTTTGAACTGATGCAGGTCGCTGATTTTAGCTTTTTCCATAAATTCCTGTGGTGGGTTAAAAACCCTTTTTTCAATTAATGAAGATTCCACGCTGCCACTTTCTTTTGACGCCATAATTCTCCCCCCTGGCCAGTTAAAACATTCTAAAAAACAACTGTTAACTGGTTAGATATATAATGCTCTTATAATATATCAAATTTTATTAATAATTAAGAATTTTGTGTCTAATTACCTAAATAAAAAGTTTAAGAGCCTAATGAAAGGTTAAATGGTACAGAACAAACGATCTCACGAATAAAAAAAGCAAGCATAAATGGTCCTTTTATAAGGTTGAATTGCCATGGTGGTAATGACAGCTAAAAAAAGCTAAAAAATAAAAGAGCGATGGGGGAGTCAGGCGGGTTTATTTATAAGGCTATAATTTGAATTATTTTCGGAAACCACCAGCTTCACAAAAAGGTCAACCAGATCGGGGTCGAATAAAATACCTTTGTACTTTATTAGTTCTTCACAGGTTTCTGGAACTGTTTTGGCCTTTTTATATGGCCTGTCGGTGGTCATGGCGTCAAAACTGTCAGCAATCCGCAGGATCCTGGCCTGAAAAGGGATGTTTTCGCCATAAAGTCCTAATGGGTAGCCGCTGCCGTCAAAGTTTTCATGATGGTGGAGAATAGCCGGTATGGACCCTTGCAGGGATTTGATCGGGTGTACGATATCACACCCCCAGACCGGGTGTTTTTTCAGAGACATAAATTCACTGGCTTTAAGAGGCCCTATTTTGTTTAGGAGTTCGCGGTCTATTTCAATTTTGCCAATATCATGCAAAAAAGAACCATATCTTAAGACGACCATTTCCTCTTCAGTGAGTTTGGCTTGCCGGGCCAGATTCATGGCGTAATATACTACCCGCTCGGAGTGTCCGAAGGTATACCTGTCCTTGGCGTTAATGATGGTGAGCAGGGTTTTAATCGAATTAAAAAGGTCCCGCTCGTTTTCGGCAATACCGTCACGCAGTTCATCCATCACCGTAAAATACACCTGTACCTTATTGGTGCTGTATTTAGCTTTATACATGGCCTCGTCGGCTGAAGAGATGATCTCTTTAGGTGTGTTGCCCTGTTTGGGAAAACAGGAAATCCCCATTGAGACTGTGATCTTTCCTTTCGGTTGGACGGAGGCCCCTTCAAAAGGAAATGACTCAATCGTGCGGCGGATTTCTTCGGCTATACCCAGTGCTTTATCTTTGTCGCCAGGTACAATCACGGTAAATTCGTCACTGCCGTAGCGGGCGGCAATGTTTGGTTTTTTTACGACCTGGCTGAGGATTATGCCGATTCGTCTTAGTATTTCATCTCCTTTCTGATAGCCGTAGCTGTTGTTATAAAACTTGAAATAATCTATATCGAACATGATCAGTGAGATCGGTCTGTTGGTCTCTTTGGCGGATTTAATATGTTCGCGCAGGATGTCCTGGAAGAAGCGGTGGTTATATATTCCGGTAAGATCATCGGTATTGGCCAGTGTCGTCAGGCTCTCCCTGACAGCTTTTTCAATGTCGGCCAGGCCGCCAATCAGCCAGGCCAGGATAATCATGACCGTACTGTTTACGATGTCTGTCTGAAATTCGATGTTTGGGGCTTGCCCAAGACCGGTAGTGTAGTCGATAAAGAATATGATGGCACTGGCAGTGCCGGCTGTAATCAGCCCAAATGTTTTGCCATAGCTGGTTGAAGCGATAATGATCGGGATGAAAAAGATCATCTTGACCGGGCTGTTGTTGCTGTCCTGGCCGGTGATAAAAAGGATTGCCACTGAAAGAATGTATAAAGTAACAAAAAGTAAAAAATCCCAAAAGGCAGGCTCAACAGCCAATTTCAAACCAGAGGATATTTTTTTGCCGATATAAAAAATGATGCTCAGTGCCAACAACAATAATGTCAGCGTATTTAGCCAATTCAAGGACAAGTTCGGGTAAATGGCAGTTCCGGACCAGCTGATCACGATCATAAAGAAAATAAAAAAACAGACAATATGGGTTACCAGCATATGTTCTGAAATCTCTTCAGTTCTTTTGCGATCCCATTCTCTCACTGGCGACCCCCTGTTGATAAAGTAGGTAGGGGATGTTTTCCACACCCCCTACAGTTGTAGTGAACAGACAAAGTTATTTACTTCCGCAGGGCTTTTGGCAGCTCCGGCTGATAATGATACCACCAGCAGCTGGTTTGAAAACTCAGCAGGGCGGCGAACAGAGTGACACTAAAAACGCTCGATAACATGGCCGTGTAGATGCGTTTCATGCTTATCACCTCCTTTTTAATTTATTTATTATATGGTCAAGCCTTTTACTGAATCTATGACCCGCCGCTGTTAGGGAAAATGTCTGCCATGCCAATCCCAGGCTGACCGCCAGCGCGTACGGGGTAAAAAATCCAGGGTTCAGGATTGTCAAAGATAACTGTACCGCTGATATGATTGTTACCGTAACCAGCGATAGCGTGCGTAAATTCCTCCGGTGAATTTCATTAGTGATGGGTTTGGCCGGGGAATCAACCGGCGCCAGCACCCAGATAACTTTCAGCGAGATCGATGAGATGAGAAGTACAACAGATATAATTGCCGGCAAGGGAACCTGGCTGCCTAAAACAATTGCTGTCTTTCCTATTAAAACAGCCAGGAGCACACTTATTAAAGTGCAGTTGGCGGCAGATTCGCTGTGAGCCCCGCCCGATAACGCTCTCAAAACAGATGCGGCAAAAGTGGCGGTTAAAGCTGCCGGCAGGCATCCAAGCAGCCAACCGGCTAAAATCACTGCGCCAAGTGTTAGAAAGTTATGCAGGATCATTTCGAAACCATAAGCGGCGATTTCTTGCTGATCTTCACTGAGGTTTAGATTCTCTCTCATGTGCAGGGCTGTTTTTTTGCTGATATTAGAGAGTGGCAATTGCTTGACCCCCGTTTAACTTTTGAATGCTTTTTTTCTTTGAAACATTAAATACGACTTTCTTGTCACCGGAATGAGTAATAAGAATATATATCCAGGAATGCTAAAGAGAGCTCTTAAGTATGGAGTTGAGTATACCTGCTCATATTCTAAGTTAAGAAACTGCAGTAGTAGGACTGTGCTGATGCTTTCAGATAAAGCGATTACTATCAGGCATGTTATAACAGCAATAAAAATCTTACTCAATCTGTATTTCGTTGCAATTCTAATATAAAATGCTTGTGCCAGCACTAATATTATGGTAGGCATTCCAAAAGATAATGGTAAATAGTGCACTAAATTCGTGATTGTTTCGAGGATCGAGATAAATAGAATCTTTTTCCATTCAATCTGGATATTTAACAGATAAAAGCAAACAAAAGTGATAATAATACTTTCTGGTAAGGCTTGTACTATTAGAAAAAATACTTCATTTTCTAACATATTTCGACTCCATAAGATGCCTATTCACTAAATTGCGTACCATATGTAAATTAATTATACAACAACCTTTATTTTCCTGCAAATAATTTCACAATATAATAAAATATTTGAAAATACTTTAGACAGTATGGTAAAAATCTTGATATAATACTACAAATGTCGACATTATTTGATGATAAATACTAATAAGAAAACAAAAGGCCGCCCCTTTTTGGAGCAGCCCATTGTTTACCTGGAAATTAGATCGTTGGGTTTTGCGGGGGACGGTACATGGTATGCTGGGATTCACTGCCCGTTTGCGGCATGCCAACACCTGTTTGGAAGCCATATTGAGGTGCGCCTCCTGCCTGGTATCCCTGCTGTTGCAGCGTGCTTGGGCTGAAGGCGGCAGTATGCTGTACCCGCTCCAGTTCCTGGTGCCATTTGCTTATATTTTGGCTTATGTCGTTTGGATTTGCAGCTTTTGGCTGGTACCAGCCGCGGCTGTTCATTTCATTGAATATTTCATGCTGAATCTGGTGTTCGTCTCTTAAAATTCCTGTAAAAGCGTCCATCATCTGATTGTTAGCCGATTCAAGCGCGGCCAGATTATAACCAGTCGCGATATATTTCTGTGTAATCAGGGAATCGGTTAAGCGGTCTTTCTCGTCAAGCATCGTTTTCACCTCCTAAAATTGCCTCTGTTGGGCAAAGTTTTGCGCGTTCCTCATTAAAATCTCATAATGTCCACGGTGCCTCTCGGCAATTCGCAAGTACATCTGCTGCAGTTTTGGGTCGGTTGATTCCCTGGCGCAGGTGTTGCTTTTGGTTATGGCTAATGCTTCAGCCCTGAGCTGCTCACCAAGGTGAAAAAGTTCCATTTCTGTTAATTGCATCAACGAGTCCACCTCCTTCTTATTCTTGATGTAAACCTTTTTAAAGCAGGACTGGTTTTTGCCACGGGATACTTACTG
>CAZIYV010000027.1:0-29063 GCA_964543575.1 uncultured Pelotomaculum sp.
TCTACTGGCGCCAGCCAAACCGGAACCTTCCCGGAATGATCAATACGAGAGGCTTTAATAAACCAGTCATAAAACGGGGCCATAAGCTTAAACATCATAAGACTAACGATTGAGTGCGATCAGGGCTTTTGCTGCGAGGTTCTCCGCGGTAAAACCGAATTTTTCAAATAGCTTTCCGGCAGGAGCGGAGGCGCCAAAATGGTCTATACCGATTATCTCACCTTTATCACCGATATACCGGTGCCACCCCAGCGTGCTTCCGGCTTCTATCGCCACTCGCGCAGTTATTTCAGGAGGAAGCACCCTGCGGCGGTATTCTTCCGGCTGCTCTTCAAACAGTTCCCAGCTCGGCATACTGACGACGCTGGCCAATATACCATTTTCTTTGATTTTTTCCGCGGCCTGAAGGGCGATATGTACTTCCGCGCCGCTTGCTATTAAGATCAGATCCGGTTTTTTGTTTTCTGTTTCATTAAGGATATAAGCACCTTGGATCAAGCCGTCCGCAGGTGAAAACTGCTCCCTGTCCAGGGTGGGCAGGTTTTGCCTGGACAAAATCAAGGCTGTGGGGCCCTTTGCAAGTTCCAGGGCACAGCGCCAGGCTGCGGCGGTTTCGTTAGCATCGGCCGGCCGGATCACCGTCAGCCCGGGAATCGCCCTGAGCGCGGCCAGTTGCTCAACCGGCTGGTGGGTGGGGCCATCTTCACATAAACCTATGCTGTCGTGGGTGAAAACATAAATCACTTTGAGTTTCATCATAGCGGCCATGCGTATAGCCGGCCTCATATATTCGGAAAAGACCAGGAAAGTAGCGCCGTAAGGGATTATACCCGTGTTCAGCGCCATCCCGTTAAGGATAGAGCCCATGCCGTGCTCCCTCACCCCAAAATGCATATTGCGCCCGCTGTAATCAGACGGGGAAAAATCTCCCGCCCCTTTGATAATTGTTTTGGTTGAAGGCGCCAGGTCGGCGGAGCCGCCAATTAAGTTGGGCAGTCTGGCGGCAATGGCATTCAGCACAGTTCCTGAGGCAGCCCGGCTGGCCACCCCTTTCTGGTCGGCGGGAAAAGCGGGTATGTCCTGGTCCCAGCCGTCCGGCAATTTGCCGCTGACCCACTGCCGGTACTGCACAGCCAACTCCGGGTAAGCTGCCGCAAAGCTGCTGAACAGAGATTGCCATTCTTTCTCGTGCTCAATGTTTTGATTAATGATACTGCTAAAATAGGACTGCACCTGTCCGGGAATAAAGAAGTCCTGTTCCTGGGGCCAACCCAGTTTCTCTTTGGTGCGTTTAACTTCTTCCAAGCCAAGCGGCTCGCCGTGCGCCGACGCTGAATCCTGTTTATTCGGGCTGCCGTAACCGATATGGGTGCGCACCATAATGATTGAAGGTTTGTCTTTTACCGCCTGAGCCGCCAGGATGGCTGCGGCCAGGGACTCCGTGTCATTCCCGTCGGAAACCTGCTGCACATGCCAGCCATATGCCGCAAACCGGCCCGCCCGGTCTTCGGTATAAGCCAGGTCGGTGGACCCTTCAATGGAGATGTGGTTATCGTCATAAAGGCAGATCAGCTTGCCCAGCTTCAGGTACCCGGCCAGAGAAGCGGCCTCGTGTGAAACACCTTCCATGAGGTCGCCGTCACCGGCTATAACATAAGTGTAATGGTCAACAATATCAAAACCGGGACGATTGAAGTAAGCCGCCAGGAACCTTTCAGCGGCAGCCATGCCGGCCGCGTTGGCAATGCCCTGGCCCAGCGGGCCGGTGGTAACCTCCACACCGGGGGTGTGACCGTACTCCGGGTGGCCGGGTGTCTTACTGCCCCACTGGCGAAAATCTTTAAGGTCCTCTAAAGACAGGTCATAGCCGTTTAAATGGAGTAAAGCGTATAAGAGCGCGGAGCCGTGGCCGGCGGAAAGTACAAACCGGTCCCTGTTTGGCCAGGACGGTCTTTGGGGATTGTGGCGTAAAAACCTGGTCCAGAGGGTAAAGGCCATGGGAGCCGCTCCCATGGGCATGCCCGGATGGCCTGATTTAGCTTTTTCCACCATATCCACGGCCAGCATCCGCAGAGTATTAACACAAAGCAATTCCAGTTCCTTTTTTTCATTTTTCATTTACTGTTCCTCACTTTTTGCCTGATCTCATTTTTTATTTTTAGGGTGCCATAATTAACCGGGATTATCCCCAGCGGGCATTTGGGATTTAGCATTTGTTCTCTTCCACAGCTCAACCGTTTTTCCCTTCCATCTTTCGCCAAATATTTTGGTTTTTAGATTATATCCTCCAGACAAATCATAAAACCTTGTTTTAAATGCTTAGCAGGAGAATAATAAAAAATGAATAATAAAAATCATTATAAGAAAAGAATTATGTGGTAACGTACATGTTCAAATTGCTTCCAGGGATCAAAATCATTATTTATGCCATGGTTTTTATCAGGGTTTTTCAAAAAACTCCGATTAATTTCCCACTGGTATTACTAGCGCTTGCCTTGGTAGTCAGCGGTTTTTGGCGAAACTATTATGGGTATGAGAGACCTAAAGTAAATCTTATCACTTTACATCTAGATTTACTCCTTGCCTTCCTTTTCTCTCTATTCTCGCAAGTGGGCGTTGATAAATTATTTGTTTTATATATGATCGAAGGCATAGCAGCATTACCAAACCCCTATTGGATTGCTTACGTGATACTTACCCTGACAGGGAATCTGGGCTCTATTGCCCTCTTTGATTTAAGAGATATAGGGCAGGTGCAGCCGCCTAGTATTCCCGAAGTACTTCTCTTGGGACTTATCTTTATTCTGGTTTTCAGTGAAAGAAGGCAGAGGGAACAAAGGCTTGCCTTTGAAAAGCTAACAGAAGAACTTAGATACATCAACCTTCAACTGAAGGAAAGCATAGCCTGGAGTGAAAGTTTGGCCTCCGAAACGGAGCGGCAAAGAATTGCCGGAGAAATCCATGACAGCCTAGGCCATGACCTTACCGGTTTGATTTTAACCCTGGAAGCGGGGAAAAGGCTGATGAGCCGCGATGTGGAAACCGGAAAAGCATACTGGGATAAAGCCCTTCAGGTTTCCCGGGTCGCCATTCATTCTGTAAGGGAACTGGTTTCGGTTATGAAGGAATCAGATCCAGAATTCGAACTGATCTCCCGTTTAAGGAGAATGGCCCAGGAGGTTCAGGATTTAACCGGCTTAAAGATTGGCCTTGACGTTACATCCATTGATATGGGGCTTTCCGGAAAAGAGCAGTTCAATATTTACCGGGTTTTTCAGGAAGCCCTTACCAACACCTTGCGGCATGCCCATGCCGATTATGCTCATATATCTATTTCCGGTGACAAGAACTTATTATACTTTTCCTATATGGATAATGGTTCCGTAACGGAGCAGATTATAAAAGGGAATGGCTTAAAGGGTATGGTCGAAAGAGTTTTAGATATAGGCGGTACAATTAACTTTCAATCCAGTGCCGGTACTGGTTTTAAAATTGAAGGCTGCATAGATAGACGAGGTAAAGAGTATGGATAAGATAAGCATTTTGATTGTTGACGACCAACCAATTGTCTGCGAAGGCTTAAAAACTATTCTTCAACTTGAAGAGGATTTTGAAGTCACGGGTGTTTGTCACAATGGGCAGGAGGCTCTGGACTTTTGCGGGCGGGCTAAACCTGATATAGTGCTGATGGACGCGCGAATGCCTGTAATAAACGGTATTGCGGCAACTAAAGAAATAAGCAGGCTGTTTCCGGATACGAAGGTGCTGATTTTAACAACGTTTAATGATGAAAAGCTGATTTTTGAAGGTATCCAAAGTGGAGCAAAAGGCTTTTTACTTAAAGACATGCCGCCTGACGAGCTGTGCAAGTGCATCAGGGCAGTTCATTCCGGGGGCGCTTGCCTGCATCCCGACGTAACTCTGAAAGTTATGGAAAGGATTTCAGGCCAGGGAGCGGAGACAGCCTTTAATAATTTGTCAACAAACAGTTTTAGTCAACTGACAAACCGGGAGAAGGAAGTATTAAGGTTGATTGGCAAGGGCCTGTCTAATACTGAAATAGCCTCCGCCCTGTTTATTGTCGAGGGGACAGTGAAAAATCATGTAAGTAACCTGCTATCCAAACTTGACGTCAGGGACAGAACGCAGCTGGCGATTCTGGCGCAGAAAACCATGACTTAAGATAGAGAAAATTATAGCTCCAGAATGATTCTGATTATTGATATTACGGCATATAGACGTAATTGCAGTAAAGAGGTGGGGAAAGCGTCGGCCAGGGTGAAGGCGGAGAAGCTAGAATTAAAAAAGAGGGCTGGTCAAGCCCTCTTTTAATAGGATTAGTACTTACCGGCTCTTAAGAGCTTTACCCGGCTTAAAAACGGGAATTCTTTTCGCACTTATTTTGATTTCGGCTCCGTTCTTAGGATTGCGACCTTTTCTGGCTGCTCGTTTTTTAGTTTCAAACGTCCCAAAGCCTATTAATTGAATTTTGTCACCTTTGACAAGGGCCTGGGTAATTGTGCTCAAAACTGCTTTGAGCACTTTTTCTGAGTCCTTTAAGGACAAGTTTGTTTTTTCACGTACACTATTGACCAGGTCGGTCTTATTCAATAAAAATCGCCTCTTTCTTTTTTTATTATTTTCCTGAATCCCTTAATTAAAATCTTCGTTAAAAAATTTTTTCATAGTCCTGTCGGATACATAAATCTTTCTGGATCTATACCTGTATCTGGATAATATCAAACATACCTTTACGGTTAGGCAACCAATAAGAAAGGATGATATCGCAAATAACGCTAAATATTTAAAAAATATATGGTTTTCGTAACGGGAAAACACAAATTGCAGGTTATAACCGTAATAATCGATACCACCTGACAGCGGAATTAAGATAAATATTAACACAAGATTATTTATAACCAGTGAGATAAAGGTAACAATTGTAGAGTTCGATATTTTATAGACTGTCAGAGAACAAATGATTGAAGATATTAAGGGGTAAATTAAAAGGTTTAAATCGTTAAGCGCAGGTAATTGAAAAACATATATCATTATTGAGAAAATAATTAAACTTATTCCCATTGAAATGATAGTTTTCATACTATCAGGCCTTTTTCGATATATTTTGACATATTTCTTTCATTTTAACTGTTTGCAAGGTTAATGGAAATAGGACTAACTCCCTGATTTGTTATAGGACCATGGTCTCAGTTTTAGGATCGTCGTGCCTTTCACAAATCGCTGGCATTGGGGCCCAGAAAAGCATGACTTAAGATAGAGAAAACTATATCTCAGGTAGGATGCACAGAACCTCCTTCATCTTTAGTATTAAGGTGAGGATTTTTTATTTTGGTAAGGTGGTGGTGCACCTGCTTGTTTTCAGCAGGGTCTCAATAAGTTTAGGTTCAGGCGTTCTATAAAAGGGGAGGTTAGCGGGTGAAAAGAAGGACTTTTATTACAGCGATATCTTTCATCATTGCATTATTCATGATCGGATCAGGATTATATGTCTATCGCAGCATAGCTTCAGTCTCAGAAATGTTTAAATTGAACGGCAGGCTGCAAGCGGAAGGCTACTACATGGCCGAATTCGAATTTAAGATGCTCGGATGCGCCTATTACCTGGACAAAGGGCATTACATTACCGCTCTTTCCAAATTAAACGAACTGCACAAACAGTTAAAGAGCAGAGAGAGTTTGATCAAAGTGCCGGATTTTGCCAACAAAAAAGAGGAAATGGCGTTTTACTTAAGTCTGCAGAATCCCGAAACGGGCGCCTTCATGGACGACTCCTACCCCACTTTTCTTTATCTTGAGCCTACCTTGAACGTGGTGGAGCACCTTGAACTTCTGGCCAAGGAGACCGGCCAGCCGCTGCGCTTGAAATATCCGCTTAAATTTCTGGACGAAATCAATACCCCGGATAGATTAAAGGAATTATTGGATGATTTGTCTTCAGTTGGATGGGTCGGCTCCAAGCTGCCCAAAACAAATTACATGATGGCATCTTGCTACCACAACTACGATGAACTGGAGCGCAACAATCTCTATACTTTTTCGCCGGAATGGAAACAGGCGCTTTTAGAGTGGTTTTACGCCAACCAGGACAGTAAGACAGGTTATTGGGGGCCGAGATTAAGAAGCACCGGTGAATTGCTGAACGAGGGCGATCTAAGTCCTACCTATAAACTTGTTAAAATGTTTGCGGATGAGCAAGGCAACAACTCCCACCCCGAGTTTCCCTTGCGTTATAAAGACGAGATGCTCACAACAACCCTGCGCAAGCTTTCCGAGCCTATGCCTGAAGATGCCGACCTGGCTGAAATACATGAATGGCAATTAACAAGGTACCATGGCATAAAACTGTTGACCCATTATTTGTGGAATGGCGTTTCATCCGAAAATAAAAATATGGCCAGGACATTCATGGAGACTATTGTGGAGAGTACGTTTGAGAAGTGCTACCTGGAGAACGAAGGCGCATTTACTTATTATCCAGGTTCCAAAGAGGCGACTGTAGAAGGCACAGGCAATGCGTTGTCTTTATTCGATGTCGTTGGAGCTTTGTCAAAGGACCGGCAAAGGTTGTTATGGGGGTCTCCGGAACAGAGTATCACAGACTTGGATTCACATGTAGTTTCGGAATTACAGGATAGCGATCTGGCAATTCTGTTATACTCCCCTGGTCTCAACTCCCTTCGTTTTTACCGGACTGATCCTGGTTCCGGCGATTTCACAGCCAGTGTTGTTTGCCTCAGCTATCCCCAGGAAACGCTGGTTCTGGACATTATGGACTTACTGCCTAAATTGAAACAGTGGGTAAATACAACACCGCAAAATATGGGAAACTGGACTTCAAAAGAAGCTATTGTACAAGAACTAGAAACCGTGCAGATAGAGCCGGTTCCAGTTTTCAAAGGGGAATTGCCGCTTGAACTGGCCAATGATGTATTGCGAAATAACCGGGAACTGATCGTCATTAGTTTTGATGTGCTGCAGGTACCCAGATACAAATTGTCATTTTTACTACGTTAATAAACAAAATTTCAAAATTTTTCAGGGCAGGCGGTATTCCCTTCCGCCTGCTCTTTGATCATCTTTAACATTTCAAGCCGGATCCACCCGCTAAAAGGCTTTATAATCGCCCAATAAAGGGAAAACGGTATTTTGGCACTACATCCGTAACACAAAATTCTGGTCTCCGTGGACAACCTCAGCTTATCACTGTTTTCTTGTTCCATGTAAAAATTCCAGGCGGTTTTACAATATCCGGTTTTCTTAAATCTGACAAAGTCTTCTGCTCTTACATTCCGGGCTATGCCGCCGGACGGCTGCCAGAACCTGCCCACAAATCCCATTATTATCTCTTTATTTTTCACTTTTTCGAGGGGGATAAAACCTGCCTTACCTATCAGATCTTTAATTGATAATCCAAGTGATGACTGCTTATTTGACTTCCCGGTAAATAAAAGACCGTAGGTACCCCGCATTTTTAACAGGGTTTTAATTACCTTTGAGTCAGCCATATCTATATTCCAAATTGCTTCAAAAACCTTCTCCGGTGTTGAATTAACAATTATACTATGCTTTTCAACAAAGTGATATTGGGGCAAATAGTAATCCAATCTCATCAATTTTCACCTGCAGCTTTCTCCAAGGACGCTTCAGCTTTATAACGTGAATAATTAAAAGACTGCCATGATTTATCTTTTGAGAGGTACTGTTTCTCTTCCAATAAGTAATCCCTAACCTGCCGGGCGATTTCCTGATCAGTATCTTCCCTCAAAGGCAGCATATCCGGTATCGCGTCACTGGACAGAGTCTTCAGGTAGTTGATATCAATCTCTCCGGTCTTAATATACCTGTCGATACTGCTGCGGACAATAATCTTGTCTACATTAATAAAATTGAGAACAGTATAAAAGGCCAGGGCAATTACAATATAGGCTTTGACCAGTGGTATTTTACTTAGCCAGATGTGGCCCAGTGCAATCACAAATAATACTAATAACAAGCACATAAAGTAATGCACAAAGACGCGCAGGTAGGTAAGGCCGCAGGCTTCCTCATACAAAGACATCTTGAAGTGAGCTGAAAACAGCATGTTCAATGAAAAAAGCACCAGGAAACTCAGGCAGCAGCGGACTATCGTGTTAGCGACCTGGTTTTTCTTTTGGACAAATTGAATGCTGCTTAACAGGATACTTAAATTTATTAGGGTTACGGCAACCAGTTCAAAAAAGCCTCTGCGGGCGTATTCAGCATAGGTAAAACCGGCAGGAAGCGAGTAGCTTTGGCCGCCGTACAAATAAGAAAACTGGATTATTGAAAAAAGGAGGTAAACAAGATTAATCACAAATAAAACAGTGAGTATTATGACAGGATCCAGGAAACCCTGTTTTGCGGCCTTCTTAATTTCAGCTGTAGGAGGCTTGACGTGGAAACTCCAGATGTAGCCGTACAAGCAAACAAAAACAAATAATATAATCAAACTATGACTGGCGGCTGGTCTCAGGTCAACAAGTTCCCATATCCTCGAAACATTGATCAGGTAGTGATTAAAAACCATATCAGCGGAAGAGAGCAATGGCAGTACTATCAGCAAAACCGGCACACAAATCAATAAGCCTGTGGCAATCTTCATCACGGTTGATAAAACTCTGCCGCTTTCCTTTGGCTTTAATAGTTCAGCAATTGATAAAAAAGGTTTAGGAAAGTTTTCGAAAGTCAGAGGAATAACCCGCCGGGCAATTTGGCCTATTATGCTCAAGTCCGACCAGGATACACTATTGTTCCCGGTTAAAATAGTATGTACGACAAGCAGTACTGGTATCAACAAGAAATTAAGTGCTTGCAGCACTGGATTTGAATAAATGGCAAACGTTGCGGATAGCAGAAATATAGGAATCAGAACATACCAGCCAAAACCTTTTTTCACTGATATTGTTTGACGTGTACTCCACCAGAAAAGACTTAATAACAAAAGAACATAAACAGGATATGATATCCCCAATGCTTTTTCATAAAACAAGTAATCAAAGATAAAACCAGCCGCAAGAGCATATAGTATTAACAGCAGCTCTTCTTTTTTTTGCCCGTCTATCCCTTCCATTTTTAAACCTCCTGTTTGCGGTTGGACGATAGTAAACTTTTTATAACAGGCCCCTTTCCCCGGCCCTAGTCCAGTCTTATATGGCGCGACTTGGACTGAACCTTTGCAGCACGGGCATTTTCTTCCTTCAGCGCGTGCCCGATAAACCCTCGCAGCACCAATCTCATTTGTTTCTTCGCCTCAAGCAGCGGTTCACGTACTTCTTCCGGCATTTTCGCAAGCGCTCTTTTCTCTAATAACCGGTGGATTCTCTGCAGGTCTTTGACCGGGCATTCATCACATGCTCTCGAAGTCATTTATTTACACCTCCGAACTTAATTTTCAACATACCATCCTCCAGTTTGGCGCCCAGCGCGTCCCGCCCCAGGAGTATGCGGGGCAGAAAGATATTTCGCTTGTAATCTCCCACCCTGACGGTCAGCTCATCGCCTCTCTGGGAGAGTGAGATGTCACCTTTTTCCGCAAAGGGCAGGGACATTTCTAAAATATACCCATCTTCATCCCGGCTGATTTTCTGTGACTGCCCGCGAAAGAAGAATTGCTCTGGTGGGTTTTCTCCGAAACACTCACTGCCCATTTTTTCGAGGGCTGCAAAACCTATAACTTCCTGCCTGAATAACGTAACGGTGAAAACAGGTATGGGACTGAATTGGTCTTTGATATACTGCAGGTAGGAATGCTGCAGTTCCCCCCATTTTTCAAAGTATTGCCCCAGGTCCACATCAGGCAGCAGCCGGTTTACAATCACTGCGTCTGTATTGAAACCATACAGGTTCAAATACATAAAGCTCCTTTCGGCTTCCCGGATCACCATTTTCTCGGGGTTTACCACTATCCTGACCGAAGTAATCTCCTGATCCGTCAAAAGGGCGTGCATTTCACCGAGTTTTTGGAACAGCTCTGCAATACTATCAAGAGTGTCATCACCCGGCAGGGGCACTCCCAACAGTGGTTTGGATAAAGGCCGGGCAATCTTGATCAGCGTCTTTTGAACCGGAAATATCTTTTCCAGCCACCAGCTGAGGACAGCGGGAAAGCTGAGCAGCCTTAATGTCTCGCCCGTAGGGGCGCAGTCAACGATCACGACATCATAATCGCCCTTCTTGCAGTGGTTAAGGATTTCCAGCATGCTGAAAAGCTCCTCCAAACCCGGGAAAACAATCAGTTCTTCGGCGGTTATGTCTTTTATGTTCTGTGAGATAAGCAGGGCGGAAAGGTATTCCTGTACCTTGCCCCATCTCTTTTCAGCGCTTAGCAAAGTGCTTATTTCCTGAGCCCACAGGTTTTCACGTATTTTTTCAGGTTCATTCCTTAATCTGAGGTCAAAAGAATCCCCCAGGCTGTGCGCGGCGTCCGTGCTCACAACAATGGTCTTTTTCCCAGCCTCGGCAGAAACCAAAGCGGTTGCTGCAGCCAGACTGGTCTTGCCGACGCCTCCTTTGCCTGTGTAAAGAATAACCCTCATGTTAACACTCCTTTCCATGTATCAGTTTAATAATTATTACGCCTAACATAACATCCTATAAACTAATATTTCGCATGTCGAAATAATATCAGAAAAATTTTTACCTTATTCTATTTCTATAATTCTTCTCGCCTGTACCGTTTTTTCAGAGGTTCGTTCGCTCTTTTGGAAGCCCTGGATTACTTTACGCACCAGTTCAAGCGCCGTTTCGAACTCTTCAACTGTAATAAAATTCCGTACTCTGTCAAGAAGAGAATATAGATGCCCCTTTAAATCGCCGATCATATCTTTGCCATCTTCAGTAAGGGATACAGTTACTACCCTGCGGTCTTCTTCACTCCTGCCTCTTTCTATAAGTCCTTTTTTAACCAGGCGGTCAACAACCCCGGTGGCCGTACTCATCGGCACGCTCATACCCTGGGCCAGATTGCTCATGGTAACGGTCTGATACTTATCAGACAGCATTAAAGCCAATAGCTCAAACACGGAAAGCGATAATTTCAGCTTGATAAGTTCCTCAGGGAAAATAACTTTTTGAATGTTATCCAGCACAAATTCATATAATTCATCGTTGCTGTACAAAACGACACCCCACATGTTTATTACGCATCACGAAATATTCTAGTCACAAAATATCACACGGTAAATTCTTTGTCAAGTCCCATAATAAATTAAAAATATAATTTTGATAAAAAGTATATTTGCCTTTTTACCGTTTACGTGTTAAAAATTGTTTAGTACTTATTCTTCACTCTTTCAGATAATATTAAAATACCAGGAGGATTTATATGAATCACACTTTTTTATTCACAGAAAGCACTTGGAGCGCCAAAGGGACTTACTATGATGAAAAAAACAACCCTGTGGAAGTCACAGGGGAGTCCTTTATAACCCATCTCAAGACAGTGTGGTTTCTTAACAGCAGCATGATTCTTCCGGGAGAAAACCCGGTGGAATTGAGAAACGATTATGAAATAGTTCCCTTTGAGAAGGACGTTACTTCCTGGAAATCTGTAAACCCCGCCTTGGGAACACTGTTGGGCAGTTTTGCCATCGTGGATGACTCAATTATTTCCTTGTTCAGCTCCCAAAAAGGAGACTTTTTTGGCACCGAGTTTTTTACCATGATCCACGAGTCGGAGTATGTCGGGAAAGGCGTTTTATACAGTCCAACAGGTAAAATATCTTCCTGGTCTGTTCACCTTACAAGGGAATAGCGTCACTAACCTGGGATGGTACTTTTGTCTTTCCAGTTCCACCACTTCAGCAGTGCGGGATCGGGTGTCTCGTTGGAGGCGTAATAAACTGCACAGCGAAATACATAAAGCATACACCGGTCAACCTTCATGCCCCTTTGAATACAATGCTGGAAGTATAACTTTACCGGGTCCTGGCCTTTGAGTTCCTGCACCGAACGAAAACCCAGGTTATATAGATCCCAGGCTACCGACCGGCCTACGCCGGGAATCTGCCTGAATTGTTTCAATGCTTTTCTCCGCTCTGACTCTAACATGCCGCAACTCTCCCCCAAAGGTACTGTTAACCAGATCACTCCGCAACTTGACTGGTCCGCCAGTTCAATTGCCAGCATCAGCCTGCTCCCAACTATTTTATATTTGTCTAGTCCCTGATGCTAATCCTCCTTTGGCTCCGCAGAACAATAACCCCCACCAATGGAGTGAGGATTTGTCCTGCTTATATAATAAGTGCTTTACAAACTCATTTCTGTCACCTGGAAGACATAAACTAATTAATCTTTAGATTTACCTGAGCAGCAGCTGGCGCAGACCATCCAGATCAAGAATCAAAATATGCTTTGGGGCTATTTCAATTAATCTGCCCAGACGAAGCTCATTTAAAACCTTGTTTACTAACTGCCTGGAAACCCCGCACAGATTGGCAATTTCAGATTGAGATAAGCGGGGTATGATAGCCGTTTCACCCTGCCCGGCTTTACCCTTCTCCCTGACCAGGTGGACCAAGTTGTAAATCACTCTGCTGCGGGCGTTCAAAAACGACAAAGACTCTATCTGGTAGTTCGCGTTTCTTAGCCTCTCTGATAGTATTTCGATGATGTTCGTTGCCAGCACAGGTATGTCTGACATTAGCTTTTGAAAGTTTTTCCCCGGAAATTTAATAACTTTTGATGGCCTTACTATGACGGCCGTCGCAGACCGCAGGCTGCTGCCCACAATAGTCATCTCTCCTATAACATCGCCTTCCCTGATAAGATACAGGGTTTTTTCCCGTCCATCTCCATGAAGCTTGATAATTTTAATCAAACCTGAGACAACAATGTATAAACCGTCCGATTCATCTCCCTCAAGAAAGACAGTTTCCCCTTTGGAGTAGTGTTTTTCAATGGCAACTCTAATAACCTGAGCTACTTCCTCTGCAGACAGATTTCTGAAAAGCGCCAGTTTGTTTAATTTAACTACCAACCCAAGATCACTCTCTAATCTTTTTGATTTTCCATCATGAAATTTAATACTTCTGGCACAACTATCCCTATTCCTTCCAGCATTCGCCAAATAATTGTGCTCAGAAGCGCATTAGCGTTATCAATATTGACACCTGGGTTGCTGTTTTACTATCAAAGGGTTTCAATCATGAAGACATGGAGAGATGGGTTTGGCTGAGAAAGGGACATCCTACTCCCTTCTCAAAGCCTCGATGGGGTTCAGCCTGGCCGCCTTGTTGGCGGGCAGAATTCCAAACACCACGCCTATAGCGGCGGAGAACGCAAAAGCCAGCAGCGCCGTCCACCAGGACACCAGGGGCGGCCATTTGGCCAGTTTGGCGATCAGGTAGGCACCGCCGGTACCCAGAGCCATGCCGATAACGCCGCCCAGCAGGCATAAAACCACCGCCTCGATCAGGAACTGGACCAGGATATCCCTGCGCCTGGCGCCCTGAGCCATGCGGATACCGATTTCCCTGGTGCGCTCGGTCACCGATACCAGCATGATATTCATCACCCCGATACCGCCCACAAACAGTGAAATCCCGGCAATGGCCCCGATAACCAGGGTCATGATGCCGGTTATCTTATTGGCCGTCTTCATCTCCTGTTCCATGCTTTGACTGGCATATTTGCCTGGATCATGGTGCCGCCGTTCCAGCAATTTCACGGCCTGGCCCATGGCCTCTTCCACCTTTTCCTTTGAAGCGACACTGCCTTCCAATTCCTGCACCTGATCGTAGAACATTACCTGCCAAACCTGGAAAGGAATATAAACACACGGGTTATCACTAAACCCCAGGGCTGATTCACCTTTGGCAATGATACCCACCACCTGAAAAGGTGTATCTCCAATAGTTATTTTACTTCCCAGCGCCTGTACCCTGCCGAAAGCCTGTTTGGCCAGGTCCTCGTCGAGCACAGCCACCCGGCGCTTGCCCGTGTCGTCTTCCTCAGCAAAGAAACGGCCTTCCTTCAGGTTAAGCTTGCGGATATAAGAATAATCGGACGAAACTCCTGTTATCCGGGCATATATTTTTTCTTTTGGTCCTCTCACGTCACTCATGGTCTGGTTTACGGGAGAAAGGTGGGTAACATCAGGCACTTTATCTTTGATCACCGTTACATCACTTAAGTCAAACTCCCGCCCGGTGACCTGCTTGCTGCTGCGCCAGTCCACATAGATGACGAAAATATTAGTTCCAATCTTCTCCATCTCAGACATCAAAACCGCCCTGCCGCCCTGGCCGATGGCCACCACCGCAATCACAGCGGCAATGCCGATGACGATGCCCAGGGTGGTCAAAAACGAGCGCAGCTTACTGACCATGATGCCCTCCAGGGCCACTCTGATGCTCTCCAGCAGGTTCATGGAGTGGCTGCCCCCCCGCTTTGAGCGCAACTGCCGGCTTGCTCTGCCGGCGCCTCTGCGCTCACATATTTCCTGGCGTCCAACGGGACGGCGACTGGCTCATCACCCACCAGGCGCCCGTCGCGAAAGAGGACGATCCTGGAGGTGTGCAGGGCTATATCACGCTCATGCGTTACCAGGACAATGGTGGCCCCACTGCTGTTCAATTCCTGGAAAATGGCCATAATTTCCTCCCCCGAACGGGTGTCCAGGTTTCCTGTAGGCTCGTCCGCCAGGAGCACAGCGGGGTTATTTACCAGCGCCCGGGCGATGGATACCCTCTGCACCTGGCCGCCGGAAAGCTCGCTGGGCCTGTGGTGCATTCTATCTGCCAGGCCCACCCTAGCCAACGCTTCCTCGGCCCGCCTTACTCTTTCACGGGGGGCTAACCCGGCGTAAATCATGGGCAGCTCAACGTTGCGCCTGGCGGTCAAGCGGAGCAGCAGGTTAAAAGTCTGAAAGACAAAGCCAATTTTATGGTTGCGGATACGTGCCAGTTCCGTGTCGCTCATACCGCTGACTTCCATACCAGCCAGGTGATAGGAGCCGGATGTCGGTGTATCCAGGCAGCCCAGCAGGTTCATGAAGGTGGATTTGCCAGACCCGGAAGGACCCATCACTGCTACGAACTCACCCGGTTTCACCTCCAGGTCGACTTCAGCCAGGGCAACCACCGGGTGGGAGCCCGCCCGGTACACTTTACCAAGATTTTTCACCCTGATCATGTCGCATTTACGCCCCCTTTGACCGGGGGCAGATTTGTAACCGCTGTTACCCTGCTGCCGTCCAGTAATTCTTCCCCGGGGCTTACAACGACTGTTTCACCCTCCGCCAGCCCCGATAATATTTCAGTGGATAAAGCGGAGTCCACCCCAATGGTAACCTCCCTCAACACTGCCATCTGGTTTTCAATCACAAAAACTTTTTTAACCCCTTCTTTTTCTACAACCGCTTCGTACGGCACCACCAGAGCCCTGTCCCGGTCTATCGCGGTAATAGTCAGGTCAACGGTGTACCCGGGCCGCAATCCCGTAGTATCACCGGTTATCTTTACAATCACCGGCACTTCCACCTGGCTGCCCTTCTCCGCAGTCTTCGTGGTCACCGCACCGGGGGAAACGCTATGAAGTATACCGCTGTATTCCCGGTCGGGCTGAGCCGCGGTGGTCACTTTTACCTTTTGTCCGGGCAGCAGCCGTCCGCTGTCTGCCTCGCTTACTCCGGCGGTTACCTCCAACTGCCCGGTATCACCAATGGTAATCAGCCTTGTTCCCGGCTGGACGTAATCACCCAGGGCTACTTCAACAGCAGTTACCACACCATCCATTTCAGCGCGGAGCACTGTCTTGTTGAGCTTGTTTTCCTCCTGCTCTAAACGGTAGCGGGCTTGTTCAATCTGGGCCCGCAGGGAGGTCAGCTCATGTCCGACAGGTCCTGTTTCCTTCATGCTCAGCTTTTCTCCCGCTATTCTGTATTCAGCTTCCTTGACAGCAAGGTCCAACTCAGCGTCGTCAAATTCCTTCGCGCTCAGTGCCCCCGACTCATATAAAAGTTTTTTGCGTTCAAAGTTCTTTTGGGTGTTCAAGTAATCGGCTTCCGCCCTGTGGTAGTTTGCCCTCTCCTGAGCCACCTCCTCTTCCCGGGGATAGATGGCCTTGTTCAAATTTGCCTCCGTAGCGATAAAACTTGCCTTGGCCTCATTGTAATCGTCCTCAATCTCATCGGCATTCAGCAAACCCAGCACCTGTCCCTTACTCACCCTGTCACCGGGTGAAACATTCAGTTCTTGCACCGTAGTGCCTGTGAAAGTGTAAAACTCCTGCTTGGCACACAACCTTACCCTGCCGGAGGCAAAAACATTATCCTGGATAGGCCTGATCTCAGCTTTAACGGTTTTTACCGGAATACCGGCCTGTTTTTTACTTCTTACCATGTTCAGCGCAACCACAGACACAATAAGGCCGAGGATCAGTACCCCAGCAAGCATCTTTTTCCTGGAAACATTTCGTAACCGCTGCAAGTTTAGCTGCAAAACGCGACGCCCCTTTCACCCCGTAAAAACTTCTCTTAATATAAAGACGCTAAAAGCACAACTTTTACTTCAAATTTTCAATCTGCTCCTATAAATAAACATTTCTAAGTGCTGTTTTGTGACAATTTATAATCCGGCCATTTGTTTATAGGCTTCGCTTTTATTGCTTTGTGCATATTTTCAATCGCATAACAAATACTACTAAAAAAGGCTGCGAGGTGATTAAAGGTGGCACTATTAGGTAACCCGTTTGTTGCCAATGTACCGCGTCAATTATCTGCTGAAGAAATTGTCCAGGCGTTACGTGTTGACCTGGCTGGCGAACTGGAAGCGATCATCGGCTACGAAGCCCATGCCATGGCTACATCCGACGAAAGGGTAAAAAAAGTGCTTTATCATATTGCCGATGAGGAAAGGCAACATGTCGGTGAACTGCAGCAGTTGATTTTTCTATTAAATCCCAATGAACAGCAGTATGTGGAGAAAGGGAAACAAGAAATAATCCAGCAACAATCTCAAGGCTTTAGCCAACCCATGCAGTGAATTTTCCGGTATTAAGCACACCATAAAAAAACAACCAGGTAACAGGCCTTGTTTTAAACATGACAGAAGTTTACAGGCCGCGCTTTAATAAGAAATACTGCCGGTTCTTTATCATTAACCTGAACCCGGGGATAACCCGGGTTCAATTATTGACTGTAGCGGTCTAGAGGCGGTACTCAAAAAATTATATATGCCGTTAACCTGTCTAACCACCGTATTTAGGGAAGTATTTGCTGACTGTTTCCCGGACATCATTTAACCAGTGCTGTCTTTGTTCCAGCGTGCTGTTTGTTATAACACTGTACATTTTTCTATAAAAATTTTTGACGCCGCATAAATCAAAAATACAGTTTTTCCAAATATACTCAAGCGGGTCTCCAAAAACTCTCAGTTCTCTTTCCACAGGTGTATCTGATGTATTAAATACCAGGGCTGCTTTTGCTTTTAGTAAACCGACCGGAACCCCTTCGCCGCCGTCACCTTCAGAAAAGGTGTAAGCAACTCCGGCACGTATAACCCGGTCAACCCAGCCCTTTAAAACAGCCGGAGGCTGGCCCCACCAGTTGGGATGAACGATAATAATTCCTGCTGCGTTCGCAATCTCACTGCAATGCCTCTGAATAACCGGGTCTAAAAATGACCCTTTTAGAATCTCCTTATAGGGAAGTACAGGATCAAATCTTTCTTCGTAGAGGTCATGAAAAATTACATCGTAACCATTACTTTGCAAAGTCCGCACAGCTATATCAGCAATGGCGTGATTGAAACTTTCTTTGTTGGGGTGTGCGTAAATGACTGAAACTTTCATATCCAGCTCCTTTTCCTCCAAATCCTACCATAATACCCGTGATAATTCAACAACTGGCAGCATTTCTATTGACTCTGACGTTGCGTCATGGTTTATCATAGAACTAGAGGTGATCTAATGCCGTACAAAATTAAAGAAGTTGCAGACATGGTTGGAGTTACCGTGCGCACACTTCATCATTATGACCAGACCGGCCTGCTGAGGCCCGGGTCAGTTACCACGGCAGGTTACAGGCTTTATTCGGATTACGACCTTGAAAGGCTGCAGCAAATTTTATTCTTTAAAGAACTTGGGTTTAAACTGCATGAGATTAAAGGAATCCTGGACAACCCGGGGTTTGACCGGAGCCAGGCATTAAATTCTCAGAAGAAACTGCTGATTGCGAAGAAGAAAAGATTGGAAGCAATCATCGGCTTAGTGGAGCAAACACTGGATTCAATTGAAGGAGGAATCACCATGGCTAAAAAGGAAATGTTCCAGGCTTTTGACATGTCTGAAATTGAAAAACATCAACAGCAGTATGCCGAAGAAACAAAGCAGAAATATGGCCACACTGAGGCCTACAAAGAAAGTCAGAAAAAAACCGCGGCTTACTCTAAGGATGATTGGGCTTCTATTCAGGCCAGGGGCAACAAGATTTATCAAAAAATCGCTGACTTAATGGATAAAAGTCCTGGGGACCCGCAGGTTCAAAAAGCAATCGGCGAGTGGAGACAGCACATTACCGACAGCTTTTATAACTGCACCCCGGAGATTTTCAGGGGACTCGGTGATTTATATGTCCAGGATGAACGATTTACCGCCACTATCGACAAGGTAAAGCCCGGCCTGGCCAGATTCATGAGTGAAGCGATGCGCTTGTACTGCTGCGATAGTTATGTAAAATAAGGCCCGTAAGGGCCTTTCATACTACGCTGAAAATAATAATCCCTGCTACATCCCGGCTAAATGTAGGTGCGAATTCATTCGCACATGACCCAATAGAAATGCAGTATATAAGGATTAGCAGAAATCCCTTAAACTGCTGCGCAGTTTTGTGCGATTGAAATCGCACCTACATCGATTTTCATCATCTGATGGTGCTGCATTATGAGGCGTTTGTTCAAGGAAAGGGGACACAACCCTACAAGGAATGTCCCCTTAGCAGATCTAAGTCACTCATCTAACGAACTAAAATCCAGAGTTGAAAAATAGTCATCCAGTGTCTCCGCCCTGCGAATGAGCTTTACTTCCCCGTTGGGTCTCAGCAATAGCTCCGCGGACCTCAGCTTGCCGTTATAGTTAAACCCCATCGCGTGTCCATGGGCGCCGGCATCATGGATTACCATAATATCGCCCGGCTCAATCTCCGGCAAATTGCGGTCAATGGCGAACTTGTCATTGTTCTCGCATAACGAACCGGTTACATCGTACATATGGTCAAGCGGCCAGTCTTCTTTTCCCAGCACGGTGATGTGGTGGTACGCGCCATATAAGGCGGGACGCATCAGGTTGGCCATACAGGCGTCCAAACCGATATAGCTCTTGTAGATCTCTTTTTTATGGAGAACCTTGCTGACTAAACAGCCAAAAGGTCCGGTAATCATCCGGCCCAATTCCATGGTAATCCTTACCGGATCTAAACCCTGCCCTTTTATTTTTTCCTCGTAAGATCTTTTGATTTCCCTGGACAGGAGGTTCAAATCCACCCTCTTTTCCTCCGGCCGGTAAGGAATACCGATACCACCGCCAAAATTAACAAACTCAATTCTTATCCCGGTAGTTTGATAAATTTCTATCACTAAATCAAAGAGCATTTCCGCTGTGGCAATGTAACTGTAAGGGTCCAATTCATTGGAAACAACCATGGTATGCAGTCCGAACCTCTTGACCCCCATTTCCTGAGCCATGCCATACCCTTCTATGAGCTGTTTCCGGGTTAAACCGTATTTGGCCTCCTGAGGCAAACCAATGATCGCGTTGCCGCCGCGCAGGGGCCCGGGATTATAGCGGAAAGAAATCAATTCCGGCAAGCCAGCGTGCTGTTCCAGGTATTCAATATGGCTGATATCATCAAGGTTAATTATAGCCCCCAGTTCTTTAGCCTTGAGATACTCGTGAGCCGGGGTGTCATTGGAAGTAAACATAATGTCTTCCCCCGTGATACCCACCTTCTCTGCCAGAAACAACTCAGCCAGCGAGCTGCAGTCCGCCCCAAATCCCTCTTCCTTAAGGATTTTCAAGATATGTGGATTAGGCGTGGCCTTCACTGCGAAGTACTCTTTAAATCCGGGCGCCCAGGCGAAGGCCGCCAGGAGCTGCCGGGCATTTTCCCTTATGGCTTGCTCATTATATAGATGAAAGGGCGTAGGATATTTCTCTATAATCCGCTCTATCTCCGCTTTAGTATAAGGTAGTAATTTGGTCATTTTATGCCTCCCGGTTGCTTTTTCAATATAATACCTAATCCAGGCATTCCTTTCAAGGAGTATACTTCTTTATAAACTAATATTCCTTCTTTTCAGGGTAAGATAGCTTCCTTGCACTGTCATCCGGAAAATTATATAAAACGGGCAAAAGCGTTGAGCTCCGCCCGTTCTTATTTTAACGGTTAATCAAATACATCTTAGTCAAAATTTTAGACGGGATACTCCCCGCTGAAAACTTCCTCGGCGGGGCCGGTCATATAGACATGGTTGTTTTCCATCCACTCTATGAGAAGGGATCCTCCCTTTAAATGCACCGTCACCCGCCGCCCGGTGTGATCGTTCAATACACAGGCCACAGCGGTGGCGCAGGCGCCCGTGCCGCAGGCCATGGTCTCCCCGGCGCCCCTTTCCCAGACCTTCATTCTTACTTCCTGCCGGTTCAAGACCTGGATGAATTCAACATTGGTCTTGCGGGGAAAGGCAGGGTGCTTCTCAATACGGGGTCCGATTTCACGCAGGGGAACCAGATCAGTATCCTGAACAAAAATTATACAGTGAGGGTTGCCCATGGAAACCGCGGTCACCTGGAAAGCAGCGCCGTCTACTTGCAGCGGCTCGTTGATCACCCGGCCGGGCGCCCCTTCCATGGGTATCTCCGACCGCTCGAGGCGTGGCTCACCCATGTCAACCCGTACCAGCCTGACGCTGCCGTTTTCAATAATCAGCTCAGGTATGATCAGCCCGGCCAGCGTTTTCACCCTGATTTTATCTTTTTTAACCAGGCCTCGCTCGTAAAGGTATTTAGCCGCACAGCGGATGCCGTTGCCGCACATCTCCGCCTCACTGCCGTCAGAGTTGAATATACGCATGGTCACATCACCATCATCCGCGGGCAGCAGCAGGATCAGTCCGTCCGCCCCGATGCCGAAGTAACGGTCGCACACTCTTGCGGCTATTTCTGGCGCTTGCGCCAGATCCAACTTCTCTTCAAAACAGTTGACCAGGACAAAATCGTTGCCGAGACCTTGCACTTTGGTAAAAAGCAAAGGGGTGCTCCTCCTTACTTGACCGGATATAACTATTATTTTATCCCAATCATACTTTCAGGTACATAACTTTTTTTCTGGCTTCTCCCATAAAGTGCTGATAAAGCGTACCCAGAATAGTTGGCGCCGCTGATATAGCCAGAATAAAAGCCCAGTGCGTCCCTTTTAAAGGTACCACATGAAAAATAGGCTGGAGAAAGGGCAGGTAGTCCACCCCCAGTTGAAGGGCGGTCGAAATCAGCACGGCCCCAACCAGGAAGGGGTTGGTAAAAAGCCCCACCTCCAGGATGGTATGAAATTCCGAACGGCAGGTAAACACATAAAACAACTGAGTGAAAACGATGGTATTAAAGGCCATGGTCCGGGCCAGGTCAATATCCCCATGCCTTGACCCGATCCAGAAAGAAAGAAGGGTGCCGGCACCGATTACCATGCCGCTGGAGGCTATCCTCCAGGCCATGCCGTGCGAAAACACACTCTCCATTGGATGGCGCGGCGGGCGGGCCATAATGTCACGGTCAATGGGGTCCACTCCGAGCGCCATGGCGGGAAGACCGTCGGTGACCAGATTCATCCACAGGATCTGTATTGGCACCAGCGGCAGCGGCAGCCCGGCCAGCACTGCGATAAGCATGGTCAGCACTTCCCCGGCGTTGCATGATAGCAGGTAGCGAATAAACTTCCGGATATTATCGTAAATGCCCCTTCCTTCCTCTATCGCAGCCACAATGCTGCTGAAGTTGTCGTCGGTGAGAACCATAGCCGAGGCTTCCTTGGTAACGTCTGTCCCAGTGATACCCATGGCGACACCGATATCAGCTTCCTTGACGGCCGGGGCATCGTTCACTCCGTCTCCGGTCATAGCCACCACATGCCCGGACTGCTTTAAAGCCCTGACAATTTTCAGTTTATGCCTCGGTGAGACCCTGGCAAAAACCGAAGCCTTGCCTGCCTGTACGAAAAACTCCTGTTCGGACATGGCATCCAGGTCATGACCGGTTAACACCATACCCTTTCCGGAGAGAATCCCCATTTCCCTGGCAATCGCCCGCGCCGTCAGCTGGTGGTCGCCGGTAATCATAACTACCTTTATGCCAGCCCTGCGGCAGGTTTGCACCGCTTTTACAGCTGCCGGCCGTGGGGGATCAATCATCCCTGCCATACCGAGGTAGACCAGACGCCTTTCGATCTGCTCTTCCGCAAAACCAACGGTTCCAGCCGGGAGTTCCCGGTAGGCAAAGGCCAGCACCCGCAGCGCCTTCTCAGCCAGATTAGCATTCGCGGCCAGGATCTCCTCCCTCTCCCGTTTAGAAAGAGGCACAGCCAGCCCGTTTTTATAGACATGGGTGCAAAGTCCCAGGATTACGTCCGGCGCGCCTTTAACGTAAGCCAGCAAAGATCCGTCCGGCTGACGGTAAACCACGGTCATCCGTTTGCGCTCGGAGTCAAAGGGAAGTTCCACCTCCCTGGGCTCCTTCATTTCAATTTTTTCACGCCAGAACCCGGCCTTAGTGGCCATAACCAGAAGCGCTCCCTCGGTAGGGTCACCCAGCACGGACCATCCCCTGGCGGGGCTTCCTTTAACCAGTCCTCTGAAAAGTCCTCCGATGCTGATCCCGCCACGCTCAAGGAGAGAATTATTACAGAGCGCAGCGGCCTTCATTAACAGGCTGAAATGGTCCCTGTGCCTGTCCACCATACCGGCAAACTCGCCTTTAGGATCGTAACCTTCCCCGCTTACTTCAATAATATCATTATTATTGCCTAAAACCACCTCGCGCACGGTCATTTCATTTTGGGTCAGGGTACCGGTTTTATCTGAACAGATCACCGTGGCGCAGCCAAGAGTTTCCACAGCGGGAAGCTTGCGGATAATAGCGTGGCGCTTGATCATCCGCTGTACGCCTATGGCCAGGGCCACTGTGACAATAGCCGGTAAACCTTCCGGAATGGCCGCCACTGCCAGGCTGACCCCGGCCAGAAACATTTGATAGGCCTCTTCGCCGCGCCATATGCCAACTACCACCACAACGGCGCAGATTAAAAGACAGCAGGACACCAGCCACCTGCCCAAATGAGTCAAACGGCGCTGCAGCGGTGTTGCTTCCTGGCCCACTTCCTGGATCATCCCCGCAATCTGGCCCATTTCCGTAGCCATCCCTGTATGCACAACAACTCCGCTCCCGCGGCCCCTGGTAACCACTGTGCCAAGATAGGCCATATTGAAAGTATCTCCGAGGGCCAGGTCTTTTTCGCCCAGAGCTGTTACCTGCTTCGGCACCGGCAGTGATTCACCGGTAAGCGCGGATTCCTCTATCTCCAGGCTGGAAGTCTTCAACAGGCGCAGGTCAGCCGGCACCTTGTCCCCCTCCTCCAGGACAACAATATCCCCGGGGACCAGTTCAGCCGTCTGCACCCTGTGCTCCTGCCCGTTTCTGATAACCCTGGCTTCAGGCGAGGTTAATTTTTTGAGAGCCTCTAAAGACCGCTCGGCGCGATATTCCTGGACAAAACCCAATACAGCGTTGACTGCAACTATGATCATTATCGTAACAGCGTCGGCATATTCTCTCAGAAAGCCTGAGACGGCTGTTGCCGCCAGGAGCACGAGCACCATAAAATCCTTGAACTGGTTCAAAAAGATCGCCCAGGGAGAAGTTTTAACAGCCCTGAGCAGTTCATTAGGGCCAAACCTGGCCGCCCTTTCCTTGACCTCCCTGTCGGACAGGCCTTTCTTAAAATCTGTTCTCAATCTTTCTACAACCTCTTGCTGGGTTAGGGAGTACCAGCGCCCTGCCATAACCAGTCACCCCTTGTTCAATAATTTCCTTATAATTCCAATCATATGCGGGGCTGGGAAAAATAATTACCGCAAGTAATGGACAGGCTGTTATTTCTTAATAAAAAACACATTCTCAGTATGATTACATAACAAATTATTGTTTCTAGCGTTTGGCTAAAAGATTTAATACCGACCAAACTTTAATGTCAAAAAACAAATTAAGGATTAGCCTTAAGAACTATCGCAATTAATGGTTGTCGATATATGTCGATATATGTCTAATGATGTTGCTAAATGTTTGTAATAATTATTAAAACAAAGTAGGAAATTGTCAGTTTGTTATTGAAATTAACTCCTATATAGAATAATTCCACTAAATGTTGACATTTTTGTGGTTTAAAAATATTTCATTTGTTCTGTTAAATTTAAAAATTAAGGAGGTATGAATTTTTGACAGTAAATTTACAAAAGGGACAAAAAGTTGATCTGACCAAGGGTAATACGGGTTTAGCACAAATTATGGTGGGGCTGGGATGGGATCCTGTTAAAAAAACCGGTGGAGGCTTTCTTGGGGGAATATTTGGTGGTGGTAACCATGAAATCGATTGTGATGCCTCGGTGATTATGGTAGGATCCAACGGTAAATTAAACGGCAAAAAAAATGTAATATATTTTGGAAATCTAAAAAGTGAATGCGGAAGTGTAAAACACATGGGAGATAACCTTACTGGAGCCGGAGATGGCGATGATGAGCAAATCTTTATTGAACTGAACAAAGTTCCATCGGACATCCAAAAGCTTGTTTTTGTTGTCAACATTTATGATTGTAAGACTCGCAAACAGGATTTTGGCCAAATTCAAAACGCCTTTATTCGAATTGTAGATAGCCCCAAGAACCAGGAACTTGTTAGATTTGATTTAACTGAAAACTATGCCGGTAAAACCGCATTAATAGTTGGAGAAGTCTACCGCTATAATAGCGAATGGAAATTTGCAGCAGTTGGCGAAGCAACTAAAGATTTATCCCTTGGCGAAGTTGTAGGACGTTTCCAATAATAGTATTGATTAACTGGAAATAAAAAGTAAAAGAAAGTGAGGTTTTTTAGATGGCAATAAGCTTACAAAAAGGACAAAAGGTAGATCTAACCAAAACCAATCCTGGTCTAATAAAAATATTGGTTGGACTCGGATGGGACACCAATAAGTATGATGGAGGTCATGACTTTGACTTGGACGCAGCAGCTTTTCTCTTAGAGGAAAACGGTAAGGCAAGTAGTGAAAGTGATTTTGTTTTCTACAATAACCCTAGAGGCAGTCAAGATTCAGTTATTCACTTAGGCGATAACCGGACCGGAGAAGGCGAAGGTGACGATGAACAAATCACAGTTGATCTAAGTAAAGTACCAGCTAATATTTTCAAAGTTGACTTCACAGTTACTATCCATCAAGCTGATGAGCGCAAACAAAACTTCGGCCAGGTATCCAACGCCTTTATTCGTATTGCAGATGAAGCTAATGGCAAAGAATTGATTCGATATGACCTGGGAGAAGACTTCAGTATTGAAACATCTGTGATAGTTGGGGAACTATACCGTAATGGAACTGAGTGGAAGTTTAATGCTATCGGTAGTGGGTTCCAGGGCGGACTGGCAGCCCTATGTAAAAACTTTGGACTAAATGTTTAATAAATACAACTTGTATGAATAATCAAAGGGAAAATATTCAGTTCTTTTATCTAGTCTATCACATGAAGGTTGGTAAGAATGGACTATCAAATCCTATATCAAGACTCCTTCCCTGTAGTAAAGATACAACTATTACAGGGAGATAATTTAAAAGCAGAGTACGACGCGATGATTTCTATGTCAACTACGGTGGATGTGGAAGGCAAGCTTGAGGGTGGACTACTAGGTGGCATTGGTAGGATGTTTACAGGAGAGAAATTTTTCTTTCAAACATTAACCGCTCGCCAGGGACCTGGTGAGGTATTGCTTGCACCATCTACACCGGGAAGCATCGTTGACGTAGAATTGGACGGGAGTTATTGCCTTCTCGTTCAAAAAGATGGGTTTCTTGCCGGGACTCAGGGAATTGAAATTTCAACAAAAATGCAGAACCTAATGCAGGGCTTGTTTTCAGGGGAAGGTTTTTTTATCCTAAGGATTAGCGGTCGGGGTACCGTGTTTCTTAACTCTTATGGTGCTATCCATGCTTTGAACCTTAAAGAAAACGAGGAAGTCATTGTCGACAACAACCACTTAGTGGCATGGCCGGATTATATGAAATACAGAATTGAAAAAGCATCTAAGGGCTGGATATCATCTTTTACATCCGGAGAAACCTTGGTCTGCCGCTTTAGTGGGCCAGGCACCATACTTATTCAAACAAGAAATCCCAAAGGTTTTGGCCATTGGATTAGGCAGTTCTTGCCTCAAAAATCATAAGAAACATTAGATTAAATACCACTTTTAAAAATTAATTTAATAAGAAAGCGAGGTATAACTATGGCGGTCAGCTTGCAAAAAGGACAAAAGGTGGATCTCACAAAAGGGAATCCAAATATAAAAAAAGTGATGGTTGGTCTTGGCTGGGATACAAATAAATATGACGGCGGCTTTGACTTTGATCTGGATGCGGCGGCGTTTTTACTTGGAGAAAACGGTAAGGTATCGAGCGACAAAGACTTTATATTTTATAATAACCTCCAGGGTGGTCAAGGATCCATTACTCACATGGGTGACAACCTTACCGGCGAAGGAGAAGGTGACGATGAGCAGGTAAGAGTCGAATTAGATAAAATACCTGCAAATATTTACAAGATTGCTTTCACAGTCACCATTCACGATGCTGAAACACGAGTCCAGAATTTCGGTCAGGTTTCCAATGCTTTTATACGCATAGTTAATGAAGATACCGGACAAGAATTGATCCGTTACGACCTTGGAGAAGATTTCAGTGTGGAGACGGCTGTTGTCGTCGGTGAACTCTACCGCCAATCTAGTGAGTGGAAGTTTAATGCCATCGGCAGTGGATTTAAAGGCGGATTGGCTGCTCTTTGCAAAAATTTTGGAGTAAGTGTATAGGTTAAGTCACAGCCACTAAAATTTTTTTTCGGGGGAGTTGTCTTGCAAGCAAGTACAACTCTTCCCTCTTTTGTAAAATTTCAAGGGGGTAAATCATGTCTGTTTCTCTAAGCAAAGGACAGAAGTTAGATCTGACAAAGACAAATCCTGGTCTTACAAAAGTTATTATTGGTATGGGCTGGGATGTCATTAAGACCGGTGGAATAGACTTTGACCTGGATGGCGCCGCATTTCTGTTGGGCAGTAACGGTAAGTGCCCGTGCGAGGAAGATTTTGTTTTTTACGGAAACCCCAACGGTAGGCAAGAGGCAGTAATATATACAGCCGGAAAAACAAGGACGAATGATGCTAATCAAATATTATTGGACTTAGCTAAGATACCGCCGGATATTGAAAAAATATCTTTCACTATAACCATTTATGATGCTGACAAGCGCAAACAAAATTTTAATAGTGTTTCGGGCATTTATATGCGTGTTGCCAACCACGACGGTATAGAACTTGTTCGTTATAGCTTGAGTAATTTTTCCGTAGAGACAGCCATAGTTGCGGCAGAAATATACCGCTATAAGGGTGAATGGAAATTTAATGCTGTTGGTAGCGGTTATATGGGTGGTCTGGCTGCTCTTTGTAAAGACTTTGGAATCGATGTGCTAAGTCAACCAGAAAGCAGTCATTCTCCAAAATTGGAGGTAAAACCAGTCCCTCCGGTTCCTGCCCCTCCAGCGAGTAAGGTAAACCTCTCTAAAATCGAACTTAAGAAAAAAGGCGATGTTGTAAACCTTGAAAAAAAACCAAATAAAAAACTCGGTGAAATCAGAGTTAACCTGAACTGGAATCAAAAAACCCAAGAAGCCAGTGGATTTTTTGGAAAAATGTTGGGAGGGAGCAGGAAAATCGACCTGGATTTGGGCTGCTTATATGAATTAAGATCTGGTCAAAAAGGTGTTGTACAGGCGCTTGGTAATGTTTTTGGAACTTTACACCAGCCGCCTTATATTTCGCTAGATGGTGACGATCGAACAGGGGCAATAGCAGGTGGTGAAAATCTATCCATCAATGGTGATAAAGTTACGGAGTTCAAGCGTATCCTTGTCTTTGCCTATATTTATGAAGGCGTTCCTAATTGGGCACAGGCTGATGGTATTGTAACTATAAAACAGACAGACGGACCTGATATCGTTGTTAAGATGGACGAGCATAGTAACAATAAAATCATGTGTGCAATAGCCATGATCGAAAACCAGAATAACGAAACCTTCAGTATCAAACGTCTAGTCCAGTATTTTAATGGCCACCAAGAAATGGACATAGCATATAAATGGAACATGCTTTGGAAAGCAGGTTCCAAGTGATCTAGCTAGTAAAAAAGATTCCCGGATTATCTAATTGTTAATTAAAAAAGTACATAGACTCAGGTTGGGTTTGCGGCAAAAAGATTGGAGGCAACACATGCTAGGGTTAGACGCATTATGTAAATTGATTGGGGAAAAGGGACTTGCATCTTCCCAAGTTGCTGAATTGAGACAAAAATACGGTATAAATCGCATCACTCCTCCAGTGAGAGATTCAATATGGAAGCAGTATCTGGATAAATTTGATGACCCTATTATTAAAATACTTTTAGTTGCTGTTGTTGTGTCTGCTATAGTTGCAGTAATTGAAAAAACAGGTTTACTGGATACAATTGTAATTGTTTTGGCAGTTATGCTGGCTACTGGAATTTCGTTTATTAATGAATACCGTAGCAATAAAGAATTCGATGTTCTTAATGAACAGCGTGATGAAATGGCTGTCAAAGTAGTAAGAGATGGGGCTCCCAAGCTTATTCCATCCAGAGATGTCGTATTAGGAGATTTGATTCTACTGGAAGCAGGAGATGGAATTCCTGCGGATGGCTGGATAATAACTT
>CAZIYV010000028.1:0-28839 GCA_964543575.1 uncultured Pelotomaculum sp.
AACACCAACCCCGGGAGGCCGGGTTCCCGGGTTGTCAGAACTTGCCAGCGGCATAGATCTGGTAGATATACAGCCGGTAGGACGCTCGCTATTCCCAAACAAACAAAGACTTACGTAGTGTAACTACAGTTATAACGGCAAAGAAGACCAACCCAGCTTCTGGTAGATTTCCCTGACTTCGTTAATCGCCATGCCGGCATTCAAATTAATTAAGTGTTCCGTTAAAACACCTAACGGCAAGAAAGTTGAAGTGTTTGAAAAAGATGTATCATTACAATCGCTGACTAGCGACTCTCCTCCGGACAACCATAAAGGCCAGAAATTGTTTTTAAAAAATGATATTGAACTGTAATACTTTACAAAATCAATAAAGATCTCTCGCTGCCCGGGACAAAAAATCTTCATGCCCGAACCAGTTAAGTTTATAGTATTTATTACTTTCAAAGCCTTTTTAGAAAATCGAGTTAAGACACGGTCAGCTGAAAAATCATGAATAATTTTCTTTAGCAGTTCCGACAAACTGATCAGTGTTTCATCAGATGAATTGATCATGGCCGGAGGTATATCCAGGCAGATAAGTCTCTTCGCCAGACCGGACAGCAGTTCTTTCAAGAGTGTTAGAAGTTTTTTGTCAACCAGGACAGCTTCAACCCCACTGAACATATCGCTTTTTATTTCGGTTGCTTGTTGAACTGAAATGAACTTCCTATTACAAAATCTTTCAATAAACAACCTGTAATCATAGCCCTTTAGTGGAACGAAGCCGCTTGAACCTAAAAATATTTTTGCCGCCTTATGAAGAGCGAATTCATAAGCGTTCTCAACCAGGTTCATATAGCAGGCGTCCATTAACAAATAACTTACTTTTTTCCCGGTATGGTTTAATGCTGTTTGAAAGGCCTTTGACATCTGAGTAACGCCCATAATCTGCGGCCTGCCATGGGAGAAATCAGCCATGCAGCCGATAAAACCGGCGCCGTGTCCGGACAGGGCGACCATGTACTGCCTGGCGTTGACCACCCTGGTTGCCCATATCAAAAAGTCTCTCAGTGCATTCGGACAGGCCATGTTCAGGTTCCCCAGATCCTCTACCGGGTCAAGCGGGTCCATAAATTTATTGTTACCTGACCCTCCTTCCCAAAGAAACCTTCTCACCCCCTGCCATTGGTCATCCTGAAATTGGTCTTTAAAACCTGGCCTTAAGACTGAAATCAGCTCGTGGGGAGCGCGGCCAAGTTGGACTGCAACACTGACATCTTCAAACCGGTTTGTTCCTAACAGGGACAGGACAGAACTGGTAATCTCCGGTTCCAAATCATTATTGCCGCAGGCGTATATAAGCACGCCCCATGGGATTTTTCTCTCAATTAACATAATGCACCACCAGGCTATAATTAAACCGGCCAAATATAGAATTTTAGGCCGGTTTAACGCTATAAATGTTAAAAACACTGAATCACTTTAAGCCGCAGATCCTGAATCCCCTGCCAGGTGGACAAGGCTCACAGCTTGGCGACGGTCCCAGGATGCAGTTGCAGCCGTCATTCGGCCCCGCCTTGGCGCCTACACAGATACAAGCTATCTGGTAGCATTGGTCCAAGGTGAATTGAAAACAAAAGTTTTCGGTTATATCTTCGAAATCGCTCAGGTTGTCAAACTTTATGGCAGGGATGTCGTTGAAGCAAACCGCTGCCGGGTCACCGTTGGGCAGGATCTCAAAATTATGGGCTGGCCCGGTTCCTGAGACCAAAAGGTCGGTGCACTGGCCAGGCGCCGGTTCGAAAGTGAATATCTGCCACTCAGTTACCGTGGCTGCGGTGCAAAACTGAACGTCAAAATGGCTTAAGTCTCTGCCGGAAAGCTTCTCTACCGTATAGCGCCAGGTTCTGCCATTGTTAAACGGACCTGCGGCGGTAACCTGATAACTGGCGCCGGTAAAAGATATTGTCACTGAAGACGGACAATCCAGGACGGGGGGACAATCACAAGTTTGTTGTCTGAGCATAAAAACCCCACCTCTTTTTGCAAAATATTATTTGCACATAATTCAATTTAAAAATTGAGCGGCACAAATCATAAATCCATTGAAAACCTGTCGAAAAACCAATCATCATCATGTTTACGTTTTGAGCGCAAGGCCAACCTCTGCTCCCACACATCACTGCACAAAATATCCATTAAAATGCTTCCGAAATCAGGCACATCCTTGGCCACGTTAATAACATGGGAAATTCTGCTTTCTTTAAAATTCTTTAAAGCCAGTCGCAGGAAATTATATGTTATGTTTTTCGGAACAACTTTATAAGGCTTTGACTTCCTGAACTTGTGAATAACACGAACATCCGGATCAAGGTAAACATTAAAACCTGCGGTCCACAGCCGGTAACAAAAGTCTACGTCACTGTATCCAATCCCTTTAAACCCGTTATCAAAGCCATCCACGGCGAAATAGGCCTCTGTTCTTATGGCCAGGCAGCCCGCCCCTGCAAAAGGTACAGGGGAAAAACCCCCAACCGGCCTTGTTGTCCAGTATGGCTGCATGTTTTGGTCAAGGGCCACGCCATATACATCCGGATGGGCAGGATTAAAAGCGCCCAACACCGGCGCCAGCGCATAAATATCCAGGGACTCAAACCGGACAGCCAAATCTTCAAGCCAGTTTTTCTGGGGTATGACATGAGCATCCAGAAAAAGCAGCATTTCACCTGCCGCAGCTTTGGCGCCCAGGTTTCTTGCCCCGGCAGGGCCAATTCCTTCTGTGCGAATAGACCTTACCTTTTTATATTCACCGGTTTCTAAAAAATTTGCGGAATGGTCGCCGGAACCGTCATCAACTACTATTATTTCATATGGTATAGAGGTCTTCTGAAGATTCATGTGATCTATTGTCTGCTTCAGATTATGACCTTCATTTTTTGAAATAATGATAATGGAAACTTTAACCGAGCTGCTTGATACCGGCATGGGATTTACCTCTTTCTCTCAACATTATCATTCTTAATAGCCTTACTGATAGGAGTCCTTGCAACGACAATATCAAGATCAAAAAGCCGCTCGGTGCTTTTGAGTGACATTCTATTAGGATCAACAGAATTCGTTTGTAACCCATCAATTTTGTTTACCTTCATAATATTTGCTTCACGATAGTCAGACACTTCTACATCGTTATCAACACTTACGGAAAGATATGAGTCAACCATTCTATCAATCTCAAGGCACTCTTGTTTATCAGGCAATTTATGAGTGACCGCAGTTTTTTCTGTTTCTATGCATTCGTCCAAAATATGATTTTCTAAAACATTGATACTCTCTTTATTATTGGTGTGATTTTCAATATTGTTAACTGTCTGCTCCTTGCATTCATCAGTTTTCAAAACTAATTCATTTAATTGTTTTTGTAAGCAAAAAATAACTTTTGCTAAGTAAATAAAACCTATGATGATTACCAGAACTGCAATTATGCCAATAATTAATTGTGAAGCAACCATGTCATCACCTTCATTTTCTAAAACGGTATGTTGAACTTGTTAAAAAACCAGTCATCATCATGTTTGCGCCTGGCCAGGTAATCTTTTCTTTGCCCTATAGAATCACTGAAAAGAACTTTTGTGAACAAGAAAGAAATATCTACCTTATCTTTAATCAAGTTAATCAGCTTAGCTGTCCTGGTTTCTTTAAAATGACTGACCGCCATTCTTAACCGGTTATAGATAAACTCAACACCTTCAACCGCATATGGCGGAGTTTTGCGAAAATAATGACCAATTCTGACACGGGGGTCTACAAATACCTTATATCCGAAAAGCCACAACTTCAGGGACAATTCTACATCCTCGTATCCCCAGGAGCTGAATCCCCGGTCAAAGCCCCCGACATGTTTGAAAACATCCCTTTTAATGGCCAGGCAGGCCCCAGGCGCCAAGGGAACGGGTTCAATATCGGAAGGCTTTCTTAGCCAGCGTATTTCCAGCTTTTCATCCCAGGTTTGGCCGTACCCGGTTGTGCGGGCAGGGTCATAGGACCCAACGCCCGGCGACACAACGTCCACCTCTTGGTGGTTAAAAGCGTCTAGTAATGTGTCAAGCCAGCCTTTTTGGACAGATATGTGCCCGTCACAAAAAACCAGAATGTCTCCTCTCGCCCGCTCAGCGCCCAAATTCCTGGCCCTGGCTGCGCCCACCCCTTGCGTGGTGAGAAGTTTGATTTTCCGGTAAGGAGGAACCTTCCATTCCAGGAAACTACAGCACCGGTCTTCCGAACCGTCATCTACAACAATGATTTCAATTTCGTCACGGCTGCCGGCCTCGGTACGCAATAAAAAGTCTGTCGTCTGTTTAATCTTAAGTCCTTCATTACGGCAGGGAATTATAATCGATACCCTGGTTTTTTTACTCTGACTCATAGCTAAACCCCTTCTTCAGATAATTAAGAGTACGGGCATGATTTTTGGTCATGCCCGCCTTACTTCCCATCCCCCTAGGAGCAGATGAATGGTGTGCAAGTTCCCAGTATAGGAGTCGCTGTGCCGGTAGCTGTGTTTTCAGCAAGGAAAAAGACCTTGATTACCACTTGTGCCGTTGGAGCAAGTGGACCAAGTATGAATTGGCCGCAGTCATCGGTTATAGCATGGCCGATGGGGTCTAAGTCACAGGTGGTCGCAGGATCTCCCGATACGACACAGAAGAACTTAACCACCGCGCACGAGGCCGGGGTGCCGTCGGGAAAACGAACGGTGCCATGCACTACCACCCTGTCGTCCGGTACCAGAAAGAAATCTTCATCCAACTGCTGGGTGCCCGGAGGAAGAGTCCCCACGTCAATAACAAACCTTGTTAAACGGAATCCCATAATAAATCTCCTTTCTCATAAAGCTAATGCTGCAGCATTTGATACATATTATTCCTCGTGTGGTTTTTTGCTCCATATAATGCCAGGTAAGCAACAAACATTTAGCTAAGAATTTGTTCCCATAATATGTTTATTTGCTGCTTTTTGTGAACAAAAGAAAAAGAGCAGGTCAGCTAAAATCAGCTCACTGCTCCATAGGTCTGTATACTGAAATGACTAAACCGTCATCTACCTGAGTCCCGTTTTCTTCTCCATCAAAGCCCGTACTTTCAGCGGCAGGCCGAAAAGGTTGATAAACCCTTCAGCGTCACGCTGGTTGTATATCTCTTCGCGCCCAAAGGTGGAAAGCTCCTGGTCGTAAAGGGAATAGGGCGATTTTGTACCCGCGGGGGTACAGTTCCCCTTATAAAGCTTCAGCCGCACGGCGCCGGTAACCGTACTCTGGGTCTTGTCCACAAAGGCGTCAAGCGCCTCCCGCAGGGGGGCGAACCAGACGCCGTCATAAACCAGTTCGGCGTAACGCAAGGCAACCATTTCTTTAAAGTGGAGGGTGGCGCGGTCCAGGGTTAAAAGCTCGAGCTCGCGGTGGGCGGCAAAAAGAACCGTGCCAGCCGGTGTTTCGTATACACCCCTGGATTTCATACCCACCAGGCGGTTTTCAACCATATCCACGATGCCCACGCCGTTTTCCCCGGCGATGACATTAAGCTTCTCAATAAGAGTCACCGGGTCGAGAGCGACTCCGTCCAGTTTGACAGGGATACCCCGCTCAAAATCAAGTTCCACGTACAACGGCTGGTCCGGCGCTTTTTCAGGCGGGGTGGTCAGGAGTAAAACGTCTGCTGTAGGCTCGTTCCACGGATCTTCCAGGTCAGCTCCTTCGTGGCTCAGGTGCCACATGTTGCGGTCGAGGCTGTAAGGCCTGGCCTTGGTAACCGGCACCGGGATGCCCCTGGCCTCAGCGTAATCGATGGCGTCCTCGCGCGAGCGGATATCCCACTCCCGCCAGGGGGCCACAATCTTCAAGTCAGGCGCCAGGGCTTTTATCCCCAGTTCAAAGCGGACCTGGTCATTGCCTTTGCCGGTGGCGCCGTGGGCTATCGCCTCAGCCCCTTCCTTTCTGGCCACTTCCACCAGCTTTTTGGCTATCAGCGGGCGGGCCATGGATGTGCCCAGCAGGTACTTGCCCTCGTAGAGTGCGCCCGCTTTCAATGTCGGAAATATGTACTCCTCCACAAACTCCCGCCTGGCGTCCTCAATATAGATCTTGCTGGCGCCTGTTTTAATCGCCTTCTCGTTCAGGGGTGCCAACTCTTCGCCCTGGCCCAGGTCCGCCGTCATGGCGATAACTTCATAGCCGTAGTTTTCCTTCAGCCAGGGGATGATAATCGATGTATCCAGCCCCCCGGAGTAAGCCAGCACTACTTTTGCCATATATACAACCAACTCCTTGTCCAAATTGTAGGTGCGACTTTAGTCGCACAAAACTTTGCCGTATTAAAACCGGTCATTATAAGTTTCCCACATCTCAAGAACCACTGCCCAAAACTGTAGGCCCGGATTTCCCCGAACATTTTGTGCGGATAAATCCGCACCTACATTTCTCACGTCCCACGTCCCACTTACAGCAGCATCGACAACACGGCCTTCTGAGCGTGCAGGCGGTTTTCCGCCTCGTCCCAGGCAGCAGAATTCAGCCCGTCGATAACCTCATCCACTACCTCTTCACCCCGGTGCGCCGGCAGGCAGTGAAGGAAAATGTAATCGGGTTTGGCGTGGCTGACCAGAGCCGGGTTAATCTGGTACGGTAAAAATGCGGCAACACGCTTGGCCTGTTCCGCCTCCTGCCCCATACCGGCCCACACATCAGTAACCACCACGTCAGCACCGCTGACTACCGTTACCGGGTCGGTGCCGATTTCCACCCTGCTTCCGGTATATTTGGCGTCCTCTTTAGCCAGGCGGACAATTTCCGGCCTGGGCTTGTATCCCTCCGGTGATGCAACGCTGATATCCATACCTACCTTGGCACAGCCAAAAAGAAGTGAATGGCAGACATTATTACCGTCTCCCACATAGGCCAGTCTTAGCCCCGCCAGCTTGCCCTTCCGTTCCTTGATGGTCAGTAAATCAGCCAGCACCTGGCAGGGGTGAGTCAGGTCGGTGAGACCGTTGATAACCGGAATGTCGGCGTACCGCGCCAGTTGTTCCACGTCAGCCTGGGCGTAAGTGCGGATCATAATCCCGTCCAGGTAGCGTGAGAGTACCCTGGCGGTGTCGGCGATGGTTTCGCCGCGCCCCAACTGCAGGTCATTAGCGTTTAAAAACAACGCGTAACCACCCAACTGGTACATGGCCACCTCGAAAGAAACCCTGGTGCGGGTGGATGATTTTTGAAAAATCATGCCCAGCGTTTTACCCATCAGTAATGGGTGGGGTATGTTCTGTTTTTGTTTTTCTTTCAGTTCTCCCGCCAGCTCGAGGACAGCCGCTAATTCCTCCGGCGTTAAATCATGCAGGCTTAACAGGTCACGTCCCTTTAAATTAACTTTCCCAGGCCCCAATTCTAAAATCCCTTCTTTCCTAGATAAATAAACAATTTGACATGATTAACAAGCTGCTATTCCACACGGTAATTTAAGTTTATTCCAAACCCCTGTTCATCCTGTCAAAATGTCTTCCCCCCGAATGAGACAGGAGAACCGTCCCCTTGTCTCACTTGTCTCACGTCTCACATCCCACGTCCCAGTTCGGTCATGCCGACCGGGAACGGTTCGTCGCCCTGTCTCAGGCAGCGCAGCGCCACAGTAAGCGCACTGGCAGTGTCAAGCGAGGTCAGGCAGGGTACTTTGTACTCCGCTGCCGCCCTTCTTAAAAGAAAACCGGGACGGTCTGTAAGCTTACCCCTGGTCGGGGTGTTGACCACCAGGCCTACTGATCCGGAGCGGATCAGGGGGACAGTGTCATCTACTTCCCAAACTTCCAGGCCGGCCTTTTCCAGCGATTTTGCCGTACCCGGCGTAGCCCTCAGGGTAAACCCGAGGTCCGCGTACGCGCGGGCCACACCTCTCGCTTCCTCCTTATCTCGGTCCGCAACAGAGAAAACCACGTCGCCGCTGAAATCAACCCGCAGTCCCGAGGCGCGCATGGCCTTAAAGAGAGCGCCCGGAAAAGAACGGTCAATTCCCATCACCTCGCCTGTGGACTTCATCTCCGGACCGAGGGATATTTCCACCAAACCAAGCTTTTCAAAAGAGAATACGGGAGCTTTAACAGCAATAAACCCTGCACACTCACCCAGTCCCTCGCTGTAGCCAAGGTCGGCCAGACTGCGGCCCAGCATGGCCCTGGTAGCGGCCTGAACCATGGGGACGCCGGTAACCTTGCTCAGCACCGGAACGGTGCGGGAGGCCCGCGGGTTTACCTCTAAAACAAAGACGCCGTCGGCGCCAACCACGTACTGGATGTTGATCAGGCCGTTAACCTTCAGCGCCCGTCCGATCCGCAAGGTGTAATCCACGATTTTGTCTATCTCCTGCCGGCTCAGGGTCTGGGGGGGATAAACGGCTATGCTGTCCCCGGAATGAACCCCGGCCCGCTCGATATGCTCCATAATACCAGGAATGAAAAGAGTCTGCCCGTCACCGATGGCGTCCACTTCCACCTCTTTGCCGTGGATGTATTTATCCACCAGCACCGGGTGCCTGGGAGAAACCTGGACCGCTTCGGTCATATATTTAAACAGCTCGGCGTTATTGGAGACTATTTCCATAGCCCGTCCTCCCAGCACGTAGGAGGGGCGCACCAGCACCGGGTAGCCCAGTTTCGCCGCAATTTCTCTGGCCTCTTCCACAGTGGTGGCCGACTTGCCTTCAGACTGGGGTATGCCTAAGCCTGTGAGGAGTTTTTCAAATTTGTCCCGGTCTTCGGCCGCGTCAATACATTCGACCGGAGTGCCCAGTATCTTTATACCCCTGGCATGCAGGCCGGCAGCAAGGTTGATCGCTGTTTGCCCGCCGAATTGCACAATAACACCAATGGGTTTTTCCTTGTCAATTACATTCAGGACATCTTCCAAAGCCAGAGGCTCAAAATATAGTTTATCCGCGGTATCGAAATCGGTGCTCACCGTTTCCGGGTTGTTGTTTAAGATCACCGCCTCAATACCCTCACGCTGCAGGCCCCAGACCGAATGCACCGAGCAGTAGTCAAACTCTATACCCTGGCCGATCCTGATTGGACCGGAACCCAGAACCAGCACTTTCGGACGCCCGGAGTCAGTCACCTCGTCCTCCGCTTCATAAGCGGAATAATAATACGGGGTAACCGCTTCAAATTCGGCGGCGCAGGTATCCACAATCTTATAGGATGGGATAATCCCGTTTTTTTGGCGCAAGTTGTAGACGCTGCTGCCCGGCTGACCGGTCAACCGTCCAATCAGCGAGTCAGGCAGGCCGCGTACTTTAGCCCGCCGTAAGAGTTCCGCCGGCAGATCCAGCCCGGCTGAGCGCAGCTCATTTTCCAGATCCACAATACCCTTGATCTTGCTTAAGTAGAAATAATCGATCATGGTTAACTGGGCGATTTCCCGCATGCTCCAGAAGCGCCTGAAAGCCTCGGCAATGGCGAACAGCCTGAGGTCATTAGGGTAAGACAGTTTCTCTTCCAGTTCCATTTCCGTCCAACTGGCGGACCCGCGCCAATGCAGGCTGTCCACGCCTATCTCCAGGGAGCGTACCGCCTTTAAGAGCGCTCCCTCAAAAGTCCGGTCGATAGCCATAACTTCCCCGGTAGCTTTCATCTGGGTGCCCAGGATGCGGTCGGCGCTGCTGAACTTGTCGAAAGGCCAGCGGGGTATTTTAACCACCACGTAATCCAGGGCGGGTTCAAAACAGGCACATGTTTTGCCGGTAACCGGGTTGGTTATTTCATCCAGGGTCAGGCCGATAGCTATTTTGGCCGCCATTTTGGCGATAGGATATCCTGTGGCCTTGGAGGCCAGGGCACTGGAGCGGCTTACCCTGGGATTTACCTCGATCACATAGTAATCCATGCTTTTCAGGTCCAGGGCAAACTGGATATTGCAGCCGCCCTCCACCTTTAGCGCCCGGATTACCCGCAGTGATGCGGAGCGCAGGAACTGGTACTCCTTGTCGGACAGGGTCTGGGAAGGCGCGATCACTATGCTGTCACCGGTATGAATACCTACCGGGTCAATGTTTTCCATATTACAGATGGTAATGCAGTTATCCGCCCCGTCCCGCATCACCTCGTACTCGATTTCCTTCCAGCCGGCGACACTCTGCTCTAACAACACCTGGCCGATCCTGCTCATCTTGAGGCCGCGATCAGCTATCTCAACCAGGTCCGAGCTCCGGAAGGCGATGCCCCCGCCGGTGCCGCCCAGGGTATAAGCAGGCCTGACGATAACCGGGTACCCTATCTCGCGGGCAAAGGCGAGACATTCTTCCACACTGACAGCGATCGTGCTCAGAGGAACCGGCTGGTCAATTTCCAGCATCAGGTTTTTAAACAGCTCGCGGTCCTCGGCTTTCCGGATCGAGTCCAGTGGTGTGCCCAGCATCTCCACGCCGTATTTTTCCAGTACCCCTTTTTCCGCCAGCTCCACCGCGATATTGAGTCCGGTCTGGCCGCCAAGTGTGGGCAGCAGGCCGTCCGGCCGCTCCCGGTCAATAATCCGGGCAATGCATTCCCAGTTCAGTGGTTCTATATATACCTGGTCGGCAATATCCAGATCGGTCATGATCGTGGCCGGATTGGAGTTGACCAGTACCACCGAGACCCCTTCTTCCCGCAGTGCCTTGCAGGCCTGGGTGCCGGCGTAGTCAAACTCAGCGGCCTGACCTATGATGATCGGGCCTGAGCCGATTACCAGAACCTTTTTAATGTCGCTTCTTCTGGGCATACAGTTCTCACGTCCCGCTTGAACTTAGTCGTCGGTCGTCAGACGTCGGACGTCGGTATATTCTGTATTCATAATAAGTCCCCAAGCATTTCTCACTTACGCCATACGCCCTACGGCTTACGACTTGTTTTTTCTCACGTCCCACTTATTCCTCGCATACCCCGGTCCAGAGTGAGGAGTGAGACAGGAGAACCGTCCCATTGTCTCATATCCCGGACAAAACCTGGTCCAGTATTTCCATCGCCTTTTTTATATCTATGGAATCTATGGTCAGAGGCGGGACGAAACGGAGGACATTTCCGCCGACACAGTTGATTAAAAGGCCTTTCTCCTGGCAGGCGTTGACTATGTCCATACCCCCTATGGAAAGCTCCATTCCCAGCAGCAGGCCCTTGCCTCTGATATCTTTTATGAAATCATATTTCTGAGACAGTTCGGACAGCTGGTTGTAAAGGATCGCGCCGACCACATTGACATAATTGACTATTTCACCCTCGATGATTTCTTCTAATGTAGCCAGGGCGGCGGCGCAGGCCAGCGGGTTGCCGCCGAAAGTAGAAGCATGGTCTCCCGGCTGAAAAATGGCCGCTTCTTCTTTGGCCAGCATAGCTCCGATAGGAAAACCGCCACCCAGCGCCTTGGCCAGGGTAAGGATGTCGGGTTCCACACCGAAATGTTCGTAGGCAAATAAGCGGCCGGTGCGGGCCAGGCCTGTCTGGACCTCGTCAAAGATCAGCAGCGCCCCGTATTCCTCGCAAAGCGCTTTCGCTCCTTTCAGGTAAGTGATGGAGGCTACGTTAACCCCTCCCTCACCCTGTATGGGCTCCAGCAAAACCGCGCAGGTGGCCGGGCCTACCGCTTCCTTCAAGGCTTGAAGATCATTGAAGGGAACATATTTAAACCCGCCGGGCAGCGGCTCAAAACCTTTCTGATATTTCGGCTGGCCGGTGGCGGTGATAGTAGCCAGGGTCCGCCCGTGAAAAGAATTGACCGCAGTGACAATCTCCACTTTTTCCGGGTTGTGCTTGATTTTCGCGTATTTGCGGGCCAGCTTGAGCGCCGCTTCGTTAGCCTCGGCGCCGCTGTTGCAGAAAAAGGCCTTATCCATGGCGCTGTTTTCAACAAGCACTTTGGCTAAAAGCACCTGGTTTTCAATATAGTACAGGTTGGAACAGTGGATCATCTTCCTGACCTGTGCGGAGACTGCCTCAATGACGGCTAAAGGGCTGTGTCCCAGCGCGTTTACCGCGATGCCGCTGACAAAGTCCAGGTACTCCCTGCCGTCAGCGTCCCACATCTGGGCGCCTTCACCTTTAACCGGCGCCAGCGGGATCCTCCCGTAATTACACATAAGGTACTTGTCGCCTAATTCAATAATTTCTTTGGTATTCATATCAAACCCCCCAATTCGGTCGTCAGACGTCGGACGTCGGATGTCGGTTTATCCTGCATTCCTGCAGGGTCAAATCCGGCAGTTGGTCATCGGACATCGAGAAAGAATTTTAGTTTTAAAATTGTAGGTTCGGATTCATCCGAACACTCCAGTGGGGACATTCCTCGTCCATAAAGTAATACCCCAAAAATAGAGGTGTGTCCCCTGACCTTAGCCGAATAAATTCGCACCTACATCCCATATCCTACGTCTCATTTTTGCACCATGGTTCCAATGCCTTGATCCGTGAATAGTTCCAGTAAAATGGAATGGGGCACCCTGCCGTCCAGAATGTGGGTGGTGTTAACACCACCGGCCAGGGCATCCATACAGCACTCCACCTTGGGGATCATACCTCCGTCAATTTTGCCCTGGTCAATCAGTGACGACACCTCATTCAGATGCAGTACCGAGATAATGGATTTCGGGTCGCCGCGGTCGGCCAGGATGCCTTCAACATCGGTCAGGATGATCAGTTTATCCGCGCCCAGGGCGGCGGCCAGCCGACCGGCGGCATAATCAGCGTTGATGTTGTAACTTTGTCCCTCCGCTCCCACAGCCACGGGAGCTACCACCGGGATATAGCCCTCCCCGATAACGATGGAAACGATCCCTGAATTCACCCTGCTGATGTCACCGACAAATCCGATATCGGCCACCTCTTCCTTGCCCTCGGGAGTACGCACCTTACGGTACTTTTTGACCGCCTGGAACAGATCGCCGTCCTTGCCGGACAGGCCCACCGCCCGTCCTCCGATGCGGTTGATACGGGTGACGATCTCCTTATTGATCTTTCCCACCAGGACCATCTCGACAATTTCCATAGTTTCCGCGTCGGTAACCCGCAGGCCGCCCACAAAGCGGGACTCCTTACCCACTCTTTTCAACATGTCGGTTATCTCCGGCCCGCCGCCGTGCACAATCACCGGGTTCATGCCGACATACTTCATCAAAACCGCATCCGTGAGCACCGCTTCTTTTAGTTCCGGGTTGATCATGGCGTGCCCGCCGTATTTAATCACAACGGTTTTCCCATAAAACTTCTTGATATAAGGCAGCGCCTCAACCAGTACCGAGGCCCTCTCCAAAGCCTTCAACATCCTGTTATCCCCTCCAATTTAGTCGTCCCATTTACGTTCTATAATCGGCGTTTATTTTTACGTAGTCATAGGAAAGGTCGCAGCCCCAGGCTGTTGCGGCAAACGGTCCCGACTTGAAGTCGATGATGATTTTGACCGTGCTTCCCTTGAGCGCCTCCAGAGCAAGCTCCTCGCTGAATTCCAGGGAGCCTCCGTCTTTTGCCACCTGAACATCCCCCAGGAATATATCTACAATTTCCGGGTCAAAAACCGCTCCGGAATAGCCTGCGGCGCAGATTACCCTGCCCCAGTTGGCGTCCCGCCCGAAAATTGCCGCCTTGACCAGGCTCGAGCCGGCCACAGCCCTGGCCGCCAGGCGCGCGTCCCCTTCCGTACCGGCATTGCGGACTTCTACTTCGATCAGCTTGGTAGCGCCCTCGCCATCCCTGGCTATAGCCACGGCCAGTTCATCACAAACCTGGGCGAGCGCTTCCCTGAAGGCTATGAAATCTTCGCTGGCGCCTTTAATCATTTCATTTCCGGCCATACCGTTAGCCATGATTACAACCATATCATTAGTACTGGTATCGCCGTCGACTGTAATCATGTTAAAACTGCGGTCTACCGCGTAACCTAAAGCCAGCTTCAGGCAGACGTCCGATATGGCGGCGTCCGTGGTGATAAAACCAAGCAGCGTGGCCATGTTGGGGTGAATCATCCCGGAACCCTTGGCCATCCCGCCGACGGTGACCGTTTTGCCCCCCAATTCCAGCCGCACAGCTGCTTCCTTTTGAAAAGTGTCCGTGGTCATAATCGCCTGCGCCGCCAGCGAGCCCCCTTCAGAGGAAACCAGTCCGGCCGCCTCGCGGACGCCGGGCAGCACCTTATTCATGGGCATCTTCTTGCCGATTACCCCGGTTGAAGCCACTAAAACCATCTCTTCCGGGATGTGCAGAACATGCGCCACTTCAGCGGTCATGGCCAGGGCGTCTCGCATCCCCTGTTCTCCGTTGCAGGCGTTGGCGTTGCCGCTGTTTACAACCAGCGCCTGGGCCTTGCCCCGCGCCAGGCGGTCCATGGAAAGCAGGAGCGGGGCGGCTTTAACCTTATTCAGGGTGAAAACACCCGCGGCTGTCGCCGGAACGGAAGAATATATTACCGCGACATCTCTTTTGTTAGCTTTTTTAATAGCCGCCATCGCGGTGCCGGCTAAAAAGCCTGCCGCTGTGGTAACCCCGCCTGGGACTTTTTCAATGTCAACTATTTTATCTGCCATTTCTATAAGCCTCCGGTACAATATATATTTTACGGGTAAAGCCCCGGGCCGGCTAAGCCCGTATTTTCGGGCAGCCCGCAGATGATGTTCATATTCTGAACCGCCTGACCCGAGGCCCCTTTAACCAGGTTGTCTATAGCGGAAGTGACGATGATCCGCCCGGTGCGGGAATCCAGGGTCAAACCGATATCGCAGTGGTTGGTGCCCGACACCCACTTGGTCTGGGGGAGTGTCCCGTCGGGCAGCACCCGCACAAAAAACTCATCCTTGTAATAATCAAGGTAAGCTTCCCTGATTATTTCTTTCCCAGCCTGGGTAATAAGTTTTGCGTACACAGTGCTCAGGATGCCCCTGGTTATGGGCAGCAGGTGAGGAGAAAAGGTAACGGTTATTTGTTCCCCCGCGATCCTGCTCAACTCCTGCTCAATTTCGGGTGTGTGTCGGTGAACGGCGATATTGTACGCCTTGAAATTTTCGTTTACCTCACAGAAATGGGTGCCCAGGGCCAGCCCCCGGCCCGCACCGGAAACCCCTGATTTTGAATCAATAACGATGCTGCCGGTATCGATAAGCCTGTGTTTCAGCAGAGGCGCCAGAGCCAGAATAGCGCTGGTAGGGTAGCAGCCCGGGTTTGCCACCAGACGGGACTGCTTTATTTTCTCCCGGTTTACCTCCGGCAGCCCATACGCCGCACCGTCCAGCAGTTTCCTGGCCTCGTGCTCCACCTTATACCACTGCTCGTATATTCTGTAGTCATCCAGCCTGAAGTCAGCCCCCAGGTCCACTATCTTTTTACCCAACCGCGCCGCCTCCAGCGCCACCGGCATAGCATGGCCGTGCGGCAAAGCTACGAAAATAACGTCAGAGGCATTAAAAAGCTTTGGAAAATTCATTTCCTCGCAAACTAACTGATTATATTTATGCAGGTGCGGGTAAATCTTGTCAAAAGGCATCCCCACGTAACTCCGGGTTGTCAGCGCTGTCAGTTCAACCTCTGGATGGCTGTGCAGGATTCTCACCAGCTCTGCTCCGGTATAGCCCGTGGCCCCGATAATACTTACCTTGATTGTCAAAAAGGTCACCTCCGCAAAAATGTAAACATTAATAATTATACAAACTAATGCATAATAATACAACAACAAGCAGGGTTAAATCAAAAAAATTTTTTACCCGCCATAAAGTTACCCCGGCAGCCGGGCCGGGGCATTTATTTTCTCTTAATTTCTATACCACGCTCCTGCAATCCTGCCGGGCAGCGTTTTAAATTGACGGAAAATCTTTGTTGTTGCTGCTGAATGCTTTATTGATTACAACAAACAAAAAAAGTATGATTTACATATCGATAACATTAATGCAAGTAAGGTGATATCGTGAGTAAAGTAACGATTTCCAGTAATTTTCAAGTGGTGATTCCAAGAGAAGTCAGGAAACAGCTTCAGCTAAAAGTTGGACAAAAATTAAATGTAGTAGTAAAAGGACAGACCATTAATCTTGTTCCGGAGGTACCCCTTTCAGAAATGAGAGGTTTCTTAAAGGGAATGGACAAATCCGGGCTTAGAGAAGAAGATGAAAGGCTTGATCCTTGTCGATTCCTGCGGGTGGATTGAATTTTTAGCTGACGGCGACAAGGCGGAAGAATACACGAAATATTTCCTGGACCCAAAGGAAATAGTAACCCCAACCATAGTCGTCAACGAAGTCTTTAAGAAGGTTTTAAAAGAAAGGGGCGAGGAAGCTGCCGTGATGGTGGCCGCCCAAATGAGCGGCACTAGAGTGATCGAGTTGTCTGAGATGCTATCACTCACAGCCGCCAGTCTCAGCGTAAAGCACAGCCTTCCCATGGCGGATGCCATTGTTTACGCGACGGCGGAGTTACTGGGGTGTCAGGTTGTGACAAGTGATAAGCATTTTAAGGATCTGGAAAACGTTATTTTTATTTTTTGAAGGCAACATCAACTATCTGGCCGGACTCTTCCCAACTGCGGTTGGTAAGAGTCCTTATTATTGGTCGCGCCCCATACGGGCGCGTGGATTGGGGGAGCAAATGGGGACGGTTCTGGCTTTGCCTTTAGGCAAAGCCAGAACCGTCCCCATTTGCCCAGTCACAAAATTTACATTTTTTATAGATTAAGCTATGTGGAAAAAGAATCATGAAAAGAATGTGAATTCAGTTTATATTTTATAATTTATGGACGATAAAATACTAGAACGACGTTATCCTGGTCCAACTTTAAGGTGCAGTCAAAGGACATTATATCAATGAGCAAATCAACCTATTATGGATACGAGGAGTGTTGGCATGGTAACTGAAACAGCAGGACCGAAAGAGGAACTGTCCTGGGAGATTGATGTTTTCCGTCCCGCCGATGCTGCGGGTGTGGTGGCATTATACCGGGCGGTTTACGGGGAGAACTATCCTGTGCGGGAACTGTACGATCCACAGGCGCTGATTCGTCAGGACGAAACCGGTGAAGCCTACCGGGTGGTGGTTCGCACCACCGCGGGCGAGGTGGTGGGGCATATGGCCTTTTACCGCTCGTCGCCACCCAACCCCCGCCTGTATGAGAGCGGCCAATTGATGGTGCGGCAAGATTACCGGCTGACCGATATGGCTTTTAAACTATCGAGATATTCCATGAAGGAGGTACCTCTGCGACACGGTTTGGAGCAAATATGGGGAGAAGCAGTGTGCAACCACATATTTACCCAGCGGATGTGTAAGAGTGAAGGCTTTTATGAAACTGCCCTGGAAATCGACTTGATGCCAGCCGAGTCATATGAGAAAGCCTTCACAAAATCCATGGATAATACCGGACGCGTCTCCACCCTGATAGTTTTTAAAACATTCAAAACCAGGGGGCAGACCATTTACCTTCCGTCTGTGTATGAAGAATCCCTGCAGTATCTGTATGCGGCGGCGGATTTTGGCCACCGCTATATCCGGTCTGACGCGCCATTGCCGGCCGGTGTGACGACTAAAGGCGAGATACAGCTTTTCCCCACCGCGGGTGTGGCGCGGCTGACCTTTGAAGAAATTGGCGGCGACTTTGAATCCTGTCTGGACGGCTTCGAAAAACAGGCTGAGACAGACGGAGGCGTAGTCGTCCAGGTCTTCTTGCGGTTGACCCAACCGTGGACGGGCGCCGCTGTTGATGTTTTGCGCCGGCATGGTTACTTTCTCGGCGGGATATTACCTCGTTGGTTTGACGACGACGGACTGTTGATGCAGAGGGCAGCCGCGACGCCAAACTTTGGGGGGATAAAACTCTACACGAAGCGGGCCAAAAAGATCCTGGAAATTGTAAATGATGACTGGCAGGCTGTAACTTTAGGGCAATGAATACCTAAATTCCGGCTGCCTCTAAAAAAAGGAGCGTCAGGTATGGATAAATACCTTCCGAAACCGTTACAGACAGCCGGGACTGTCACAGCCGGCAAGCTTCTTGAAGAGCAGGCAGGCATAAGGGGTGACAGTCCGGCACTGATCTTTCACCAGCGCAACAAGCGCTGCACATACAGCGAATTTGACCACATCACCCGCCTGGTAGCCAAAGGCCTGCTGGCTTCCGGCATCATCCACGGCGAACATGTCGCCCTTTGGGCGCCCAACCTGCCGGAGTGGCTGTTTGTCCTGTTTGGCTGCGCCAAAGCAGGCGCGCCGCTCGTGGCGGTCAACACCAACTACCGGGCTTATGAATTGGAGTACGTCCTTAAACAGTCGGACGCCACCACGTTATTTCTCGCTGACGGCGCCGGACAGCCTGGCGAGTACCTGGCGGCAATCTATGAGATCTGCCCGGAGCTCAAAACCGCCCGGCCGGGTCAGCTAAGAGCCGGACGCCTTCCGGAACTCAGAAATATTATCTTTCTCGGTGAAGAAAAACACCCCGGCATGTTCTCCTGGACGGAATTTTTGAACCGGGGCGCGGATATCGGCGCAGATGAGCTGGCCGAAAGAGAAAACGCACTCGAACCCGGTGATGTTTTCGCCATCCTGTATACATCCGGCACCACAGGTGTTCCCAAGGGAGCAATGCTTACTCATGCCAATTTTGTCACCAACGCTTTCGCCACAGCCACGCGCCAGGGACTTGAGGCTGCAGACACCGTTTGCATACCGCTGCCCTTCTTTCACGCGTACGGCTGTGTTGCCGTGATGGCCGCTGTGGCCGCCGGTTCTGTTATAGCTGCTGTGGAACAATTCAGGGCGCGGGATATGCTGCGGATTATGGAGAGCAGCCGTGCTACCGCCGTCTGTGGCACACCCACCATGTTTGTGGCTGCGCTGGAAGAATTGTCAAAACGTCCTTACGACCTTTCTTGCCTGCGCGGCGGTAATGTGTCCGGAGCACCCAGTCCGCCGGAATTGGTCAAAGCAGTGGTGGAGAAGATGGGCGCCCGTGAATTCGGCGTACTCTACGGGTCGACGGAAGCTATCATCAGTATTATGAATCACCCTGATGCCGCTTTAGAGCACCGCGCCGGCACTATAGGCCGGGCCATGCCGGACGTTGAACTGAAAATCATAGACCCGCGTACCGGTCAGGAAGTGCCCGCCGGTGTTCAAGGTGAGCTTTGTGTCAAAAGTCCGGCCATGATGAAGGGGTACTACAAAATGCCGGAAGTCACCGCCAAAACTATTGTTGCTGGGGGTTGGATGCACAGCGGCGACCTGGCCTGCGCCGACGAAAACGGCTTTTACCGGATTACGGGCCGCATCAAGGACGTTATTATCCGGGGCGGCGAAAACATTTACCCTGCGGAAATAGAAGAGTTTTTGTTTACTCACCCTAAAGTTAAGGACTCCCAGTTGGTGGGAATCCCCTGTTCATATTATGGTGAGGACACGGTTGCTTTTGTGCGCCTGAAGCCGGGAGAGACGGCTGCCCCTTTGGAACTGAAGCGGTACTGCCGGGAACGGATTGCGCTCAACAAAGTTCCTACCCATTTCATTTTTGTTGATCAATACCCGCAGACCGCCAGCGGCAAAGCGCAAAAATTCAAACTGCGGGAAATGGCTGTCGAAATGCTGGAGAAAAGATGAGGGAGGAATGAAAATGGATAAAAAGAAAATCGAGGAAATCCTGCGGGAAATCATCAGCAAACATTTAGAGGATATACATACGGAGGACATTGACTTGAATAGTGAATTGGCTGATCTGGGAGTGGATTCATTGGCTTTTAGCTGGATTTTGGTTGACATGGAAGAATCCTTCGACTTCATCATCCCGGGGTCGGACATTTTAAAGCTTAAAACCCTGGCTGACATAGTCGGTTACGTGGGAGAACACATTTCCAAATAGCCGGTGGTTGCCGGGCAAGCGATATGGTGCGGTTATAAAAACCTGTTAGTGGGTCGCGCAGGCTAAGGGTCTTCAATCGCTCCTCCATCTGCTTGCGTTCAGTTATATCCATAACGAAATATCTATATCCTTTTAATGTAAAACATAAAGATAATGGCTGCTAAATTTTTAAAGGATGAAAATGGGGTACGGGCCTGACGGATTTCCCGTCATGGCGCCCTACCCCGTTGTATTACATAAACAATATTTTCTTAGTTACCTGATACAAACCTCAGCTTGATTATTTAACAGGATCAATACCGGTACACGGCCACCAGGGGCACGTTTTCAGGCATCTTATCAGGCTCGACAGCATATACAACACCGCCGTTCAAAATTGTATGCACCGCCGCAAGGTCGAGCAGGTCGCCGTTTCCATGTTCTGCCACCTGGTTTAGTTCAACTTCATTAGTGTCGGGATCAAAAGCGCCCCATAACTGGCGCCCCGTGACAACAAACAAAATGTCAACCCGTCCGTAATAAGCTGCCGGGACTATTTCTTTAACATCGTTGGAAGTCAGCCCTGTTCCCGCCATCTGCCTGTACAAGTCAACCGCCTCTTGCCGGGCTTTTAAAAAGTGAGGTCCGACAACAGCCCAGGCGCGCTCATACAATTCCTCTGTTTCCTTCCTGTCAGGGTTGCCTTCGATTCCTTCCTGGAGCAGATAAGGATAATTGTTAGCCTCTTTGTATATTGAGAAAAGATAGCTTACTCCTGCCAGAAGCAGCGGTACCTGCTTATCCCGGAGCAGTTCTCTCAATCCCCGGTCAATCTGCTGGAAATACCGCAGAATATTCACTTTGGCGTCATCGACTACAGCGTGGCCGTGAAAAATCGATGTCCCTGGTAAACCGCTGTGAGCTTGGCGCTGTTTTTCCGGATCATCATATCCCATAGCATCGGCAAGGCTCCGGGGAACACCTCCAATTTCTAAATCAATCTCGCTGATTTTTTGGTTCGCTCCCTCAAAAAGCCTGACCTTGTTTTGACTGAGGGCCAGGATGTGAAAACGCTCAGCGGAAGCCGGCAGGCTGAGTAAGGGCTTGACATTAAAGCGGTCCGCCACAACCAGGAGTTCTTCAAAATCAAAAGGAAAGCGGTAGTAGCGAAACGTTTTCGGGGATAGAAAAAGGGCAATACCGGTGGTTTGCCGCCAGAAAGGTCCATCCAGCAAAACCTTTTGGGCAGGCTCGAGCAGTTCCTTTGCTTCTGGAGCACGCATACCGGCTGCCACGAGGCGTTCCCCGGCCTCCCTGAGCATATTTTTAAAACGGATCGGGTTTTGTCGAGATTCCACTCCTCCCCTGAGAGTGGGCATAAAAATTGATACACATGGACCTTCAGATTTTTCCATCAAAGTCTTTAGCTCATTTCTGGTAAATACATTCATGCTGCTGCTCCTTTCTTAGTTATGATTTTGACAGGAACTCCAAATGTCTTCCAGCGGCGCTTCCAACAGCTCGCGTGCTGCATTTCCGCTGTTTATTGTATTAAAATATTTTCTATGACCGCGTTGCCAAAGCGGTCTGTTTTTATCTGCGCGTCGAAATATTTGGCCTGCTCTAATCCCCTGCCTGTGCCTTCCTCAACATAATAGCTTTCGATGCCATAGGTCACATGGTATTTATGTTTAAATTCATCAAAGTAATCCACCTCGCCTTTGATGAAGATCTGATTGCCGGTCAGGCCGGGTTTGTCTGAATACATGCCCGCCTCGTTCCAGTATTTCTCTCCTTTTTCAAGGACTACATAGACATTCTGTTTCCGAAAACTCTCAGGATTTAGGTTTTCACTTTTGATCCATGATATATCGTATTCCAGCATGACATATTCACCCCTGAACACGTCCCGCGGGTCTACCGGGGCGGCTTTCAAGAGAACGGGAGTGCCGGCGGACAGGGTATAATACCTGAAGCCTATAATGCTGAAAAGGAATATGATCTGTAGTATAACAATAAGACCGATTTTATAGCTCCTCTTCAAAAGAAGTCACCCCCTCCTTTTGCCAGTCAAGAACCGCTTTCCTTCTCTGCCGCTCCATCAGCGCCCCGCTCACAACCAGCACGATCCCGCCGGCTATAAAGAACAGGGATTTGGGCAGGCTCCTCCAGAAAAAGTTAAAGTACTCTTCGAAGACAAACAGGTTAAAGGCAATCATACCAAGGACGAAGTACAGGTTGCTCTGGGTCTGGTAGGCGGAGATAATAACTAATAGAGCCCATATAAACATAAACAGGTTTAAAATGATCATTAAAGTTAATCCATTAAACGGCGCCAGCAGGATGCTAAAAACGAGAACGTCTACGGCCAGCCAGGCATAATTCTCTTTTACAATTTCTTTTATATTTGTGCTGTGCCTGCTGATGGCGTAAGCCCCCAAAACCGCCACGGCAATGTACAATACCCAGAACAGGACAAACCCCGCCCCGCTGTGGCGTAACTTAATGAAATCGTAGGCAAAAAATTCAAGCGACATGATAAATAGTGCTGCCCCAGTCAGCACCACTCCTAAAAACTTGTATATAAAAGGGAAATTTTTAATGAATTCGTTGACAGGATGCTTGGACATATAAACGAGAGACGAACCAATCAGCAGCAGAACGAATGGTATTAGAGAACCAGCGGCGTCAAACCTGTAATTATCCGTTAAGATCAGGTAGATTTCAGTGTTGAGAAATATGGTTAAACTGATTAAACCAATAACGAGCGTAAAAGAAGAACGCAAAGTATACGTTAAATAAAAAACACCGCCAAACAGCATCATAGCAATGAATATTAGCAACAGGGAAGATGACTGTTCCGCCAGTACCCATGAAGCCAGCAGCAGGGCGCTTAACCCTAAAGGCAGCTCTTCCCTTAAGATAAAGGCAACCGGCAAAACCCCCAGCAGCCAGAAAAGCATGCCGTTGGGGAAATGAGCGTTAATATGAAAAATCTGGGCGATCAGCCAGATGCCCGAGCCAAACATGATACAGCCAAGCAGCGAAAGGGCCTGGCTCAACCTGGGATAGTTTCTGTAAGTTAACTGCGAAGAAAGGTGAAAGAGGACCAAAGGGATTATAACAAGGCTGATTTTTCCCCATTTGGGAATCTGCTGCCAGTTTGAAGCAAAGAATAGGATAATGCCTGTCCCCAGCAATATTGCCCCCAGCAGCAATAAAACAGAGATCAGCCTGTTTTTGTTTTCGGCGGGATACAGCCCGATAATCTGGTCCGCCTGATCACTGCCGATGATCCCACTGCTTACCCATCTTTTTGTTTCTTTTACCAACCAGGACAGTTTTGACATCATCTCACCCCTGATATACCAATCTATTAGTTAAAGGCAAGCAAAAATCATCCCCTTATCAATAATTTGCTAGAGAAACATTTCACAACCTCCCCGTACTAGTTATCCTGACATAAACATAACAAAAAAACATTATGTCAAAATTTCCTGTTTCTTAACGTTTTCTTAAAACTAGCAAACGGGGACGGTTCTCCATTTGCCTTTAGGCAAAGCAAGAACCGTCCCCGTTTGCTAGTCGTTAACTAGTTCTATTTTTGGTGGAAGGTGACTTGTATTTCCTTCCTTGCTCCCTTGGCGGGCGGGTCCGCCGGGTAGCCGAGGATGACCGGCGCCACGAGTTCGTATCCCGGCGGCACCTTTAATTCATCTTTAAATTCAGGAGTGTCGCAGAAGCCGCGGGCAAACCCGATCCAGCAGCTGCCGATACCCCTGTCCCAGGCGGACAGCATCAGGTTTTGAGCGGCCATGCTGCAGTCATTAACATAGGTAAAAGCGTTGGTGTTGGCGTAAATCAAAACCAGCACCGGGGCGCCGTAAAATATATTATAGTCCGGGTTGGACAGCATGGTGCGGTAATTTCTTAGAGCTGGTATATCCTCCATCCTTTCCAGTATGAAGTCCCTGCACCGGTCTGACAGGTTCTTTAAATATTCCTTTCCCTCAACTACCTCAAAAAGCCACGGCTGGGTGTTCATGCCGCTGGGCGCCCAGGCAGCCAGCTCCAGCAACTCCCTGACTGTCTTTTCCGGAATCGGGTCACTTTTGTATTTGCGCACGCTCCTGCGCCCGCGGATTGCTTCTGCCAGTTCCATACGGTCATTCCTTTCACATTTGATATTTAGATAAAATTACTACATTTCACTGGTTAAAACAATGCCTTTTAATATAAATAAAAAGCGGGCGTTTGTGCCCGCTGAGTTTGCTCACATATTTTAACTTACCAGGTCATCCATGCTCCTGAAGGTATAACCCTGCGCCTTGATGTCTTTCAGGATCCTGTCCAGAGCCTCGGTGTTGTCCTTGGACACGGCGTGCAGCAGGATCAGCGCGCCGTCATGCAGGTTGCCCATTACTGTCGAATAAGACTCCTGCGCTCCGCCCGGCATCGGCACCCAGTCCACCATGGCCATGCTCCAGAAGATGTTGTGATACCCCAACTCCCTGGTCAGCGCCAGGGTGCGCTCACTGTACTCGCCTTGCGGCGGCCTCATGTATTTCATGCCTCTCTGTCCGGTAACCTGTTCATACTTGTCTTCTACGATCTCAAGTTCTTTTTTAATCTGCTCGTCGGAAATATCCGGCAGGCTGGGGTGGGTATCGGTATGGTTGCCGACGATATGCCCCTCATCCACCATCCTCTTGACCAGGCCCGGCTGCGAATCCAGGTAGTGGCCGGTCACAAAAAATACCGCTTTAACGTCGTTAGCTTTAAGAATATCCAGAATGGTCGCAGTATAACCGTTTTCGTAACCCTCGTCAAAGGTCAGGTAAACCGACTTCTGGTTGGGGCCGATCCAGTAAGCGCCGTACTTGCTCAGTCCCGAGCTGATGGAGGAAGGCATATCCGGACGCTGGTGGCTGTCGTTCTTGTTAAGACCCCAGCCCCGCTTAGAGTTGGGCAGGATGCCGGTCACAGCGTTACTGCCGCTGGTATCTTTCCCCTTGGCAGCATCCATGGGCACATCAGAGGGCGGACTACTCGTATCTGCAGCCGGGGTGCCTCCCTCCTGTGTGGAGGAAGTGGGTTCATTGGCTGCGGGCTGTTCCAGGTGTACACCGGCGGGACTTTCCTGTCCTGTTTTATTTATGTGCGCTTTTATGGCATAAGCCGAACCGGCCACCGCGCCAAATAAAAGTACAATTATAACACTTGTGTAAACAGCTTTATTTCTCAGCTTTTTCATTCTATACCCCCGGGGTGATCAGTTTCTTTTTACTATGATTGACGAAAAGCAGCCGGATTATCCCTTTGACAGGATACCCTATTGTAAACAATAATTCGACACAAATTATTACTCTCCTTTACAAAGCAAGCAGGGCAACTTCAAGATAAAGCTAGTATTTTATTCATTACTGTTAAATTTCTGGATAAAGGTTCTTTTAAATATTGACGACATAAGTAATAAGCTGTATTTTTAGCTTTGTGATATATTTCAGGAGGAAAATGCCAATGTTTAACCTGCCAGGCAGGTACCTGTCAAAATTTCAGACTATCCGCTGGAGATATATAATAGTGAATACCCTGGTCATTGTCCTTGGTCTCCTGGCAACGGTAATCTGGACAACGAAACAGATTAAGATTGAAGCCAACACGGCGGCGGTTGAAAAGGCCAAAAGCAACCTTCAACTGGCTGAAGCTTTGCTGGACAGCCGCCTGCCCGGTCCCTGGGCCATAAGGGACGGTCAACTATATAAAGGAGATACCCTGATTAATGGAAATAATGAATTTGTTGACCAGATCGGATTTTTAACGGGAGATACATGTACCATCTTTCAAGGACCTACCCGCGTAGCCACAAACGTAACCAGGGACAACATACGGGTTCTCGGCACTAAAGTCTCTGAAGAAGTAGGAATGGTTGTCCTGGGGGAAGGCAAGGAATATTCCGGAGAGGCTGATGTTGCGGGCATCAAATACCAGACCGCCTATAAACCCATAAAAGATCAGAGCGGCCAAGTTATTGGCATGTGGTACGTCGGCGCCAATAAACAGTTCGTGGATAAAGTGATCAGCGATACCGCCTTCAGGGTAGCTTCCATATATGGTCTGGTCCTGCTGGTCATCTTGATTATTATATTTGTTTTTACCAACTCCCTTACCCACCCGATCAATGAGCTGGTCATAGCGGCTAACCGTCTGGCGCACGGTGATCTGGACACTGAGGTCAATGTAAGCGCCAATATAGAAATAGGGCGACTGGCCACAACCTTTGAGCAGATGCGCAAAGAGTTGAAACAGCAGTACGGCGAACTGCAAAACGCCAACGAGATGCTGCTGGAGTCTGAACGCCGCTTCCGGGAGATGCTGGGAAACGTCCATATGGTTTCTGTGATTATGGATACCCAGGGCAATATCAATTTTTGCAATGATTTCCTGCTCAGGCTGACCGGCTGGAAACGAGAGGAAGTGCTGCACCACAACTGGTTTGACCTGTTCATACCCGCTGATAAAAAGGAAATTAAAAGGGACGTTATGGAGGCTGTTCAACAAGGCGTAATGAATTCTCACAGCACCAATGAAATTCAAACACGCAACGGGGAACGCCGCTTGATCTTTTCAAACAATACTTTGCTGAGAGACATCCAGGGCAATATTGTCGGCACAGCCATTATCGGAAACGATATCACCGAGCGGCTCAAGGCGGAAGAGGACTTGCGCGCCGCCCACCAGAGGTTGAACGACATCATTGAATTTCTCCCCGACGCCACCTTTGTTATTGACAAGGACCGCAAGGTCATTGCCTGGAATAAGGCTATTGAAGAAATGACAGGTGTTTTTAAGAAGGATATTGTTGGCAAGAGCGACTACGCCTACGCCAAACCTTTTTACAATAAGCCCAAGCCGATCCTGATTGATCTGATTTTTTCTGACAACTCGGACAACAATGAGATCAGGGAACTCTATCAATACGTTGAAAGAAAAGGGAACACCCTTTATGCCGAGTTCTATGTGCCGTCCGTATTTAAAGGCACGGGAGCCAACCTGTGGGCTACCGCCTCCCCTCTTTTTGACGGGAACAACAATATTGTGGGCGCCATTGAGTCCATAAGGGACATTACCGAGAGCAAGCGGCTGGAAAGGCAGCTGCAGTACCTGGCCACGCATGACGCTTTGACCAATATACCCAACCGGTACTCCCTGACCGAAACCTTAAAGCGCGCGGTGGCCAAAGCAAAGCGGGGGGAAAAGAGCGCTTTCCTCTTTATCGACCTGGACAACTTCAAACTCGTCAATGATTCGCTTGGCCACGCGGCAGGCGATGAGCTATTAATTACCCTGTCAAACATTCTGAAGAACAACCTGCGTGAAGGTGACCTCCTGGCCCGTTTTGGCGGAGACGAGTTTTGTGTGCTGCTGGAAGGAGCCTCCTTTGAAGAGGCGGAGATTGTGGCTGAAAAACTTCGCCGCGCTGTAGATCAGGACGAATTGTACCTGGACATGCATAAATGCTGCCTCAACTTGAGCATAAGCATCGGCGTGGTTATGGTTGACGGGACACTGGACACTCAGAAGGTTCTTTCCTATGCCGACAATGCCCTCTACGTGTCTAAGGAGAGCGGCAGGAACAGGGTTACCTTCCTGAAAGCTGATGAAGATACGCAGGCAAAATTTGATGAAACAAACCGGATGGTCTCACTAATCCAGACCGCTCTCCGGGATGACCTCTTTACTCTCTATTTTCAGCCGGTCATCAGGGTAAATGACGGGAAAACAATACACCATGAAATGCTCCTGCGCCTTCATGATGAAAATGGAGAAATTATTCTGCCCAGCCGTTTCATACCTGTGGCTGAGCGATTTGGCCTGATGCCTCAAGTCGACCGCTGGGTGGTACAGTCTTCCCTGGTCGCCCTGCATAAATTCCCGGATCTTCAGCCTTTTATTAATCTTTCCGGGTTAAGCCTGGGCGATGAAGTATTGTTGGAGTTCATAGAAGAAAAGATCCGGGAGAGCGGTATCGATCCTACCAGGATCGGTTTCGAAATCACTGAAACAGCGGTCGTAAAGGATATGACCCGGGCTGAACGCTGGATCCGGCGGCTGAAAAAGCTGGGCTGCCGCTTTGCGCTTGACGATTTTGGCATAGGTTTTTCTTCTTTTGCCTACCTCCGCCTGCTGCCGGTGGATTACCTTAAAATTGACGGCAGCTATATTCGCGACATGGACAGGGACGCTACTCACCGGGCTCTGGTCAAGGCTATGAACGCGGTGGCGCATGCCCTGGGCAAGAAGACCATCGCCGAATTTGTGGAGAATGAAGACATCATGAACTCGTTAAGCGACCTGCAGGTTGACTACGGCCAGGGCTATTACCTCGGCAGGCCTATCTCCGCCCCGGTGGGGCTGAAACAAATCTAGCCTATAAGCCTGCGCTTTCAAGCCAGGACAGCAGCCCGATTATAACCGCGCAGAAAGGAATTATCACAAGCCAGGGATTGACATTGAAAAGCTGAGGAATTGTAATCTCGCCGAACTCACCTTTTTTTAAAATTCCGTTTTCCAATTTTGGGTATGCGGCTGCAAACAGCCCAGCGCCAGTGATTATGCCTACAACCCCTCCCAAAAGCGCGTCAAGCGAGCCCTGTGCCACTGCGCCCACCACCGTCCCCGGACAATAACCCAGTATGCCAAATCCCAGACCGAAAATCAAGCCGCCGATCACCGTGGAACCAAGAGACCCTTGCTTCGGGTGCAGCTTAGCCAAACCAGCGCCTTTAAGGGCATACACTCCGATCATGCCTGTTACCACAGCTGACAGCATTACCTTGATGACTGTAAAATCGGTTAAAAGCAGCTGCCCGATAATCACGTCGTATCTGGTAACCCCTCCTTTCTGCAGCAAAAAGCCAAAACAGATACCCATAAAAAACCACAAAAACAACCGCCAGCCTTTTTTTGAATGGAAGTTCACTACCACAAACCCC
>CAZIYV010000029.1:0-28663 GCA_964543575.1 uncultured Pelotomaculum sp.
ACCCCGGCGCAAAGGCCCGGGTTCTTGTGCGGGCCAGGTTTCCCTCCCGACAAAACAGGTGAATCGGCAGGTTCAACCGCAACTAACTCCAGTCCCGGCTTCCGCTCTTTGAGAGCCTGCGCGATACCGGTAATGGTGCCGCCGGTACCCACACCACCCACGACAATATCCACCTCCCCGCCGGTGTCCCGCCAGATTTCTTCCGCCGTGGTCAACCGGTGAATTTCCGGGTTGGCCGGGTTCTCAAACTGCTGCGGCATGAATGAACCTGCTATTTCCCTGGCTAATTCTTCGGCCTTTTGCACCGCTCCGTTCATTCCCAGGGCTCCTGGCGTGAGTACCAGTTCCGCGCCGAACGCATCGAGCAAACTCCGCCGCTCAACGCTCATGGTTTCAGGCATGGTCAGAATCAAGCGGTAGCCGCGTGAGGCGGCCAAGAAACCCAGGGCAATACCGGTGTTGCCGCTGGTGGGCTCGATAATCACCGAGCCGGGCTTAAGCAGTCCCTGCTCTTCCGCTCGCAGGATCATATTCCAGCCAATACGGTCCTTGATACTACCCCCGGGATTAAAAGACTCCAGTTTAACCACCAGGTCAGCTTCTGTTCCCTGTGATATGCGCCGGAGCCGGAGAAGGGGGGTGTTGCCGATTAAATCCGTCAGATTGTCGGCGATCCTGGTCATAACTTATCCCCTTTCCTTTTGAATAAATCAGCCCCCATAAAATAGGGGCTGTGCATGATACAAATGCTCTGAAAATAACGTTCCTGGCTGCCTTTAAATGTAGGTGCGAATTTATTCGTCAGCGGAACGGGGACACACCTCTATTTGGGGTATTACTTTATGGACGAGGAATGTCCCCTTTGGAAGAATAGCTTCAAACAAGTTCGGCGCTAACGCGCCGTGTTCGATTGAAATCGAACCTACAGCGCTTTTTTCATCTTCTTTACAAACGTTATGAGATTTCCAGCATTCTTTCCAAACAGCGGATGGCCTGCTTTCTCACTTTTTCCGGAACTGTCACCCGGGGCTCAAGATTCAGCAGAGCCTGGTGCACTTTATCCAGTGTTGTCTTCTTCATATTGGGGCAAACTAGTTTATTGGATGCCATATAGAATTGTTTATCAGGGCAGCGTTTCTTCAGCGGGTGAAGTATACCCATTTCTGTGGCGACAATAAATTCACGGGCATCGTTTTCCCTGGCGAAATTGATCATTCCCGCTGTGCTCGACACCTTATCGGCCAGGGCCACTACCTCCGGATGACATTCCGGGTGCACCATAACCAGCGCTTCCGGATGCTGGGCTTTTGTTTTAAGCACATCTTCGACGGTCAGCCGGTGGTGAGTGCTGCAGTAACCTTCCCACAAAATCATTTCCCTGCCGGTTTGGGTAACTATGTAATGCCCCAGGTTCTCATCCGGCACAAATATAATAGGCTTATCCTCCGGCAGTGACGCTACCACATTGACAGCGTTGGCCGAAGTGCAGGCGACATCGCATCCAGCTTTTACTTCCGCTGAAGTGTTTACATAGCAGACCACGGTGGCGTCAGGGTACTCCTGTTTCTTCCGCTCCAGCTGTACCGCGTCAACCATGTCGGCCATCGGACAGCCGGCTTGCTCGTCAGGCAGGACCACGATCTTGTCGGGGGAAAGGATAGACGCGCTCTCTGCCATAAAGTGAACTCCGCAAAAGATAATCACATCGGCGTCAGTCTTCGCGGCTTGCTGTGAAAGCGCCAGGGAATCACCAATGAAGTCAGCCACATCCTGAACTTCCGGCCGCTGGTAGAAATGAGCCAAAATAACCGCGTTGCGCTCCTTTTTCAACCTGGCAATTTCATTTGATAACTGTTTTACGGTTTCTTGATCCATGCTTCCTCAGTCCTTAAGCGGTGACATGTCCCGCAGTTTTTCCACAATAGGTCCCATAACGTCAAGGAAATAGTCCACGTCCTCTTCGGTGTTGTCCTTGCCCAGGGTCAGGCGCAGAGAACCGTGCGCATCTTCGTGGGGAACACCCATGGCCAGCAGCACGTGGGAAGGCTCCAGTGAGCCCGAGGTGCAGGCAGAGCCGGTGGAAGCAGCGATGCCTTTCAGATCAAGGCTGAGCAGCATCGATTCCCCTTCGATGTATTTAAATAGAAAACTGGCGTGATTGGGCAGCCGCATGGTGGGGTGGCCGGACAGGCTGACATGCTCGAAACGGCTGGTTAATTCTTTGATCAGCTTGTCGCGCAAAGATTTTAACCTGGCGCTTTCCTGCTCCATATTGTCGGTAACCAGTTCGACCGCTTTGGCCAATCCCATAATGCCCGGGATATTCTCCGTACCGGCCCGGCGCAGGCGCTCCTGCGCGCCGCCATGAAAAAGGCTCTGCCTCCAGCGGGCGCCCTTACGGATGTATAGCGCGCCGACTCCCTTAGGGCCGTATATCTTATGCCCCGATATTGACAACAGGTCAGCGCCGATTTCGTCCACCAGCACCGGTATTTTCCCGAAACTCTGAACCGCGTCCACATGGAAGAGGATCTTGCGTTCCCTGGCCAGCTTACCTATTTCTGCCACAGGCATGATTGTGCCGACTTCGTTATTGGCGTGCATGATACTGATAATAGTGGTTTTGTCGGTTATCGCTGCGGCCACATCATCCAAACTGACCATACCGTAACGGTCAACCGGCAGAATGGTGATATCAAAACCCTGCTTACCCAGAGCCTTTACCGTGTTGAGCACTGCGTGGTGTTCCACAGCACTGGTGATAACGTGATTGCCCCTGTTCCTGTTAGTATAGGCGGCTCCGTGAATGGCCATGTTGTCTGACTCGGTGCCGCCGCTGGTAAAAACAATTTCCCCGCTGCCGGCGCCCAGTGCCCGGGCCAGCTTATCCCTGGCCTCCGCAACCCTTTTTTTAATTTGCAGACCGTAATAATGCACGCTGGAGGGATTGCCGAAATTCTCCCCGGTAAGATAGCGGTACATTTCTTCGGCTACAGCCGGGTGCACCGGCGTGGTCCCACTGTGATCAAAATAAACTCTGCGCACTAAAATGAACCCCCTTGTAACAACGAACCTAATCGTGCTGTAAGTGTATATTATAATTCCTGGAGCGCCTTAAACATAGTATTTCAATCGGAATTGCCTTTGTATAGCATATTAAAACGCTCGGAATTTGTCAATAAGTATTTTAGCCCGCGCCCATAATCCGCTCATGATTGGCATACACACTGAGCCTGCCCTCCCGGGCAAAACCTACCACGCTGATGCCTAACTGCTCCGCCAGCTTTACCGCAAGTTCTGTAGGCGCTGAGCGGGATACAATCATAGGTATGCCCATCTTGGCCACTTTGATTAGTATTTCCGAGGAAATACGTCCGCTGAAAACAAGGATTTTATCGTTTAAAGCGACATCCTCAAGAAAGCACCTGCCGAATATCTTATCCACAGCGTTATGGCGGCCGATGTCCTCGTAAAAACAGACCACTTCGGTACGGGTGCAGAGTGAGGCACTGTGGGCGCCGCCGGTTGTTCTGAATACTGAGGAAAGGTTTTCAAGCTGACCGGACAGATTAAAAATTTCCTGCGGCGTGATTTTAAGATCAGACTGAATAGGGGAGATCCCCCTGGTGTCATTGATGAAGTAAAAAGATGCGCGGCCCCGGCCACAGCAGGAAGTGACAAACCGTTTCAGAAACATTTCCTGAGATGGGGATTCGCCTGCCGTCTCTACCCAGATCAGCCCGTCATCCTCGTTGATGGTAATATTCTTTAAATTGTCCCGCCTGAGCAGCACCCCTTCGGAACACAAAAAACCCACGGCCAGCTCTTTAAGCTCACCTGGCGAACAGACCAACGTTACAAACTCCACGTCATTAAGATAAAGAGTTACCGGCGTTTCTCTGACCAGGACGTCTTCGTCCGCTGAAAAGCCGCCGTTCCTGTAAAAAATCACAGGAAGATTAACAATTTTATCATTTTGTTCTGTCATGCCTGATGCCCCCTTTAAATCTGTTAAATATAATACATGTTCGCTTCCCTGGACCGCCGCACCTTCTCCATTTCCCGGCAAAGGTCCTCCAGTGTGGTTCCGTCCAGCACGTCAGCTATTGAATCCCTGACCTTCTCCCACAGTGTTCTGGTAACACAGAAATCTGAGCGGCCGCAAATTTCCGGGTCCTCTTCACCAACACAGTCTGTCGGGCCAAGCGGTCCCTCCAGACACCTGATAATTTCGCCAGTGGTAATTTTAGAGGGCACCCTGCTCAGCAGGTACCCCCCCTGGGCTCCCCTTACGCTCCGTACCAGACCGCCTTTGCGCAAAACAGTCATCATTTGCTCCAGGTACCCTTCTGAAATGCCCTGTTTTTCTGCTATCTGGAAGAGAGGCGTGGGTTCACCCAGGTTGTCATTCAGCGCCAACTCCAGCATAGCCCTGAGTCCGTACCGTGCCCGTGTAGAAAACTTCAAATTCGCAATCTCCTCTCTGCCTCATTTACATATTTTATACCAGGAGTCCTACCAATACTATGGAATGACCAAATATACTGATACTTTAAAACATGTCTCTTACTATGTTTATAATTCCTACTATTTTAATATTGTTTATTCCCAGTCTATCTATCAGGTTGATATTTGTCAAAAATTTTTTCAACAACAAAAAACCTTCCCGTAAAAATTGGGCAGGTGTCAAGGGGGTGTCAAGGGGACGGGGTTGTTGACATCTTTGTAAGCACAGGTACGGTTTTTCTTTCTCATTCCTCCTGTCAGACAAAAAAGTGAGACAGGAGAACCGTCCCCCTGTCTCACCCCTGTCTCAATTTAGATTCGTTTTTTACTGCTGCTTTTTAGCAATTGTAATAACAGTTGAGTTAATTTGAACGCCCCTGATAAACTTAATCTCAACCTCGCTGCCGATAGCAGTACCCTGAATCAGTTCGACCAGCTGGTTGGGGTTGGTAACATTGCTGCCGTTATAGCCGACTATCACATCTCCCTGCCGCAAACCGGCCAGATATGCAGGGCCGTCTTTTACCACCGAGGCTATTATCGCCCCGTTAAGGTCACTCAGTCCAAAATACTGCGCCGCCTCCTTGGTCACAGCCTGAAGGTAAACACCCACCCAGGGATGCGCCACGCTTCCTTCGTTGACCAGTTCCTCAAAAACGGCTTTGACAGTACTGCTCGGTATCGCAAAACCTATGCCCTGGGCCTCCGCTTTGATGGCGGTGTTGATTCCCACAACCTCGCCCTTCAGGTTCAGCAGCGGGCCGCCGCTGTTGCCGGGGTTAATGGACGCGTCGGTCTGGAGCAGGTTTCTGTACTGCTTATCCTCTATGGTCATCGGACGCCCCTTGGCGCTGATCACGCCCACTGTGACGGTATGGTCGAGCCCGTAAGGGTTGCCGATGGCTACAACCCAGTCTCCCACCCGGACACTGTCGGAATCACCCATGGACACGTAGGGCAAATCCCCCTCGGCATCAATCTTGAGCACAGCCAAATCCAGATCACTGTCGGCGCCCACTTTTTGGGCTGAGTACGGTTTTTCCCTGCTGGACAGGGTGACTTCAATCTCGCTGACGCCGCTGATAACATGCTCGTTGGTTAAAATATAGCCGTCCGGCGATACGATAAATCCCGAACCTAATCCATGGCTCTCTTGAGGCTGCGTGGGTAAACTGTAGTGGTTGCCAAAAAACTGCCTAAAAAACGGATCGTTTAAAAATGGGTTATTCTGACTGCTGCTTATAGTGGTAGTGTTGATTCTCACCACAGCCGGGCCTGCTCCGGCAACCATGTCTGGAATTACGTCCGGGCTAAGACCCGGCAGAGGCGCTGCCTGAAGAAAAGTGGAGTTGTTATCTTCCGCCCAGCTAAGGTGGGGCAGCCCATGCCAGTTGCCGGCAAACGCAACAGCAATCACCACCAGCACTCCCGCCAGGAAAGCGCCGAATATCTTTACCGCTGGTAACTTGAAAAGCCTCATGCCAGAACCTCCTTTAAAAAATTCCTTATCATTAATTCTACTCAGAAAACTGAAAATAGCATTAAAATACTGTTGTAAACATTACAATATTTAGTTTTAGCAGACTAAATCCACTTCAGCCTCTTAAATAACAAGAGCATCAGCCCTGTAACACCAACTAGAAGAACCAAGATTAACAAAGTTGACAAACTTATACCCTGATAAGGCAGCGGCACGTTCATACCGAAAAAGCCGGTCAAAAAGGTAAGCGGCATGAAAATGGTAGATATCACGGTGAGCACACGGATCGCTTCGTTGGTGCGGGTGCTGATTAATGAATGGTAGGTGGTAAGGGAGGCGTCAACCAGGTCGCGGTACCCGTCCAGAGAGTCGGTAATCCGCTCCATGTGGTCGACCAGATCCAAGAAATACGGCTTTATATCTTCCCTGATGTCAAAGTAGGGGTGCCCCCCCGAGTTTATACTGGCAAAGATTCTTCTCTGGGGTATAACAGCCCTTCGGACAGTCAAAATAGTTCTTTTCAATGAAAGGAATTCCTCAGTAATCTCTTTACTCGGCTGTCCGTATATTTCATCTTCCAGTTCGTCGATACGTATGCCGAGACGGTCCATAATGGGGAAAATATCATCTGTGTTACCGTCAATAATAGCATACAGAAAAAATTCCATTCCTTTATTTAAAAACTTGGGGCTTTGCAGGCTGATTTTGGCCAGCCGCCCCAAGACCTGCAACGTTTGCCTGTGAACCGTAACCACGAAGTTCTGGCCGAGGAAAACGTTCAATTGTTCCAGTTCTATCTCTTCTTCGGACTCCTCGTTGTATCTTATGGCGTGCATGGCAAAAAAGTAGTAGTCCTCATAATTATCAAGCTTGGGGCGCGGGCTGAAGCTGAGGCAGTCTTCAACAGCCAGCGGGTGGAAATCAAAAATCTGGGCGACTTTTTTAATCTCCTGATCGGTAAAATTAAATAAATCTACCCACAACACATCTTCTTCATGTTTAAGGAAACTATCTTTTTCCTGAAGGTTGACATCGTGGTACATTTTCTTTTCCAGGTGGCTGTAAAAGTAGGTTTTAATCATTTTCAACACCCCAGACTGTTAATCCATCTTTTAGCTTGTCTCAACAAAAAATAAAAAAACCTCATAAAAAGAAGGTTTTTTCCTTCAAAAAAAAATATAGTAAACCTTCTCCACTCGTAAAAGTTTTGACACGTACACAGCTAGGGAAATATCCCAGCCACATTAAGTAAAACCTTAAGCCGGCAGTACCTGTTAACCCGTAGGCGTCTCTCGACATTTCCGGGCAGTGGCATGTGTCTGTGTAGAAGCCTCACCTAACGAAGAAAATTATTAATTTATATAATAAATATATAGAAAAAATAACCTGTTGTCAATCAACCGGTCCGACTTCAGAACGATTAAATCACCCCAGAGCAGCCAGTTTTTCAATCAAAAAACCATTATCGTTATGAGCTTTTACTGCAATCCGCACATAATTATCACCGGCAAACCCAATCTTGCCGGAACAGTCTTTGATAAACACACCGTAATTTTTCAGAAGCGTCCCGGCTAATTCAGATGCCGTGTACCTGGAGGTGACTTCACATAAGAAGTAGTTCGCCTTGGAGGGAATAACCCTTAAGTATTCTATTTTTGACAACTCACCGAAAAACTCGTCTCTTTCATCGCAAATCCTGCGGCAGGCCTTCTCATAGTCGGCTTTATACTTATTAATAATCTGCAGAAAATACTCTCCGATAGAATTGATATTCCAGATGGAAAGCTCTTTTCTTACAGCAGAAAGCAACCTCTGGTCGCCGCCGGCCAGCACACCAAGACGGAAACCGGGAACTCCGTAGCTTTTGCTGATGCTTTTTACCACAACCAGGTTCTCATATTCCCGCAGCAATTTAGAATTTATCAGGGAAAACCGGAAATCCGTACCAGCAAAATCAACAAACGACTCATCAAGGATCAGGTATATGCCTCTGTCTCTTAAATAATCCAATAAGTCAATCACGTCTTCCCTGCCGATAAAATGCCCGCTGGGATTGTCCGGGTTTATCAAAAGCAGGGCACTGACACCGCTGGAAAACTCTTTTAACTCACTGGTTGTATAACTGAAATCTTCATTTCCGGGCAAAAACTTTTTTACCCTGTGGTAGCCGGCCCGCTCCGGGTACTCGTTAAAAGTGGGAAAAACCACGCCAATTTCCCCGTCCACGCAGTTTACCAGTCCCTTGATCAACTCAGCAGCGCCGTTCCCCACCAGTATCTCTGAAGGGTCGCAGCCAAACATTTTCGCGGCCAGGAGATTTTGGATGTTCTGGCCCGAGGGGTAGTTGGCGATCAAAACATTTATATTGGATTTTATCTCTTCCAACATTTGGGCGGTAGGGAAGAAAGGGTTAACCAGGTAACAGAAATCCCGCAGTTTGGGAAAACGCCAATACCCGCCGAAGCGGTTCTGGTACAGCTGAAGTTTCACATTATCTTCAGCAAACAATACCCCTGCTATGTCTAGATCCTGAATATCGTCTATCTCATACCACTTTTCGCTGGAGAGCTTGTGTGCCTTTAAATTAATATTGTCCACATAGGTTACAACCCTGAGAACCTGCTCGTAATATTCATTTTCACCAACAGCCTTTATGTACGCGTTGAGGAAGGGCATATAGCAGTCTCTGGAAAATTCCCTTGAAAACTTGTAAATGTTTACGGTCTTATAGTATTTTTCAACCCTGTCCCAGTTGAAATTCCTTTTGGGGATAAAGCTTATTATTCTATCTTCTTCATCCAGGATGGTAACCGTTCCGTCCATCCAGGATTCATATTTTGCCACAACCACCACATTTGGCTCAGGGTCCTTTACAACATCAAGCAAGATCTTCGTGTCAAAGATAATGTCACTTTCCATTAAAATGGTGTCGTCTTCCGTCAGGTATTCCCCGGCCAGCCAGAGTGAGTATATGTTATTGGTTCTGTTATAGACATCATTGTTAACATAGAGAATGGGAAGATCCTTATAAAAAGGCCCTATGTACTCCCTGAGCTTGTCCCCAGCAAATCCTGTAACGATAACAACCCTGGAGACGCCTGCCTCTGACAAAGAGTCCAGAGCATGTTCGATCAGCGTTTTCCCGCTTACTTGGATCATGCACTTGGTCTGATCTTGTGTATATTTGCCCAGCCTGTTACCCATACCGGCGGCCAGTATCAATCCCTGCATTTAGCTAGCCCTCCCATAATACTTTTTCCAGTTTCTAAAGGGCCTGTAAACAACCAGAAAACCGCCAAAAAGGCTCACTGCCCCGAGCAGCAGCCTGGGCATCCCCAGGAGAGCAAAAATTGTATATACCGCGTACTGTTCATCTATGGTAAAGTCAATAACGAATGGGCGGCGGTGAGGGGCAGGAGCGGACGGACCGGCGTCACTGCCGCTGGAGGATACTGGCGGTGGCATTCTTTTCTTCATCTGGTCGTAATAATCAAGCATGTAAACAACAAAGAGGGCGATAAAACCCAGGCCCAGAGCTGTTACCTCCTGAGTATGCCGGTAGTCCCCCCAGGCCAGACCACTAATGATCAGAAATTCCCTGGTCCTGTCCCCAACCTGGTCAAGCCAGCCGCCCAACGGGCTGACCCGACCGGTCCAGCGGGCTAACTGCCCGTCGGCGTAATCGAAAACAAAAGACAGATAGGCCAGCAGCCCGCCGGCAATAAGGTCCAGGCGGTCGCCTTTCAGGAAAAACAGGCCAGCGCCCAAACCGAGCAAAAGAGAAAAGATGGTCAGATGGTTTGGGTGCAGGTTGAAGCGCTTTGCCAACAGCGTGAACTCCCTGGCTGGAAGGGTGTACAGTTTACAGAGGTAATAGCTGTGGCCGTAACTTGTTACCGCCTCAATTTGCCGCAGGTTTTCCTCCCTTGAAGGAAGCATAATTTTCAGACCTCATTTGGCACAAACATTCCATATATTTCTAAACCATTATACAAACTGTTACAACAATTTACAATATCACAAAAGCTTTACAGACATTAAACGAATTAATACTCGTGCCTTCACTATGATAATAACCGGTAACCCACGCCAGGCTCGGTTATAATATGGCGTGGCTGTGACGGGTCCTGCTCTATTTTACGGCGGATCTGTGCAATATAAACCCGCAGGTACTGGGTGTCGTTTTCATAGGACGGTCCCCAAACAGCACGCAGAAGCTGCCTGTGGGTCAGCACTTTCCCGGCATATACAGCTAAATTTTTCACCAACTCGTATTCCGTAGGGGTCAGCTTTATTTCATTTTCATTTACGGTAACGCGGCGGCGGGCCACGTCAACCACCAAATCACCAAAGTTCAACACCGGTTCATTCCCCAAACCGGCCGCGTGCCGTAACGCCGCTCTGATACGGGCAAGCAGTTCTCCCATACTGAAGGGCTTGGTAACATAATCATCAGCCCCGGCGTCCAGGGCGGTAATTTTATCATTTTCTTGTTCCCTTACCGAAAGAATAATAACGGGAATTTTGGACCATTCCCGCAGGCGCCTGAGCACCTCTAGCCCTTCCAGATCAGGAAGCCCTAAATCAAGAATAATAAGATCCGGCCGGAATACCGCGGCTTTATTGAGGCCGTCTAAGCCGCAATCAGCTTCTTCCAGTTCATAACCATGACCGCTAAGAGCAACTTTTAACAACCTGCGTATTTGCTTTTCATCATCTATAATAAGGATGCGCGCTCCAGTATTAGTTGCCATCGCCATCACCTTTAACCGGATCCGGAACCCTTTCTTTCGCATCATCAGCCAGCGGCAGGATAAATGTAATTATCACTCCGCCGGCGGGGTTGTCGGACGCCCAAATCTGGCCGCCGTGCGCCTCAATAATGCCCCTGCAGATTGCCAGTCCCAGCCCTGTGCCGCTGACCTGGCGGGGCGAATGGAGGCGGTAAAACTTGTCGAACACCCTTTCCAAATCTTCGGCGGGTATCTTTAAGCCGCGGTCGGCCACTGCCACTTCAACCTGTTTTTTTTCACTGCACCGGGCGGCAATAACCACTTCACTACCGGTTTCAGAAAATTTTAGCGCATTGTCCAGTAAATTAACCAGCACCTGTTCTATTAAAACGTAATCAGCCTGTACCAGGGGCAAGTCAGGTTGAATCTGAATTTTTACGGGACGGCTGCGCAGAGACTCACCCAGGCGGCTAATGGCCACGCCTATGATGTCCTGAATATCGCACCACTCTCTGTTCAGTTGAAGCATGCCGCTTTCCAACCTGGCCATATCTAAAAGGTTATTTACAAACCTGTTCATTCGTATGGCTCCCTGTTTAATGCTCTGTAAAAGGTCACGGCGGGCATCGGGAGTATATATATTGTCTTCCTCCAGCAACCCGGTAACAGCGCCGATTATAGAGGCAAGGGGCGTGCGCAAATCGTGGGACAGGGAATTAAACAGGGCCGTGCGCAACCTCTCTGATTCGGCCAGAAGATGTGCTTCCCTGGCCTGCTCCGTCAGTTGAATCCGGGTTACCGCTACAGCCGCCAGGCCGGCGAAAGCTTCCAGCAAGCGCCGCTGCTCCGGCTGAAGATAACGTTCAGGGTTATCTAACCAGATGCCCAGGACACCCCGGACCCCTTGTTCGGTCCGCAGGGGGATATACAGTCCGGCAGCGCCGCTAAGGGTGTCTGTCCCCCTGCCGGCCAGCTCACTGTGCTCAAAAACCCAGGCGGCCACCGCCCGCTCGTTGTCGTCCAGTAAGCATTCCCCCTGAGAAAACGAGGTTGCCTGCAGTTCCAGCTTGCCACTCCTGTCAGGCAGCAGCAGGATAACCTTACCCTCTACAGTGTCGGCAACCTTCCGGACCACACTCTCCAGGACAACCGGCAGCTCGGCCACAGCCGCGATTTCACGGCTCAAGGCATACAGCGCGGTCGTCCTGGTTTCCCGCTGCCTGGAGCTGATAACCTGCAGCCGCAGGCGGGTAGCGAGAGTGCCGGTCAAGAGGGCTACCAGCAGAAATATGGCAAAACTGATCAGGTAACGCAAATCAGCTACTGTAAATGTTGAGGTGGGAGGGATAAAATAAAAGTCAAACGTCAGAACTCCCACTACCGCCGCAAGCACTGCCGGGCCTGTGCCCCACTTCACAGCGCTGAATAAAACCGGCAATAAATAGATCATGGCAATATTGATCAAACCCAGGCAAGGTTCCAGCAGGTCGGCCAGAACAGTTCCGAAGACCATCATTAAGAATGCCCATATATAAGGGATGAACAAGGACGGCCGCTGTACCGGGCCTGCAGCCTGCTTCTCCCGGCTCTCTTTTGGTTTGCCTGGAATCACATGGACACTGATCCCCTGGCTTTGCCTGATAACCTTATCCACCACTGAACCATGCATCCATTCCCAGAGCCTGGAGTGCAGCGGTTTGCCTATGATAATCTGTGACACATTGCGTTTCCGGGCCAGTTCCAGCAGTTCCCCGGCTACGTCACTGCCGGTTAAGGATATGGTTTCAGCTCCCAGTTCACTGGCCAGCCGCAGGTTTTTATTCAGGCGATCCTTCTCAGCCTCACTGGCAGGAAAGCGGCGGGGGGTTTCCACATATACTGCCAGCCACTCTGCCTGCAATCCTTCAGCCATACGCCGGGCAACCCGGATTAACTGGGAGGAAAAGGGACTCTGGCTGACACAGACCAAAACCCGCTCCCCTGCAGGCCACGGACCCGCAATCCCGTGCAGGCGCATATAGCTCTCCACCTGGTGGTCTACCCTCTTGGCGGTATAGCGCAGGGCCAGCTCCCGCAGGGCGTTGATATTGCCGGGGCGAAAAAACTTCCGCAAGGCCTCCTCTGCCTGGCCCGGAACATAAACCTTGCCGTCTTTCAACCGCTGGATTAACTCTTCGGGTGGGATATCAACCAGTTGAATCTGAGAAGCCGCTTCTAAAATCCGGTCTGGAACGGTTTCCCGCACCGTCACGCCGGTAATCTGGGCAATAATATCGTTCAAAGTCTCAAGGTGTTGTATGTTTAAGGTGGTATAGACATTAATCCCAGCAGACAGGATCTCTTCCACATCCTGATGGCGCCGGGCATGACGGGAACCGGGTATGTTGGTGTGGGCCAGTTCGTCTACCAGAACCAGTTCGGGCCGGCGGGCCAGCAGGGCGTCCAGATCCATTTCGGCAAATTCCTTACCCCGGTATGCCAGCAGGCGGGGCGGGATTGCCGGCAGCCCTTTAAGCAGGGCCTCCGTTTCTGCCCGCCCGTGGGTTTCCGCCCAGCCCACCACAACATCCACGCCCTCGGCTAACCTTTCCCTGGCCGCCTCCAGCATGGCGAAGGTTTTACCAACGCCAGCCGCCGCCCCGAGAAAAACCGTCAACCTGCCCCGGCCTTCCCTCTCCAGGCTGGCCAGGAGGGTATCAGGGTCTGCCCGCATATCCTTTGCCATTTTGATAATCCCCTGTCTTATGGAGGTCATGATAATAATATTAACACATTTATTTCAGATTCTTCATCTTTATTGTATTTCATCAAGAGACAAGTTTAGCTTTAAAACATTTACTCTCGGCTCACCCAGCAAGCCCAACTGCGGTCTCTCCACATGTCTTTCAACCAGGTCGCGCACCTTCTGCTCAGGCAACTCCCTGGCCAGGGCCACCCGGGGCGCCTGCAGCAGGGCGGCCTCGGGGCTGATGTGGGGGTCAAGCCCGCTGGCTGAGGCCGTCACCAAATCGGCAGGCACAGCCCCACCCTGGTCTAAACCATTTTCAGCGCGGACCTTTGCCGCCTGTTTAGCCACACCATCCAGTAAGGTTTGGCTGGTCGGGCACAGGTTGGAGCCTGATGAGGCGGCAGCATCGCAGCCATCCTGGCCTGCCGCGGATGGGCGGCCGTGAAAATATTGTGGGCCGGTGAAGTTCTGCCCGATCAAAGCCGAGCCCACCGGCTTATCATTAAAGTAAACCAGCGAGCCGTTGGCCTGGCCGGGAAAAAGAGCCTGGGCCAGGCCGGTTACCACCAGGGGGTATAATATGCCGGTCAGCAGTGTCATCGCCAGCAGCAGCAGAAACGCCCTGCTCAGCAGCTTAATCATATTCCTCACCTCGTGCCTGTTGTTGAATTGTTGAATAACTCTACTGGTAATCGCCGGTTACGCCAGACCCAAAGCTACGACTACCATGTCAATTAATTTGATCCCAATAAACGGGGCGATTAATCCTCCTACTCCGTAAACCAGCATGTTGCGGCGAATTATCGCGTTGGCGCCCAGAGGACGGTAGGTCACTCCCCGTAAAGCCAGGGGAACCAGGGCGACGATAATCAGGGCGTTGAATATAACCGCCGACAGGATGGCGCTTTGCGGCGTGGCCAGCCTCATGATATTTAGCACTCCCAGTTCCAGGTAGGTTGAAGCAAATATTGCCGGTATGATCGCAAAGTATTTGGCAATGTCATTAGCAATGCTGAAGGTGGTCAGCGAACCCCTGGTCATCAACAATTGTTTGCCGGTTTCCACCACCTCAATCAGCTTGGTGGGGTTGCTGTCCAGGTCAACCATATTACCTGCTTCTTTTGCCGCCTGGGTGCCGCTGTTCATGGCCACACCCACATCAGCCTGGGCCAGGGCCGGCGCGTCATTGGTACCGTCGCCGGTCATAGCCACCAGATGCCCGTTGTCCTGGTACTCACGAATTAACTTTAACTTTGCCTCCGGCGTTGCCTCGGCCAGGAAATCGTCAACACCGGCTTCAGCGGCAATTGCCGCCGCGGTAAGAGGGTTGTCCCCGGTGATCATCACTGTCTTAATGCCCATACGGCGTAACTGGTTAAATCGCTCTTTGATCCCGCCCTTGACCACGTCTTTCAAATAAATGACCCCCAGCGCCCTGGCGCCTTCAGCTACAACCAGCGGCGTGCCGCCCTTCTTGGCGATATCTTCCACCGCTGTCTTCACTTCGGGTGGGAGCATCCCGCTTTGATCACGCAAATATTTTTCAATGGCATGAGCTGCGCCCTTGCGTATTTCTCTCCCTTCCAGGTTGACACCGCTCATGCGGTTCTGAGCACTGAAAGGCACAAAGGTTGCTCCTAGACTGGACAGGTCTCTTTGCCTCAAATTAAATTGTTCCTTGGCCAGGACCACAATACTTCGCCCTTCGGGTGTTTCATCTGCCAGGGAGGCAAGTTGAGCCGCGTCGGCGAGCCTTTCCTGGGATATGCCCGGGGCAGTAACAAATTCTGTGGCCATGCGGTTGCCCAGGGTAATGGTGCCCGTTTTATCAAGGAGCAGCACATCCACGTCACCTGCCACCTCTACCGCCCTGCCGGACATGGCCAGCATATTTCGCTTCAACATCCGGTCCATACCGGCAATACCGATAGCGCTAAGCAGCCCCCCGATGGTGGTGGGGATCAAACAGACCAAAAGCGCCGCCAGTACAGGCAGGGAAACCAGAGCGCCTGAGTAGACAGCGAAAGGCTCCAGAGTAGCCACAGCCAGCAGGAATATGATTGTTAAGCCGACCAGTAAAATGGTCAAGGCAATTTCGTTGGGTGTTTTTTGACGTCTGGCTCCTTCCACCAGGTGAATCATCCGGTCAAGAAAAGTTTCCCCTGGATTAGCGGTGACACGCACCTTAATCCAGTCAGAAAGAACCCGTGTGCCGCCCGTAACCGAACTGCGGTCTCCGCCTGACTCACGGATTACCGGCGCGGATTCCCCGGTAATGGCGCTTTCATCTACCGAAGCAATTCCCTCAATGACTTCACCATCACCCGGGATAAAATCCCCGGCCTGGACCAGCACCAGATCTCCTTTGCGTAATTGAGAGGCAGGGACTGTGTCTGTTTTGTCACCCACCAGTTTTTTCGCCCTGGTTTCACTGCGGGTACGGCGCAAGGCCGCCGCCTGGGCTTTACCCCTCCCTTCGGCAAGCGCCTCTGCAAAGTTGGCAAAAAGGACGGTGATCCAGAGCCAGGCGGTGATCTGCAAGTTAAACCAGATGGTGGCAGACTGGCCGCCTATTATGTCCCTGATAGTAAAAAAGGTGGTTAAGACTGCCGATATTTCAACCACGAACATTACCGGGTTAGTCCATAAAACCCTCGGGTTTAATTTATAAAAGGCGTCAATGACGGCACGGGAAAGCATGGAACGGTTAAAACTGTTATTGCTGTCCATTAAAATCCTCCCTTAAAACTGTTTAGTAAGTATCGCCAAGGCTATGCGTGTCAGGAGGCCGTTCAAAAACAAGTATGGCGCGGAAGGCGAAGCCGGACAGCGCGGAGCGTACTGGTGGGCAGCGGTCAGGGGACACACCTCCTTCGGAGGAATGTCCCCAATTAATACTGGACGGCGAGCCTGACAAAGCCAGACGCCGTTTTTCAACGGCCTCCCTTAAAAGGTCTTGCCGGTCAGCATAAGCAGGTGCTCAACAATCGGCCCCAAAGCCAGGGCGGGGAAAAAGGTCAGCGCCCCCACGATAAGCACCGTGCCGACTAATAATACGGGAAACATGAAGTTTGTGGTTTCAAATGTGCCCGGACCGGGAGCCGCCGTTTTTCTGCCGGCCATGCTCCCGGCAACAGCCAGCACCGGCAGGATTACGCCAAAGCGCCCAACAAGCATGGCCAGAGCCATGGTAAGGTTATAAAAAAGGGTGTTGGCATTTATCCCCGCAAAGGCGCTGCCGTTATTAGCCGCCGCGGAGGAAAAAGCATAGAGCATTTCGCTGAGCCCATGCGGTCCTGAGTTTAATATGGATGAAGTCCCCGCCCTGGTGACCGCCGCCAGAGCCGCGCCTACCAGAATGACAGCTGCCGGGATGAGCACCGCCAGAGTAGCCATCTTCGTTTCCCGCGCTTCTATTTTCTTACCGAGGTACTCCGGCGTGCGGCCTACCATCAGACCGATAATAAACACAGTCAGAATCACAAAGACCAGCATACCATAGAGACCCGCTCCAACCCCCCCGAAAACCACCTCGCCGAGCATAAGCATCAGCATGGGTATCAACCCGCCTAAAGGAGTCAGGCTGTCGTGCATGGCGTTGACGGCGCCGCAGGAAGTAGCGGTGGTTATAGTTGCCCAAAGGGCGGAGTTGGCCACGCCAAACCGCACCTCTTTCCCTTCCATAACAGAAGGTCCGCTGACACCAAGGGCGCTGATCTGCGGGTTGCCGGCCACTTCGCTGGTATAGCAAACACCCAGCGACAGGACAAATAAGATAAGCATAGCCGTGAAAATAACCCTGCCCTGTTTGATGTTGCCAACCATATGCCCGTAGGTGAAGGTAAGCCCCACCGGAATTATCAGGATGGCCAGCATTTCGAGAAAGTTGGTCAATGGCGTGGGGTTTTCAAAGGGGTGAGCGGCATTGGCGTTAAAAAATCCGCCGCCATTGGTGCCAAGTTCTTTGATTATTTCCTGTGATGCTACAGGCCCCAAAGCTATTGTCTGTTTGGCTCCCTCCAGGGCTTGCACATCAAGATAAGGGTTAAAGTTCTGGATGACACCCTGGGAGACCAAAACCAGAGATCCGATCAGGGAAATGGGCAGCAAAATCCATAGAACCGTGCGGGTCAGGTCTATCCAGAAGTTACCGATGGTAGCGGCCTTGCGCCGGGTCAGTCCGCGGGTCAGGGCAATCACCACGGCCATGCCTGTTGCGGCGGAAAGAAAGTTTTGCACCGCCAGGCCGGCCATCTGGGTAAGGTAGCTCATGGTCGCTTCGCCGCTATAGGACTGCCAGTTGGTATTGGTGGTAAAACTGACCGCAGTATTAAAGGCAAGGTCCGGTTTCACCGCCCCGAATTGCTGGGGATTAAATGGCAGGTATCCCTGCGCCAGCTGCAACAAGAAAAGCAAGACTATTCCCAGAAAATTAAAGGCCAGGAGCGCGACGGCATACTCGCGCCACCCCATCTCTTTTTCAACCTCTACTCCTACAAAGCGATAGATGAGCCGCTCCAGCGGGCGAAGTACACAATCCAACAGGGTCCGTTCACCGGTATAGACCTTAAACATGTAGCGTCCTAACGGAATGGCAAGTGCTATGAGTATAACGAGATAAAGCAGTATCTGTAAAATGTCCGTTTGTCTCATTAAAATTCCTCCGCTTTTATCAACACATAACCCAGATAGATCAAAAGTCCGGCAGTGACAAGACCGCCTAAAACCATATCAGCCATGTTAATCTCCTTCAGATTTTTATAAGAATTTTTGTATGTTCCTGTATCCACAGATCCTTATGCCTTTTTCATTTCTTCACCCTCTATGCCTTTCTTGTTCCAACTGATATTTCGCTTTTGTTCCAGGCAAAGTATAATTCATATAGAGCAGCTCCTTTGGTGTGGTTTGATGAACTTGTCTGGTTTTATTATGTATGATTTAAAATTAATTTAGGATCAAGAAAACAGGGCAGGGCATAAAAAAAATATAAAGAAGGGGACTGCAGGTATTTTTTCCAAATGTCCAAAAACAATAAATTAAATATTCAATTGTTTTTCTTTCGTTCTTACAGGATTATATTATTTTGCATAGAATAGTTAATAATTGCATGAAAAAAAACGATTAATATTTTCAAGTATTACTTATATTTACCTGTACAGCCGGGATAATAATATAGTAGATGCTTGAGAAAAGTATTAACAACTTTACTTTACCGAGATAGGAGTTAAGACATGATGAAATTCCCGTCACTAAAAATTGGCCGCCTGGCGCCCCGTTACCCTATCATCCAGGGGGGTATGGCCCTGGGGGTATCCACAGCCCCGCTGGCCTCTGCCGTAGCCAACGCCGGTGGGATTGGTGTAATCGCCGCCACAGGTATGACGATTCAGGAACTTAAAGAAGAAATTAGAACCGCCCGCCGCTTTACCAAAGGCATTATCGGCATCAACATCATGTTTGCCGTCCGCCAGTTCGCTGCTCTGGTTCACGCGGCTATAGAAGAAAAAATTGACCTCGTCTTTACCGGCGCAGGTTTTTCCAGGGACATTTTCAAATGGGGCAGGGAAGCCGGAGTGCCTATTGTCTCCATCGTATCTTCCGCAAAGCTGGCCAGCATCTCTGAAAAACAGGGAGCTTCCGCGGTTGTCGCTGAAGGAGTGGAGGCAGGGGGGCACTTGGGCACAGACCGTTCCATCGAAGAAATTTTACCCGAAATAGTTTCCAGTGTTAGAATTCCGGTTATCGCCGCCGGTGGTATAGTTGACGGTACTGGTATTGCCAAAATGCTCAAACTGGGCGCCAGCGGGGTTCAAATGGCCACCCGGTTTGTCCTGAGCGCCGAGTGCGCTGTTGCCGATGCCTTTAAGCAGATGTATTTAAAGGCCTCCGCCGATGATGTGGTTATTTTCCCCAGCCCTGTGGGCATGCCTGGCCGTGCGCTGCGCAACCCCTTCGTGAACAGAGTACTGGCGGGAACGGCGGAAAAGCCGGTAGACTGCGACGGTTGTCTCAAAGTATGCTCCCGTCAGTACTGTATCATCAAGGCACTGGAGTATTCCCGCACCGGCCGGGTAGACGAAGGAGTCGTGTTTGCAGGGAAGAACGTGTATAAAATCAAGGATATCCTGCCGGTTCAAAAAATCTTTGACAAGCTGGTAAAAGAGGTAGACGAGATACCCGATTAAAAACAGAAATGGGGCTGACCTGAAAAGGCCGGCCCCATTTCTGTTTAGCAGGTCAGATATCTATAGGTTCCAATGGACATTCCATTGGGGACATTCCGCTGTCGAGGTGTGTCCCCTTTCCGCTGTTGAATAGATGACCTACCTTCTTACTGCCCTGTCCGCCCTGACCAGGCCCCAACCCTGCTGGTCCGGCGACAGCCCGGCCAGAGGTTCCGCGCTGTCTTTCAGTTTACGCTTAATTTCAGCGGGATCCCAAACACCGTTATGATTAACATCATAGAATAAAGGCCTGGTGGAGATGATTAAGGCCACTGTCCCGGTTACGTGCGGGCAGGCCATGGAAGTGCCGCTTCCTAAGAAATAAGGGTACTCAGGCAGCATCTCCACCGGTATGGTGGAAAGAACATCAACACCGGGAGCACACAGCTCTATCTTGCCATAATTGCTCCAGGGCGCGATGCTGCCGTCCTGGGCAACCGCTGAAACAGCTATTACCTGCGGGTAGGCCGCCGGGTAGGAGGTCGGTCCGTTCAGCGGGGCATCCGGGGTGCCGGAATTCCCGGCTGACGCTACAATAACCACACCCGCCGCGTAAGTTTTAGCGATAGCCATGCGCAGTGGCGGGCTGTCTTCGCTGGTTTCAATACTCATGTTTACAACCTGCATACGGTTCTTAACTGACCAACTCAGTCCTTCAATCACGTCGGAAAGCAGGCCGGTGCCGGTCGAGTCTATTACTTTCACACCATAAAGAGAAATTTTATACCCGGTACCCACAACACCGAAGTGATTATTCAGAGCGGCAATGGTCCCGGCTACGTGAGTGCCGTGGCCAAAGTCATCATCAAAACTTTGCCGGGGATTAATAGTGTTGAAGCCACCTTTAATATTGCGCTTCAGGTCCGGGTGGTGGAGGTCAATCCCGGAATCCATCACTGCCACTCTTACACCATTTCCTGCAAAACGGGGCCAGGCTTCCGGCGCGCCGATCCTTTGAATCCCCCAGGGAATTTCCTGGGTAGATTTGGACGGGGCGGCGGTAAATCTGCCCGATACGTGAACTACAACATCAGGATATATGCCCTCTACCAGGGAACTGCTTCTCAATTGGCTCTCCAACGATGAAGGCAGGCGCACCGCCGCTCCATTGACCAGGTCCAGGTGCTTTAGCAGCACCCCTCCGGCATCCTGGACGGCTTTCTGTTTAGCATCCTGATCCATTCCCTCTTTAAAGACAATAATTTTGTTTTCGTCATGGCCGGCATAAGCGGAAACAGGCAGCATCATGACCAGGACCAACACCAAAGCTAATAAAAACTTTTTCACCGCAATTACTCCCTCCTTATAAAAAATTAGACTAAAACATCACCTTAAAAAAGAATAATGTCAAATCCTAGAAAATGTCAAGAGCAATTTGTAAAAATATACTCATTATTTAAAAATATGACAATAATATAGAATATTTGACTTAATTAAAGGATTTTTTCAATCTGCAACAAAATATCCATATGGATTAGAATTAAATATTATAAGGGGAAGTAGAAAAAATGAGGGATTTTTATAAGAAACACTGGAATATGATCATCAACGTGGCTATTCTGGCGGCAACCCTGATCATTGCGGCTGTTGCTTTCAAACTGGTGATACCATATTTCCTGCCCTTTGTCCTCGGTTTAATACTGGCTGTGGCGATAGAGCCGGTAGTCAATCTTTTTTTAAGATTTAAAATGTCCCGGATAGCAGCCACAAGTATAGCCATGCTTGTCACCCTTGGCGTTTTAACCGTGGTCATCTGGCTTGCCATATCAACACTGATTGTGGAACTGGCGAGGTTTTTGGCCAACTTACCTCATTTCACACGTGTCATCGAGACCCAGTCTATTCTGCTTGCTGAAAAGCTTCAGTCCGTAACCGAGGGACTCCCGCCCGAGTTCGCTGATCAATTCAATAAAAACATTGAAAACCTTACCGCAATTTTTTCCGATAAGATCTCGCTGCTGGTAAAGGACATACTGGCATATATCACCTCCCTGCCAAACCTGCTGCTGATCGTAGTGATCATGCTCATCGCCACTTTCTTTTTGAGCAAAGATCTGGTCAAAATAAAAAAACAGGTAGCATCACTAATACCCCGTGAATTTCACAGTAAACTGAGGATAATGATCGACCACCTTTACTGGGCAAGCATCGGTTTCATCAAAGCCCAGATAATTCTCTCGGTCATTTCAACCCTGGTTATATTGATAGGTCTGCTTTTCCTGCACACCGATTATATCGTGACCATCTCCCTCCTGGGGGGCCTTTTCAGCCCGGTTCCAGTCCTGGGAGTGGGCACGGTCTTCATCCCGCTGATTATTATCAACCTGATGACAGGCAACAACTTCCTGGCCTTGTGGCTGCTGATCCTTTTTGGCGTAGTGGTAGTAATCAAGCACTCCCTGGAGCCCAAGATCCTCGGTCAAAATATGGGGATCGACCCCTTGAGCGTGCTGGTCTCCCTATATGCCGGCTATGAACTTTTGGGTGTGTACGGATTTATTCTGGGGCCCTTCACCTTAATTACATACAACGCCCTGTTAAAGGCTAAAGCGTTCGCCTGGATCTTCCAGAATGATATCCAACCTGGGGCCTATGAAGATCCGGACAGTGATGATTAGATGCCCCTATTCCGGCGCCAGCCAGATAACCAGTTGGCCCTCTTCAACCAGAACTTCTGTTAAAGTGTAGCCTGGCAGGGCGCCCCCGAAATCCAGGGCCAACCCGCTTTCTGAAGAAACAAAGCCAAGCACTTCCCCGCTTACCGGCGCCCCGGCCAGGATCAGTCCGGTTGGCTGAAAGCGCACCTTTCCTTGCCCGGCCAGCAAAAAATTACCGCTCAGATTAAAGTCCAGCCCGCCTGAGGCGGCAGCAGGACCTGAAATTGAGAACCGGTCCGGGTAGCTGCGCACTGAGAGTACCGCCAGGTTGGCATCACCTGTCTCAGCTAATTTCCTGTTAATTTCCTGATCGCTGTAAACGAGACGAAGGCCCCTGCCGGTCAAAGCAATACTTTCCGGCGCTAAACTATTCCAGGGGAAAGAGTTCAGGTGGGCAAGAAGATATTGGAGGGAGTTTAAAGAATGATACCAGTTCTTTTCCGCCAGTATCACCTTTTCCGCGAAGCCGGCGGACTGCTGCCTGAGATCGGCAAGGAATTGTTCCCGGCCTGTTTTCGCCGCTTCCATTTCTTTAAGCTGAGCTGAGAGCGCTTCATTTTTGGCAGACAATTCAGCGCGAGTCTGTTTGATAGCGTTAACCTGATCTTGTACCAGGTCAGCCAGATGACGGACTTCTTCCAGTATCTTCATCTGAGCCGCGATAATAATTTTAACCTTCTCAGCCCTTTCAATAAACTGGTTGAAATCTGAAGCGCCTACCAGCACCTCAAAGTAAACGGCAGGCCCATGGCGGTACAGGCTATTTACCCAGCGCCCCAGCCACTCATAGCCTTCAGCCAGGCGCGCACGGCCGGCAGCCAGCTCCATCTCAGCGCCAGCCAGGGAACCCTCTAATACAGGGATCTCCCGCTGCAGCTTTTCCTGCTCCTGCCGGGCAGACTCTATCTTAACATCCCAGGTCAGTAGTTCGTTAGTTAGTTCCTTTTCACGCTCTCCCAGTTCAGTCTGCCTGGACAGATCCTTTCCCCGCTCCTCCAGTGAAGAGGCGGCAGGGTTTCCCTCTCCGCCAGCCCGGGTGCCTGTCACTAATGAGAGCATCAGTAAAATTACGATTAAAAAAACCCTATCAGCGTTCATTTCTTTCTTCATATCCCGCAGGGTGACTGAGGTGCCACCGCCAGGCCGTATCAACGATAGAGTGCAGATCTACAAAGCGCGGCTGCCAGCCGAGCTCATCCTTTATCTTTTGGGAACCAGCCACCAGAACAGCAGGGTCGCCCGGTCTGCGCACCCCAAACTTCACTTGAACCGGCTTTGCTGTGACCTCTCCAGCGGCCTTGATTACCTCTAGAACCGAATAACCGCTGCCGTTGCCCAGGTTGTAAACAGCGGACGGGCCTCCCGAGGCCATTTTGTCCAGAGCAAGGACATGAGCCGCGGCAAGGTCGTTTACGTGGACATAATCCCTGATGCAGGTGCCGTCCGGTGTGGGGTAATCGTCCCCGAACACTTCCAGATGCGGCAGGGTTCCGAGAGCAACCCGCAACACCAGCGGGATCAGGTGGGTTTCCGGGTCGTGGTCCTCGCCGATGTCTCCCGCCGGGTCGGCTCCAGCGGCGTTAAAATAGCGCAGAGAGGTGAACCGCAGGCCGTAGGCGTCACTGTACCAGCGCATAGCGCCCTCCAGGGCCAGTTTCGTCGCCCCGTAAGGGTTGGTGGGCAGGGCAGGGTGCTCCTCGGTAATCGGGACTTTCTCCGGCTCGCCGTAAACAGCCGCAGTTGAAGAAAACACCAGGTATGGTACACCCGCTTGCACCATGGCGTCCAGGAGGGTTAGACCCTTTACCACGTTATTGTGGTAATAACCGGACGGTTGGCGGACCGATTCACCCACCTGGCTGCTGGCGGCAAAGTGCATAACCGCCTCGATTTTATGCTTTTTAAAAAGTCCTTCCATCAGTCGGGCATCGCTGGTATCCCCGCGCACCAGCAGAACTCCACCGACTGCCGCCACGTGGCCCCTGGAGAGATTATCCAGCACTATTACCCGGTGCTCTCCGGCAACCAGTTCCCGGACGGTATGACTGCCTATGTAGCCAGCTCCTCCGGTGACCAGTATATTCATTTCCTTTCCTCACCTTCCCGGTTTTAAAGTATTCCAATTATATCATATTAATATAAAATCCGTGTAGGCAAACGGGGACGTAGGCAAACGGGGACGGTTCTTGACTTGCCTGGAGGCAAGTCAAGAACCGTCCCCGTTTGCCCTTCTTTAACTTTATCCTCTATTTTTCAAGCTCATCTTTTCTGACATAAACCGCGCCATGGCCGTAATATTCCGGCGCCTTATTCTGCTGTGTCGGATTATCAACCTCGAAAGGTGGTGGGTAATTAGAGCTCAGGGGTTCGTGAATCTTACTTTCAGCCGGCATTTTATTGTTCTGTTTATTGGGTTTTTCGTTTGACATACCAGGCACCTCCTTTAACTTATGGTTGCCTGGAGCGGACAACAATATTCCCTGCAAACTAATCTTCCAAAGCTTTTTGGGCCGCTTTGATGATATTCTGGTACCCGGTACAGCGGCACATATGGCCTGACAATTCTTTTTTAATTTCTTCCCTGGTAAATTTCCTGCCGCTCTGCGCCATGGCCGTGGTAGACATAATGAAGCCGGGGGTACAGAAGCCGCACTGCACCGCGCCTTCAGCCACAAAAGCCTGCTGTACTTTCGACAGCCTGCCCTCTTTGTACTCACCTTCAATGGTATTGATGTCCCTGCCATCAGCCCAGACGGCCAGGTAAATGCAGGAATCATACGGCTCGCCGTCGATGAGCACGGTGCAGGCGCCGCACTCACCCACGGAACATCCTTTTTTAACGCCGGTCAGGTGCAGGCTGTCGCGTAAAACATCCAGCAGAGATGCACGAACATCTACTTCGAGTTCGACTTTCCGGCCGTTTACAGAGCAGCTGATTTTTTTTGCTAACATGACAACACCCCTCCGGCATTGATAAAGGCCTGTCTGAACGCTCTTTTACTCAATTCCTCCACCAATTGGAGTCTGAATTCTCTCGTGGCGCGCCAGGAAGTCCTCGGGTTGACCTCGGTAACGGCGGTCCTGCCTGCTTCCAGCAACAGCTCTTCGCTGAACACCCTGCCCCTGACAGCTTCTTCTGTCCGCAGGCAGCGCATTGGGGTAGGCGCAGCCACACCCAGGGCCAGCCTGAAATCGGCGATCACTTTCTGATCTTTTATTTTACAGACCGACACACAGCCCAGTGTGGCAATATCCATCGCATTGCTCATTGCCAACTTGAAGGAGTGGCCGCCAAACCCCTGGTAGTTCTCCTGCGTGATCAGGACGTCGGTCAACACTTCCTCATGACGCAGGTCAACCTTGCCGGGCCCCAGGTAAAAATCCTGGACGTCCACCAAACGTGTCCCGTCAGGTCCTTCCAGACGCAGCCCGGCATTAAGGGCCAATAGCGTGGAGGCGCTGTCAGACGAGGTAACGCCATTGCAGATATTGCCGCCAATGGTGCCGATATTGCGGATTTGCGGCCCGCCGACTTTGCTTACCGCTTCGGCCAGAACAGGCACGTGTTCCTGGATCACCGGGTGACTGAAGATCAGGCTGAAAGTAGCTCCGGAACCGATCCTGATCGTGCCGTCCGCCTCCATTTTAATCTCTTTTAAGGCTGCTATCCCACGCAGGCTGATTAGTTCCGCCTCTGTGATTTTCCCATTGTACATCTTGATCAGCAAGTCGCTGCCTCCAGCAATCAGGCGGGCCCTAGGGTTTGCCTGCAGCAGCGCGATTGCTTCCCGCACACTGCGGGCTTCCTCATAGCTGACAATATCGTACATCTCCCCACAGCCCCCCTATACTAATCCCGCAGCTTTGAACCGCTCAAACAAGCGGTGCGGGTTCATCGGCAGTTCGTTAAACTTTATCCCTGTCGCATCAAGAATGGCATTTCTGATCGCCGGAGCGGGAGACATGATGGGAGGCTCACCCAGGGATTTGTTCCCATAGGGTGCGGTTGGTTCATCCGTTTCCACGAAACCCACACCGATTTCAGGGGTGTCCATGGCAGTCATCAATTTATAGTCTAAAAAGTTATTGTTCAGAGGTTTTCCTGTAACGGGATCAAAAATCATTTGCTCGTACAGGGCATACCCCAGTCCCATGCTGACACCGCCGTGGACCTGTCCTTCAGCCAGTTGGGGATTGATAATTTTGCCGGAATCATGCACATTGTAGATTTCCAACACTTCCACTCTACCAGTGGCAAGGTCCACCTCAACCTCGGTGAAGGTACACCCGTAAGACAGCGCGTTAGTCATGGCGCTGTTGGTGACATCCGCTGTAAACGGTGCGGCATGGGCAAGATTATAGTAGCTGTCAAGCACCACCTCGGCCAGCGGCATGATCCTTGCGCCGTTTTGCTGGTAAATGATCCAGGCATCCACGATATCGAGAGCCCGGGGTGGGATGCCCGTCATGACCTCGCAGTGCCGCAGCACTTTATCCTTGATTTCCGCCGCCGCCTTTTTCACCGCCATGCCTGAAATATACGTCTGGCGGGAAGCGTAGGCGCCTGTATCAAAAGGCGTGATTTCCGTGTCCTGCTCGGAGATTAGATGGATCATGTCAACGGGAATGCCTATAGTTTCAGCCGCCGTCTGGGAGAAAACAGTATCGCTGCCCTGGCCGATTTCGACAGCACCGACCTGGAGCTGCACCGAACCATCCTGGTTCATTACAATCCTGGCGCCGGCGATTTCCAGGTTCAGGGGGTAGGTCCCGGCAGTGTAACAAAAACAGGCCATGCCCAACCCCCGCCGTTTTGACCCGGTTTGCCGCCGCCAGGCCGCTTTCTTTTCATCCCAGCGGATCAGCTGCCTGCCCCTGGCGATACACTCCGGCAGCCCGTTGGTGTGCACGACAATGCCGAGGAGCGGGTCTGTATAGCCTGGCTTGTTCAGGTTTTTTAAACGGAACGCCAGCGGGTCCAGCCGCAGTGCCCTGGCGATATCCTCCATGTGACAATCCAACACAAACATCACCTGGGGAATGCCGTAACCCCGCATCGCACCCGCTGACGGCATGTTGGTGTAAACAGTCGTCGCCTCAAACTTGATCGCCTGTTGATCGTACAGATGTCTGAACTTTTCACCGCTGTTGTCGACAATGGCATGCCCGTGCGAAGCGTACCCCCCGTTCACCGACACTGCCGTCAAGGCCCTGGCCACAACGGCGCCGTCTTTTTTTACGCCTGTTTTAAATTTGAAATGAATCGCGTGCCTGACGCGGGAAGCTATAAACGTTTCCTCCCTGGTCAGCGACAGCCTGACCGGCCTGCCGCCCACAGCAGTTGTTAAAAAAGCAACGAGTGGTTCCACGACCACGTCCTGTTTGCTGCCAAAACCGCCGCCGACGCAGGGCTTAACCACCCTGACGCGGCCCCAGGGGATGCCCAGAGCCTGCCCTACCACCCGGCGGCAGATATGGGGAATCTGGGTGGAGGTACAGACCACGATCCTGCCGCTGCCGTCCATGTAGGCATAGGCGCTGTGGTTTTCCATGGCGCACGACTGCACCGTGCTCGTGCTGAATTCGTCTTCGAAGATCTCATCCGCCTGAGCAAAAGCTTCCTGCCAATCGCCCAGTTGATATTCACTCTGTGCGACTATGTTTTTTGTACCCTCATGTATCTCAACCGCGCCCTCTCTTAAGGCAGCCTCTACGGTCAAGATAGGCTCGTATTGCTCATATTCCGCTTCGATCAGGCGCAGTGCTTTCACCGCCGTGATCTCGTCCACGGCAATGACAGCGGCGATCTCATCACCGTAAAAGCGCACCCTGCGGGTCAGCAGGTGTCGGTCTGCCACGTCCTGATGCTTCGGGTCTATGTGATAGGGGTGGCCCGCGGTCGGAAATGTATGTTTGGGAACATCCTCATAAGTGACCACCGCCACTACCCCGGGCAGCGCTCTGGCCCTGCTCACATCAAGCCTTTTGACCCAACCGTTGGCGATCGTGCTGCGGAAAACCTTGACCTGCAGCATGTCCTTGACAAAGACGTCATCCACATAATCGGCCATGCCGCGCACCTTGGCAACAGCGTCTACCCGCCTGACGCTTTTCCCTACACTCTGCATTTTGCCCACCTTTCTGCCTGAAAAAAGCAATTTGGGGGTGGTGAATACATTTTAAGGATAACAAGGAAAACGGGATGGGTCAAGAATATCTGGTAGATCAAAGAGCCGCCGGTTTCTGACGCCAGCGGCTCTTCTTAGATTTCACTCTAATTTTTCTACTCCTGCCGCCGCTCACCCGCCACCGCTTCGGCCAACCTGGCGATGCTG